>NZ_CP077091.1:3250000-3598750 GCF_014268595.2 Pseudomonas hamedanensis
CTTGCCGTGCTCTTCGCTGATCAGTTGCGAAATGCGCGCTTCGTTCTGCTCCAGCAGTTGCTTGAAGCGGAACATCACCTGGGCACGTTTGGCCGGCGGCGTGTTGCGCCACGCAGGGAACGCAGCCTTGGCGGCGTCGATGGCTTTCTGGATGGTCGCCTGGCTGGCCAAGGGCAATTTATGGATCGCCTGGCCGGTAGACGGGTTGAACACATCCACCGAGCGACCGTTCTCGGTCACCAGTTCGCCATTGATCAAATGCGGAATAACGCTCATCGAACACTCCTGAATGCTTGTGCACAGGCGCCAGGTAAGAAGCGCCTTCTATATATAGGTAGTTCCGTTGAGGAGCCGGATGTCACTGGCGCGTTCAAGTACGCCTTCGCGAGCAAGCTCGGCTCCCACAGTTGTTGTAAAAATCAGTCGAGCTTGTTCAGCACTTCGCCAACCGCATCGAACAGGCGATCAAGGTCTTGCGGCTTGCTGTTGAAGGTTGGGCCGAACTGCAGAGTGTCGCCGCCGAAGCGCACGTAGAACCCGGCTTTCCACAACGCCATGCCCGCCTCGAAGGGACGCACGATGGCGTCACCGTCACGCCCGGCAATCTGGATTGCACCGGCCAGACCGTAGTTGCGGATGTCGATGACGTTTTTCGAGCCTTTCAGGCTATGCAGAGCGTTTTCGAAATGCGGCGCGACTTCAGCGACGCTCTGCACCAGGTTTTCCTTTTGCAGCAAGTCGAGTGCTGCCAAGCCTGCGGCGCAAGCCACCGGGTGTGCCGAATAGGTGTAGCCGTGCGGGAATTCCACGGCGTATTCCGGCGTCGGCTGGTTCATGAAGGTTTGGTAGATTTCGGAGCTGGCGATCACCGCGCCCATCGGAATCGCGCCGTTGGTGACTTGCTTGGCGATGCACATCAGGTCCGGGGTCACGCCGAAGCTGTCGGCACCGAACATCGACCCGGTACGGCCGAACCCGGTAATCACTTCGTCGAACACCAGCAGGATGTTGTGCTGATCGCAAATCTCGCGCAGACGCTTGAGGTAACCCTGAGGCGGAACCAGAACACCGGCCGAACCGGCCATCGGCTCCACGAACACGGCGGCGATGTTGGAGGCGTCGTGCAATTCGATGAGCTTCAGCAACTCGTCGGCCAGCGCGATACCGCCCTGCTCCGGCATGCCACGGGAAAAGGCATTGCTCGCCAGCAGTGTGTGCGGCAAGTGATCAACATCCATCATCGCCTGGCCAAACAGTTTACGGTTGCCGTTGACGCCGCCGAGGCTGGTGCCAGCAATGTTCACACCGTGATAGCCACGGGCACGACCGATCATTTTGGTTTTGGTCGCCTGCCCTTTCAGCCGCCAGTACGCGCGGACCATTTTCACTGCGGTGTCCGCGCATTCCGAACCGGAGTCGGTGAAGAACACATGGTTCAGATTGCCCGGCGTCAGCTCGGTGATTTTTTCAGCCAGCTGAAACGACAGCGGATGGCCGTACTGGAAGCCCGGCGAGTAATCGAGGGTGCCCAACTGTTTCGAAACGGCTTCCTGAATTTCCTTGCGGGTGTGCCCGGCGCCGCAGGTCCACAGACCGGACAGCGAATCGTAGATTTTGCGGCCCTTGTCGTCGAACAGCCAACTGCCTTCGGCGCCGACGATCAAACGCGGATCGCGCTGAAAGTTGCGATTGGCGGTGTACGGCATCCAGTGCGCGTCCAGCTTCAGTTGGCTGGCCAGTGGCGACGGCGCGTTTTCAGGCATGTTCATCGGGCAAAACCTCGCAGGGCATAAGCGTCAGGGAGATGGAAAGCGTTGTTGCAGCTAAATTGCCACGGCGATAAAGTCGATGAAATTCAACTCTTCTAACCTTCAGTTAGATCTCTGCTAAACAAAGAGAACAAAAAATGAGCAGCCGTCGTCCGGATCCGCTGGCCCAGGTCAGTGACTTTGATATTCGTCTGCTGCGGATTTTTCGCAGCGTCGTCGAATGTGGCGGCTTCTCGGCAGCGGAAACCGTGCTCGGCATTGGCCGGTCAGCGATCAGCCAGCAGATGAGCGATCTGGAACAGCGCCTCGGTTTGCGTCTGTGCCAACGTGGACGCGCGGGTTTTTCCCTGACCGAGGAAGGCCGCGAGGTTTACCAATCGGCGCTACAGCTCTTGAGTGCGCTGGAAAGTTTCCGCACCGAGGTCAACGGTCTGCACCAACATCTGCGTGGCGAGTTGATCATTGGCCTGACCGACAACCTCGTCACCCTGCCCCACATGCGCATCACCCACGCCCTCGCCCAGCTGAAAGAGCGCGGGCCGGATGTGCAGATCCAGATCCGCATGATCGCGCCTAATGAAGTCGAGCAAGGCGTGCTCGACGGGCGTTTGCATGTTGGCGTGGTGCCGCAGGCCAGCGCGTTGTCGGGGCTGGAATATCAGCCGTTGTACAGCGAACGTTCGCTGCTTTACTGCGCGATCGGCCACCCGTTGTTTTATGTCGATGACAAACAACTCGATGACCAGCGCCTGAACAGTCAGGACGCGATTGCGCCGACCTTCCGGTTGCCGGCAGACATTCAGGCGCATTATCAAGCGCTCAACTGCACCGCCAGCGCTTCCGATCGCGAGGGAATGGCGTTTCTGATTTTGACCGGACGCTACATTGGTTATCTGCCGGATCACTACGCCAGTCTTTGGGTGCAGCAGGGGCGTTTGCGTGCGCTCAAGGCCGGCACACGTTTTTACGATTTGAGCCTGGCATCGGTCACGCGCAAGGGCCGGCGCCCTCATTTGGTGCTGGAAAGTTTCTTGGAGAGTCTGGCGGCGACGCGCTGAAAGCCAGATCACAGATCGTCCGGACGCGGCCCGAGCCTTCGCCAGCTCCTGCCTTTGACGGTCATCGCCTCAGAAAGCTGAGCAAGTGGACAGGTTTTTGCAGAGAAGGCTTAACTCGATCCTTCAACAAGAAGCCAACGCCATGCAGCCAGATTCCGATTCGTCCAGTGAACTCATCTACGGCCTCAACGACCGCCCCAAACCACTCGCCGCCCTGCTTGCCGCGTTGCAACATGTGCTGGCCAGTTTCGTCGGCATCATCACCCCGCCGCTGGTCATCGGCTCGACGCTCGGGCTGACCGCGCATTTGCCGTACCTGATCAGCATGGCGCTGATGGTCTCGGGCGTCGGCACCTTTATTCAGGCACGGCGGCCGTTCGGCATCGGCGCGGGCATGATCTGTCTGCAAGGCACCAGTTTCGCTTTTCTCGGGGCGGTGCTGTCGGCCGGTTTTCTGGTCAAGCAGCGTGGCGGCAGCCCGGAAGATATTCTGGCGATGGTCTTCGGTGTCTGTTTTTTCGGCGCCCTTGTGCAAATCGTGCTCAGCCGTTTTATCGGTCAGTTGCGCCGAGTCGTTACGCCGCTAGTGACCGGGATCGTCATTACCCTGATCGGCATCAGCTTGATCAAGGTTGGCATCACCGATCTGGGCGGCGGCTTCAACGCGCCGGACTTCGGTGCGCCGGGCAATCTGGCGCTGGGCGTATTCGTGTTGCTGACGATCATTCTGCTCAACCGCTCAAATACGCCGTGGATACGGCTGTCGGCGATCATCGTCGGCCTGCTGCTGGGCAGTCTGGCGGCCTGGTTCAGTGGCAAATTGATCCCTCAGCCATTGCCTGACTTACCTTTGGTGAGTTTTCCTACGCCGTTCAAGTTCGGTTTCAGCTTCGACTGGACAGCTTTCCTGCCTGTCGCGCTGATTTATCTGATCAGCACCATCGAAACCGTCGGCGACCTCACCGCCAACTGCATGCTCGCGCGTCAGCCGATCAGCGGCCCTTCTTATATAAGTCGCTTGCGCGGTGGCGTGCTGGGCGATGGGGTCAGTTGCATGATCGCCGCCACCTTCAGCGCTTTCCCTAACACCACGTTCGCGCAGAACAACGGCGTGATTCAGTTGACCGGCGTCGCCAGCCGCTACGTCGGGCTGTACATCGGCGTGATTCTGTTCTGTCTCGGCCTGTTCCCGCTGATCGGCGCGGTGCTGCAACAGATTCCCAAACCGGTATTGGGCGGCGCCACGCTGGTGATGTTCGGGGCCGTCGCGGCGGCGGGTGTGCGCATCCTCGCGCAGTCGCCGCTGGACCGGCGCAGCATGCTGATCATCGCCACCTCGTTCGGCGTCGGCCTGGGCATCGCCGCGCAACCGAACCTGCTGCACCTGCTGCCGAAACTGGTGCAGAACCTGTTCGACTCGGCGATCACCAGCGGCGGTCTGACGGCAATATTCCTTTGCCTGTTGTTGCCGGAAGGCAAAACCGCAGCGGCCAAAAGCCCCGCACCATTGAACAAGATCGAACAGGCGTAACGGTTTTATTGCGCAAGGACTTGTCGGATGCCTGTGGGTGCGCTATCAACGCAACTCGGCTGCACCCACAGACAATCCCGGAAGTGCCTATGACCTTTGAAGTCCCAGCCCATGGCGGCAAACCCGCCAGCCGCATTCGTCAGAAGAACGAAGAGACCATCCTCAAAGCCGCCGAAGACGAGTTCGCCCGTCACGGGTACAAAGGCACCAGCATGAACACCATCGCCCAGAATGCCGGGTTGCCCAAGGCCAATCTGCATTACTACTTCACCAACAAACTCGGTTTGTACGTGGCGGTGCTGAGCAACATCATTGAGCTGTGGGACAGCACCTTCAACACCCTCACCGCCGAGGACGATCCTGCCGAGGCGCTGACCCGCTATATTCGCGCGAAAATGGAGTTTTCCCGTCGCCAGCCACAGGCCTCGCGAATTTTCGCGATGGAAGTGATCAGCGGCGGCGAATGCCTGAGCGAGTATTTCAATCAGGATTACCGCACCTGGTTCACCGGCCGGGCGGCGGTGTTTCAGGCCTGGATCGATGCGGGCAAAATGGACCCGGTCGACCCGGTGCACCTGATCTTCCTGCTGTGGGGCAGCACCCAGCATTATGCCGACTTCGCCACGCAGATCTGCCGCGTGACCGGGCGCAGCAAGTTGACCAGAAAGGACATGGAAGACGCTGGCAACAACCTGATCCGCATCATTCTCAAAGGCTGCGGCCTCACACCTTCTCTATAAGACGTTTATGCCTTTCACCCTCAGCGGTTTTTGCGAGTACCGCGAAGAGATTCGCAAAAGCCGCTTTATCACCTTGGCAACTCCGATCAGCAGCCCCGCCGACGCGCAGGCGTTCTTCGAGCAGCACAGCGACTTGAACGCCACGCACAACTGCTGGGCGTGGAAACTCGGCGCGCAATATCGCAGCACCGACGATGGCGAACCCGGCGGTACGGCCGGGCGACCGATTCTCGCGGCGATTGAAGCGCAGAATTGCGACCAGGTCGCAGTGCTGGTGATTCGCTGGTATGGCGGTATTCAACTCGGCACTGGCGGTCTGGCCCGGGCGTATGGCGGCGGTGCAAACAAATGCCTGCAAGCGGCGGAGAAAATCGAGTTGATCAGCCGCGTGCCGTTAAGTTGCGCTTGCGCGTTTGCCGAGTTGGCGCTGGTGAAGTTGCGAGTGGCGGATCTGGGCGGATTGGTGGTGGAGGAAAACTTTACTGCCAATGGCGTTGAGTTGAAGTTGGCGGTGGGCGGGGCGCAGATCGATATCTTGCAATCGCAACTTGCTGATTTGAGTCGTGGGCGGATTTTGTTGCAGCGTTGAAGAAGGTCAAAAGATCGCAGCGTTCCGCAGCTCCTACAGGGGGATCACATTCCAATTGTAGGAGCTGCCGAAGGCTGCGATCTTTTTAGGGCGTTACGTGAATTCCATTTTCTGCCAAGTTGCCCACATCCGCTGTGCACCCGACTGTGGATAACCTGAGCACATATCGCTGTAACCCTTCTGTCACGCGGCTTTGCGCGGTTTGTTCACTTTTCGTTCAATTCATCCGACGAAAAGGAAATTCAAATTAAAAACAATCAGTTAGCCGCGTTTATCACCTTTAGAAGAAAGCACCACAGTGCTTATGCCCGGGTTCGCCGCTTGCACACAATTACTGTGGAACAACCTGTGGATAACCCGTTCATGACCGCCGCAGTCGCTGGATCTGCCTAGGCCCCGAGCAATTGCTCGTTTTTTAACCAACCACACGCGGGCGAAACTGGAGCCTGTTCCAAGGCTTTGCGCTGAAATGGTGCTCAGCAGAAAGCCCAACCGGGCGCTGAGCCTTGGCAATCGGCACGGGCTGCAACGATCGGCGCGCGTTCCTGACTCACTGGCCAGGAAATTGCTTTATCCACAGGCACAACTCCAAGTCAGTCGAGCCTGTCATGCCCACCGCCCCTTCTGTTCCGCGCCTGCAACTGCGCCAGATCAGCAAACGCTACCCCGGTTGCCTGGCCAACGATGCCATCGACCTGAGCATTGCACCGGGCGAAATCCACGCCCTGCTCGGTGAGAACGGTGCGGGCAAAAGTACCCTGATGAAGATCATTTACGGCGTCACCCAGTGCGACAGCGGTGAAACGCTTTGGGAAGGTCAGCGCGTGCATATCCGCAATCCCGCGCAGGCGCGGCAGTTGGGGATTGGCATGGTGTTCCAGCATTTCTCGCTGTTCGAAACACTCAGCGTGGCGCAAAACATTGCTTTGGCCATGGGCGCCGCGGCCGGCACACCGAAGCAACTGGAGCCGAAGATTCGCGAAGTGTCGCAGCGCTACGGCATGGCGCTGGAGCCGGAGCGACTTGTCCACAGCCTGTCGATTGGCGAGCGGCAACGGGTGGAAATCATCCGCTGCCTGATGCAGGACATCCGCTTGCTGATCCTCGACGAACCGACTTCGGTGCTGACGCCGCAAGAGGCCGACGACTTGTTCATCACCCTGCGCCGCCTCGCCGCTGAGGGTTGCAGCATTCTGTTTATCAGCCACAAGCTCGGTGAAGTGCGTGCCTTGTGCCACAGCGCCACGGTGCTGCGTGGCGGCCGGGTTGCCGGGCATTGCGTACCCGCCGAGTGTTCGGATCAGCAACTGGCGCAGCTGATGGTCGGCGCAGCGGCGACGTTGATTGGCGAGTATCCGAAGGTCAGCGGTGGCGCGGCTTTTTTGCAGGTGCAGCGTTTGAGCTGGCACAACCCGGATCCTTTCGGCTGTTCGCTGACGGGTGTCGACCTGCAAGTGTGCAGCGGCGAAATCGTCGGCATCGCCGGGGTCGCCGGCAATGGCCAGGATGAGCTGCTCGCCCTGCTCAGCGGCGAACAGACATTACCTCGGGCAGAAGCCGCGACCATTCGCTTCGCTGAGCGCAACGTCGCGGATTTGCGTGCGGATGCGCGGCGCGGACTGGGCCTGGCATTCGTGCCTGCTGAACGCCTCGGCCACGGCGCAGTGCCGGATTTGAGTCTGGCCGATAACGCCCTGCTCAGTGCTTTCCAGCAAGGGCTGGTCAGCAACGGCTTGATCCAACGCGGCAAAGTCGAAGCCCTTGCCCAACAGATCATCCAGCGTTTCGGCGTGAAAACTCCTGACACGCAAACCGCCGCGCGCAGCCTGTCCGGCGGCAATCTGCAGAAATTCATTCTGGGCCGGGAAATCCTGCAACAACCGAAACTGCTGGTCGCCGCGCACCCGACCTGGGGCGTCGACGTCGGTGCCGCGGCGACCATCCACCGCGCATTGATCGCCCTGCGCGATGCCGGCGCAGCGATTCTGGTGATTTCCGAAGACCTCGACGAGCTGTTCCAGATCAGCGACCGCCTCGGCGCCCTGTGTGGAGGCCGACTGTCGGCGCTACACGACACCCGCGATACGCAACTGAGCGATGTCGGCGCGTGGATGGCCGGCCAGTTCGATCATTCGCCTTGCGCCGCCCTGGTTTAACGGAGTTTTAAACATGCTGCTTTCTCTCGAACCCCGTGGTCAGCAATCGCGCCTGATGCTGTGGTGCTCGCCGTTATTGGCGGCGGTGCTGACCCTCGGCTGTGGCTCGCTGCTGTTCATCGCACTCGGCCACGATCCGTTGCAAACCCTGCATACGCTGCTGATTGCGCCGGTCAGCGATCTGTACGGTGTCGGCGAACTGCTGGTCAAAGCGCTGCCGATTGTGCTTTGTGCACTTGGGCTGGCCGTGGCTTATCAGGCGCGAGTCTGGAACATCGGCGCCGAAGGCCAGTTGCTGCTCGGTGCACTGGCCGGCAGTGCTCTGGCGGTGAACATTATCGGGATGCACAGCCGCTGGGCGCTGGTGCTGATTCTGCTGACCGGCACGCTGGCGGGCGCTGCATGGGCCGGCCTGACGGCATGGCTGCGTACACGCTTCAACGCCAACGAAATCCTCACCAGCATCATGCTCAATTACATCGCCCTGAACCTGCTGCTGTTTTGCGTACATGGTCCGCTGAAAGACCCTGCCGGCTTCAATTTCCCCGAGTCGGCAATGTTCGGCGACGCCAGCCGCTTACCGTTGCTGCTGGAGGATGGCCGCGCGCACGCCGGGGCGTATTTCGCCCTGCTCGCTCTGGTCGCGGTGTGGGTGTTGTTGCAGAAAAGTTTTGTCGGATTCCAGATCAAGGTACTCGGCCTGGACAAGCGCGCGGCAGGCTTTGTCGGCTTTCGCGAGAAGCGTCTGGTCTGGCTGGTGCTGTTGATCAGTGGTGGCTTGGCCGGGCTGGCCGGCGTTTGCGAAGTGACCGGGCCGATTGGCCAACTGGTGCCGCAGGTCTCGCCGGGTTATGGCTACGCGGCGATCACCGTGGCGTTTCTCGGTCGGCTCAATCCGATCGGCATTCTGTTTGCCAGTCTGTTGATGGCACTGCTCTACATCGGCGGCGAGAGCGCGCAGATGGCGCTCAATCTGCCGCAGGCGATCACCCAGTTGTTTCAGGGAATGATGCTGTTTTTCCTGCTTGCCTGCGACGTGCTGATTCTCTATCGGCCACGCCTGAAACTGCGCTGGACCCGGCGCGCCTCGTCCCCTGCCGTAACCGCCGGAGCGCTGTGATGGATATCGATCTGTTGAGTAATATTTTCTATGCCATGGTCCGCTGCGGCACGCCGCTGCTGTTGGTGGCGCTGGGTGAACTGATCTGCGAGAAGAGCGGCGTACTCAACCTCGGCCAGGAAGGCATGATGCTGTTCGGCGCCGTGATCGGGTTTATCGTCGCCCTCAACAGCGGCAACCTGTGGCTGGGTGTGCTCTTGGCGATGCTCGCCGGGATGCTGCTGTCGTCGCTGTTTGCCTTGGTCGCGCTGGTATTCAATGCCAATCAGGTGGCGACCGGACTGGCCCTGACGATTTTCGGTGTCGGGCTTTCGACGTTTGTCGGCGCGGCCTGGGTCGGTAAACCGCTGGCTGGATTCGAGCCGCTGGCCATTCCGTTGTTGAGTGAAATTCCGCTGATCGGACGGATGCTGTTTGCCCAGGATCTGCTGGTGTACCTGTCATTCACGCTGTTTGCGCTGGTGGCATGGGTGATCATGAAAAGTCGCATGGGCCTGATCATTCAGGCGGTCGGCGAAAATCCGGATGCAGCCAGCGCCATGGGCTTGCCGGTGCTGACCGTGCGCACGTTGGCGGTCTTGTTCGGCGGTGCGATGGCCGGGTTGGCCGGGGCCTATCTGTCGCTGGCCTATACGCCGATGTGGGCCGAAAACATGACTGCCGGGCGTGGCTGGATCGCCTTGGCGCTGGTGGTATTTGCCAGTTGGCGCGTGTGGCGGTTGTTGCTGGGGGCGTATCTGTTCGGCCTCGCCAGCATCCTGCACCTGGTGGCGCAGGGGCTGGGGCTGGCGATTCCTTCGAGTCTGCTGGCGATGTTGCCGTATGTCGCAACGATTGTGGTGCTGGTGTTGTTGTCCCGCGATGCCGTGCGCACACGGCTGTATGCGCCGGTTTCGTTGGGGCAGCCTTGGCAGTCAGGACATTAGGCAGACACAAACCTGTGGCGAGGGAGCTTGCTCCCGCTGGGGCGCGAAGCGGCCCTCGACATTGATCCTGGAAGACCTTTTACGACTGCTGCGCAGCCGAGCGGGAGCAAGCTCCCTCACCACAAATGGGCAATGCCTGAACAACACCCCACGCCAGTTCGAAAATAAGGAAGACCACAAGAATCGAACTGGCGCCGTGCAGCAAGGCATACCCTTGCCACGCCGCAAACAGAAACCGCCCCACCGCGTCATAGCGCCCATACAGCGGCTGCGGATCACGAATCCGCAGCACCGCCCAGACACAGACCACTGAGCCCAACAAGTTTGCCATCAGCACGTGCATGGATTGGAACGGCGGCAGTTCGCCAGGGAAATCCAGCGAGTTCAGCAGCCCATGCACAAGCGCGAAGCTCCACGGCGTGACAAACGCTGCCGTGACGATCAGGTCATACCAGGCGCTGCCGCGCACCACGTTGCGATACTGCGTTGCGGTCCACATCATCCTTGCTCCAGAAATTCAGGGAGCAAGCACGTTAAAGCCTGGGGTATGCTCCAGGGTCAATACCCCATTCGAGAAAACAGCATGCGCATCGGTGAATTAGCCCGGGCCAGCGCGGTCAGCCGTGACACCCTGCGCTTTTATGAGCAGCGCGGGCTGATCGCGGCGCAACGCAGCGCTAACGGCTACCGTGACTATCTGCCGGAAATGGTGCAACTGGTGCTCTACATCAAAACCGCGCAGCGGCTGGGCTTTACTCTGGGCGAGATCGGCAACAGCGTCGCCGCCCTGTGGCACGCCCGCGACCCGGAAAACGCCGTGGCGCAATTGCTGCGCGACAAACTGCAATTGGTTGAAACCCGCATGAGCGAACTCGACACGCTGCGCCAAGAGCTGCAACTGCGGCTCGGTCAGGCGTGTCCATTGAATCCTGAACGCTGACTTTCAAGGAAACCCATCATGTCTCAGGCAAAAACCGCATTGGTCATCGGCGCCTCCCGGGGCTTGGGCCTCGGTCTGGTGAAAACCTTGCTCGCCGACGGCTGGCAAGTAATCGCAACGGTGCGCAATCCGCAAAAGGCCGAGGCGCTGCAAGCGCTGGGTGACGTGCGCATCGAAAAGCTCGACATGGACGATCAGCAAGCGGTGATCGCCCTGAACCAGAAACTCAAAGGCGAAACCTTTGACCTGCTGTTCGTCAACGCCGGAGTCAAGGGTCCCGACGTGCAGACCCCGGGCGGCGCGACGCTGGCCGAGGTCGGCCAATTGTTTTTCACCAACGCGGTGGCGCCGATCAATCTGGCCCAGCGTTTTGTCGGGCAGATCCGCGACGGCAGCGGTGTGCTGGCGTTCATGAGTTCGGTGCTCGGCAGCGTGACCATGCCGGATTCGCCAGGCCTGGCGTTGTATAAGGCGAGCAAGGCAGCCCTCAATTCGATGACCAACAGCTTTGTCACGCAACTGGGCGAGCAGAAACTGACCGTGCTGTCGCTGCATCCGGGCTGGGTGAAGACGGACATGGGCGGTGATGGCGCCGATATCGATGTCGAGACCAGTACGCGCGGGTTGATCGATCAGGTGAATGCGTTCAGCGGCAAGGGCGGGCATCACTTCGTCAATTACAAGGGTGAAACGATTCCCTGGTAAGCACCACATCCCCCTGTGTAGGAGTGAGCCTGCTCCGGGCGGCGTTCCGACGATAGCGGTGTGTCAAGTTAGACATATTTATCTGACACACCGCTATCGTCGGAACGCCGCCCGGAGCAGGCTCACTCCTACAGGGGGATCTTGGTGAATGGTCGGGTGGGGCTTGCCTGCCTTGGCGATTTGTCTGACACTGCGCGCCTCGTCCTTCGCGGCGACCCTGGATCAGCAGACAGGACAACACTGAGCTGGCAACCCTGAACCCAACTTTCAGAGGAGCCGGCCACAATGCCTGCGACCCGTACCTGGTTAAAAAATCCCCTCGCCATTTTCACGGCCAACGCGCTCGATGCCCGTGGCGGTCCGGTGCTGCAAGACGGTGTGATCGTCGAAGTGCTCGCGGCTGGTCAGCAGCCGTCGGCGCCGTGCCATGAAGTGTTCGATGCTCGCGAGCATGTAATCCTGCCGGGCCTGATCAACACCCACCATCATTTCTATCAAACCCTCACCCGCGCCTGGGCGCCGGTGGTCAATCAGCCGCTGTTTCCGTGGCTGAAAACCCTCTACCCGGTATGGGCCCGGCTGACCCCGGAAAAACTCGCGCTCGCGACCAAAGTGGCGTTGGCCGAGCTGCTGCTCTCGGGCTGCACCACCGCCGCTGATCATCACTACTTGTTCCCGGACGGTCTGGAGAACGCCATCGACGTGCAAGTCGAAAGCGTCCGCGAACTGGGCATGCGCGCCATGCTCACCCGCGGTTCGATGAGCCTCGGCGAGAAGGACGGCGGCCTGCCTCCACAGCAGACCGTGCAGGAAGGTCAGGTGATTCTCGACGACAGCCAGCGCCTGATTCACGAGTACCACGAGCGTGGCGACGGCGCGCAGATTCAGATCGCCCTGGCGCCCTGCTCGCCGTTTTCTGTCACCCCCGAAATCATGTCGGCCAGCGCTGATCTGGCGAACAAGCTTGATGTGCGTCTGCACACCCACCTCGCTGAAACCCTCGATGAAGAAGAGTTCTGCCTGCAACGCTTCGGCCTGCGCACCGTCGATTATCTTGACAGTGTCGGCTGGCTCGGCCCGCGCACCTGGCTGGCTCACGGCATCCACTTCAACCCCGACGAAATCGCCCGCCTTGGGCAAGCCGGCACCGGTATCTGCCACTGCCCGAGTTCGAACATGCGCCTGGCTTCCGGGATCTGCCCGAGCATCGAGCTGACCGACGCCGGCGCGCTGTTCGGTCTCGGTGTTGACGGTTCGGCGTCCAACGATGCCTCGAACATGATCCTTGAAGCGCGTCAGGCGCTGTACATCCAGCGCCTGCGCTACGGCGCCGAAAAGATCACCCCGGAACGCGTGCTGGGTTGGGCGACCCAAGGTTCGGCGAGCCTGCTGGGCCGTACCGACATCGGCGAAATCGCTGTGGGCAAACAGGCGGATCTGGCCTTGTTCAAGCTCGATGAACTGCGTTTCTCCGGCAGCCATGACCCGATCTCGGCACTGCTGCTGTGTGGGGCTGATCGCGCGGACCGGGTGATGATTGGTGGCAGGTGGCGCGTGGTCGATGGGCAGGTTGAGGGGCTGGATCTCAAAGGCTTGATTGCCGATCACAGCCAGGCGGCGCGGCAACTGATCGCCGGCACCTGAGTGAGCACAGATTAAAACTGTGGGAGCGGGCTTGCCGCAATGGACGCTCTGCGTCCGCCTTTGGGACGCGGAGCGTCCCGGGCTGCATTCCCACGCGGAGCGTGGGAACGATCACAGCGTCCCTAAAGACCCAGCAGGGACAGCATGATGAACGTCGCAAACAGCACAAAGTGCGTCATGCCCTCAATGGCATTGGTTTCGCCGTCATTCAGGTTGATCGCACTGACAATCAGGGTGATGAAGATCATCACTGTCTGCACCGGCGTCATCGCCATCTGAAACGGCTGGCCGGTGTACAACGCCATCGCTTCCATCACCGGCACGGTCAGGATCACCGTCGACAGTGACGCGCCCATCGCGATGTTCACCACCGATTGCATGCGGTTCGCCAGCGCCGCGCGCAACGCGGTCAGAATTTCCGGCGCCGCCGAAATCGCCGCCACCAGAATCGCCGTAATCACCGGTGGTGCGCCCGTGCCTTCCAGGCCCAGGTCGAGGGTTTTGGACATGACCTCGGCGAGTGCGCCGATCACCACCACGCCGAACACCAGAATGCCGATCGACAGCGCCAGACTGACCGGTTTCGGCTCTTGCTCGATCGGCTCTTTCTTGCGCCTTTTGTCCGGGTAGCTATAGCTGAAAAAATAACTGTGCGGGCCGACCTGCATGCGCAGAAACAGCGCATAAAGCACCACCATCGCGCCGATGGTGAACGCCGAATACAACTTCCAGTTGGCCTCGGGAATAAACTCCGGCACCACCATCGACACGCCCATGGCGGTGAGGATCATCACGCTGTAGCTGCGCGCCGAATCGTCGTTGTAGGACTGCTCGCCGTGCTTGATGCCGCCCATCAGCGCGGCGAGGCCGAGGATGCCGTTGATATCGAGCATGACCGCCGAATAAATCGTGTCGCGCACCAGGGTGGCCGAGGCCTCGTTGCTCATCATGATCGCCAGAATCACCACTTCCACCAACACCGCCGCAAGGGTGAGGATCATTGTGCCGTAGGGATCGCCGACCTTTTCCGCAAGCAGTTCGGCCTGATGGGCGACGCGCATCGAGGCGGCGATGATGAAAGCGATCAGCACCAGGCCACCGAGCAGCGCGACGATCTGGCCGCTGTGCAACAGCCAGTGTTCCAGTGGATAAGCGATGCACGCGGCAATGACTGCCAGCAGCAGAAAGCTTTCTTGCTTGAGGATTGAGAGCATGGCGGGCCTTTTGCCGAAAAGAGCTGATGAAGCTACTGACTCCCGGGCGGTGCTAAATGTTTCGTTACACCTCAGCGCACCAAGCGATGGCGGTGTTTCAGCAGGTGCACCTTTATTGGCCTTGATGGCCCTATCGCGAGCAGGCTCACTCCTACAAGGGAACGCATTTCAAATGTAGGAGTGAGCCTGCTCGCGATAGCCATCACACGGTTCCGGAAAGTTTGTTGTCCTGTTGGTCAGCAATTTGCATTGACCTTCAGCACACACAACAAAATGGAGCTGCCATTCATGCAAACACGTCCGCTGCACAAACTGCTGTGCGCCGCCATCGGTCTGGGGATCAGCCTGAGCGCCAGCGCTGCCGATCCGCTGAAGGTCGGTTTCGTTTACATCGGTCCGATCGGCGACCACGGCTGGACGTATCAGCATGAACAGGGGCGCAAGGCGCTGGCGGATAAGTTCGGCGCGCAGATCACCACCAACTACGTGGAAAACGTCGCCGAAGGCGCCGACGCCGAGCGGGTCATCCGCAACATGGCCAAGGACAAGTACGACCTGATCTTCACCACTTCTTTCGGTTATATGAACCCGACGCTGAAAGTCGCGAAGCAGTTTCCCAAGGTGACGTTCGAACACGCCACCGGCTACAAACAGGACAAGAACCTCGGCACCTACCTGGCGCGCACTTACGAGGGGCGCTACGTCGGCGGTTTCCTCGCGGCGAAGATGACCAAGAGCAAAAAAATCGGCTATGTCGCCTCGTTCCCGATTCCCGAGGTGATCCGCGACATCAACGCCATTCAACTGGCCTTGAACAAGTACAACCCCGGCACCGAAATCAAAGTGGTGTGGGTCAACTCCTGGTTCGATCCGGGCAAGGAAGCCGATGCCGCCAACGCCCTGATCGATCAGGGCGTCGACGTGGTGTTCCAGCACACCGACAGCCCGGCGCCGATCCAGGCCGCTGAACGACGTGGCGTATATGCGGTGGGTTACGCCTCGGACATGGCGCATTTCGGGCCGAAAGCGGTGCTGACTTCCATCGTCAACGACTGGGCGCCGCACTACATTCAGGCGACGCAAAGCGTCATCGACCACACGTGGAAACCCCAGGATTACTGGGGCGGGCTGAAGGAAGGCACGGTCGAACTGCCGATCAGCGATCTGGTGCCGGCGCCAGTGAAAGCCGAGGCCGAGCAGTTGATTGCCGACATCAAGAGCGGTGCATTGCAGCCGTTTACCGGGCCGATCAGGGATCAGGCCGGTGTCGAGAAAATCCCCGCGGGGGTGAGCGCGACGAATGCAGAACTGGCGTCGATGAATTACTACGTTGAGGGTATGAAGGCAGAGATGCCGAAGTAATCCCAGCCCCACCGCCATCCCCTGTAGGAGTGAGCCTGCTCGCGATAGCGGTGTTTCATTCAGCAAAAGTGTTGCCTGGTACACCGCTAT
Organism: Pseudomonas hamedanensis; assembly: GCF_014268595.2. Classification (NCBI taxonomy): domain Bacteria; kingdom Pseudomonadati; phylum Pseudomonadota; class Gammaproteobacteria; order Pseudomonadales; family Pseudomonadaceae; genus Pseudomonas; species Pseudomonas hamedanensis. Next base: position 3,265,845 of record NZ_CP077091.1, read on the forward strand.
CGCGAGCAGGCTCACTCCTACATTTGATCTTTTGTGTCCTCAAGGATTGTGTATGGATCAGCTTCCCATCATCGACATCAGCCCGCTCTACACCACTGACGAAAGCGCCTGGCCTGCCGTGGCCGAGCAGATCGACCAAGCCTGTCGCGAGTGGGGCTTTTTCTATATCAAGGGTCATCCGATTTCTGCGCAGCGCATCGATGCCCTGCTCGATCATGCCGAGCGCTTTTTCGCCCTGCCCGCGGCAGAAAAACTCAAGATCGACATCACCCAGACCCGTCACCATCGCGGCTATGGCGCGATTGCCACCGAGCAACTGGACCCGGACAAACCCAGCGACCTGAAAGAAACCTTCGACATGGGCCTGCACCTGCCGGCCGATCATCCCGAAGTGCTGGCGCAAAAGCCGTTGCGCGGGCCAAACCGCCATCCGGCGCAACCCGGCTGGGAAGCCCTGATGGAGGCGCATTACTGCGACATGCAGGCGCTCGCGCAAACCCTGCTGCGGGCGATGACGATTGCGCTAGGGATCGAGCGCGACTTCTTCGACACGCGCTTCGTTGAGCCGGTCAGCGTGCTGCGCATGATCCATTACCCGCCGCGTCACACCGCCAGTTCCGCCGAGCAGCAAGGCGCCGGCGCGCACACTGATTACGGTTGCATTACCCTGCTCTACCAGGACAGTGCGGGCGGTCTGCAAGTTAAGAACGTTCAGGATGAATGGATCGACGCGCCGCCGATTGACGGCACTTTCGTGGTCAATCTCGGTGACATGATGGCGCGCTGGAGCAATGACCGTTATCGCTCGACACCGCACCGGGTGATCAGCCCGCTCGGGGTTGATCGTTATTCAATGCCGTTCTTCGCCGAGCCGCACCCGGACACGCGCATCGAGTGCCTGCCCGGGTGCCAGGACGCCGCGCATCCGGCGAAATATCCGACCACCACGTGCGCAGAGTTCCTGCTGTCGCGCTTCGCCGATACCTACGCCTATCGCCGCGAGCAGGAAGCCGTGTGATGGATCGTCTGGTCAGGTTTTGCCGATTATTTCGCCGCGCCTCTGTAGAATGCCGGCATTGCACCTGATGAGAAAAGACTATGTACGACTGGCTCAACGCCCTGCCCAAGGCTGAACTGCACCTGCATCTGGAAGGCTCGCTGGAGCCTGAGTTGCTGTTCGCCCTCGCCGAACGCAACAAGATCGCCCTGCCGTGGAGCGACGTCGAAACCCTGCGCAAGGCTTATGCGTTCAACAACCTGCAAGAGTTCCTCGACCTGTATTACCAGGGCGCGGACGTGCTGCGCACCTCGCAGGATTTCTACGACCTGACCTGGGCCTACCTGCTGCGCTGCAAGGCACAGAATGTGATTCACACCGAACCGTTCTTTGATCCGCAAACTCACACCGACCGCGGCATCCCGTTTGAAGTGGTGCTCAATGGCATCGCCGCAGCACTCAAGGACGGCGAGACGCAACTGGGCATCAGCAGCGGTTTGATCCTCAGCTTCCTGCGTCATCTGAGCGAAGAAGAAGCCGAGAAAACCCTCGATCAGGCGCTGCCGTTCCGTGACGCGTTTGTCGCGGTCGGGCTCGACAGTTCGGAAATGGGCCATCCACCGAGCAAGTTCCAGCGCGTCTTCGATCGCGCGCGCAACGAGGGCTTCCTCACCGTTGCTCACGCCGGTGAAGAAGGCCCGCCGGAGTACATCTGGGAAGCCATCGACCTGCTGAAAATCCAGCGCATCGACCATGGCGTGCGCGCGATCGAAGACGAGCGGCTGATGCAGCGGATCATCGACGAGCAGATTCCGCTGACGGTGTGCCCGCTGTCGAACACCAAGCTTTGCGTGTTCGATCACATGTCGCAGCACAACATTCTCGACATGCTCGAGCGCGGCGTGAAGGTCACGGTGAATTCCGACGACCCGGCGTATTTCGGCGGTTACGTGACCGAAAACTTCCATGCGCTGCACGAACACCTGGGTATGACCCAAGACCAGGCCAAGCGTCTGGCGCAGAACAGCCTGGATGCTCGGTTGGTCAAACCTTAAACAACATCGCAGCACCAATGTAGGAGTGAGCCTGCTCGCGATAGCGGTGTGTCAGTTGAAGAACTCATATCTGGCACACTGCTTTCGCGAGCAGGCTCACTCCTACATTTTGACTGTGTTCAGCCAGTGACTTCGGTTTCAGTCAGCTCTTCCAGGGTTTTCCCCCGAGTCTCCATCCCGAACAGCCACACCACCCCCGCGGCAACCGCAAAGCACGCCGCACCCAGCGCGAATACCCCGCCCTGCCCGGTTATCGGGAACACCAGACCGGTCACCAACGGCCCAAGCAGCGAGCCGACACGCCCGATCGCCGAGGCAAAGCCCGAGCCGGTCGCCCGTGCTGACGTCGGGTACAACTCCGGCGTATAGGTGTAGAGCACCGCCCACATGCCGAACAGAAAGAACTGCATCAACAGCCCGGTGCCGATCAGCAGTGCAACGTTGCCACCGAATACCGCGCTCTGACCGTAAAGAAACGCCATTACCCCGCCGCCAAGCAACGTGACGATGCACACCGGTTTGCGCCCCCAGCGCTCGACCAGCCACGCCGCCATCAAGAACCCGGGAATCCCGCCGAGGGAAATCAGCACGGTGTAATACACCGATTGAGTCACGGCGAAACCCGATTGCTGCAGCAGCGCACTGAGCCATGAGGTCAATCCGTAGAAACCGAGCAGGGCAAAAAACCACAGGCTCCAGATCATCGTCGTGCGCTGGCGGTACTGTGGCGACCAGATCTGCTGAAGCGCCGAAAAGAAATTGCCCGGTGGCGTCACCGTGCGTGGCAGCCGCACCGGTTCAGGCAGCGTCGCACCGCCCAATGATGCACGGACGCGTTGCTCAATGCCGTTGAGTACCTGGTCCGCGTCCGTCTCGCGCCCGGCCTGTTCCAGCCAGCGCGGTGACTCCGGGATGAAAAAGCGGATCACCAGCACAAACACCGCCGGCACTGCCAGGACCAGGAAGATGTCGCGCCAGCCGATCAGCGGCAGCAGAAAATACGAAAGTACCCCTGCGGCGACAAAACCGAGCGGCCAGAAACCATCCATCAGCGCGATGTAGCGCCCACGCCGCTGGGCCGGGATCAGTTCCGACAGCATCGACTGGGCAATCGGAAACTCCATGCCCATGCCGATCCCCAGCAGGATGCGGAATAACGTCAGGGTCTCGACCGTTTGCGCGGTCGAACACAGGTAACTGGCCACGCCCCACAACACGATGCTCCACTGGAACACCGGTTTGCGGCCGAAACGGTCGGCCAGCATCCCCGACAACGAGGCGCCCAGCACCATGCCGAAAAAGCTCGAACTGGCGAGCAACCCGGCCTCGGCGCTGCTCAGTCCGAATTCGGCTTTGATGGAACCGAGCAGGAACGTCATCATCGCCAGGTCCATGGAGTCGAAGAAAAACGCCAGGGCAATGATGATGAAAATGATTCGGTGATAACCGCTCAGTGGCAAGCGTTCCAGTCTTTCAGCTGCGCTGAAGCGTTGAGTGTCCATGCGGTGTCCCCCTCCGGAAAAATCCCCGGAACGAGTGTGCGCGATGGTGATTCAGAGGCCGTACTGAATGCGACCTGCCCGCAGCCGTGGACGACGCCGTCCCCGGCTTGACCAGCGCCAACGCTCTATAACGCCACTTCCAGCTCGGTTTCCCGGGCAAAGCGATGGATTTCCCGTTGCCCGGCGGCGGTCAGTTGCAGGGCGCGGGAATCGTTGGGCAAGGTCAGCCAGCCGGACTGCATGAACAGTTGCAACAACGCCGCACCGAGTGAGCCGCCCATGTGCGGACGGCGCTCGCTCCAGTCCGGGCACGCGCACGCCACCTGCACATTGCGATGGGCCAGGGCCTGGATGAATACGCCGCGTTTGGCCAACTGCGTGGAGCCCTTGTGCGTCACGACCACCCGCTGTTCGAGCTGTTCGATCCAGCCGGCATCGAGCAGGCGCTGATACAGATCGGCCGCCAGTGTGCCGCCCAGATGGTCGTCGCAGAAACGCGCGCGCAACAGCGAAGACGGCGCCGCCTGGGGCTTGACCATCGCAGCGGTGCGTTTCAGCGCCGCCGGTATCTCGCGCGGGGCGCTGGCGATGGTGGCGCTGGCCAGTGCCTCGATTGCCGCGCCGACCTCCGGTGCCGCCAGGCGAAAGAAGCGTTTTCGACCGCGTATTTCGACTTTCAACAGACCGCCAGCGGACAGCCGCCCCAAGTGCGCACTGGCTGATGACGGCGAGAGCCCTGCCAGCAGCGCCAGCTCTTCGGTTTGCCGGGCCGAACCATCCATCAACGCCCACATCATTGCGCTGCGCTTGGGGTCGGCCAGCAACGTGGCGATCTGGCTGATGCAAGGTGCATGTTCCATGTGTTCACTCCCTGTTGAATCGTATCGTCTACCGCTCGAAGACATCTTGGCCGGTAATCAGTCAGCGGCCAAGACGCGGAAATCGCCATAGGCCGTGGCAAGGCAGGCCGCTGACGCAACCTGCTCCGGCACAGAACCCGCAGCAGGTGCGCAACCGTCACTTGAGTCCTGGCGATGCAGTGCGAGGGCATCCGGGACGGGGTGTCGGTGCTGGTATGAGGCGGGCGCTAGTATAAGCGGGTTAGGCGCCGAGTCCTGCGCCGGGGCCTGCGCACTTGGTGATTGTTCCTGACAGAAATTTCTCTATTTACCTGCGACTAATGATCAAGTTTCAGGAAAGCGGGAAATTGACTACTCAGTTCAGCGCATCGGCTGGCGAGCATCTCGCGCAAAAGGTTCACCGGCTTACTCAATTGTGCGCGATGGGCGCACAGCAGATTCAGCGGTGCGCGCTCACACAGCAGCTCCGGCATCAGTACTTTGAGGCGCCCGGCCAGCACGTCGGCGCCCACATCGAGCCAGGATTTATAGGCGATCCCGGCCCCGGCCAGCGCCCACAACCGCACGACATCGGCGTCATCGCTGAAGCGGTCGCCACTGACGGTCAGACTGACTTCGCGTTTGCCATCATGGAAACTCCAGTGGTCATGAACGCGGCTGCCGAGCATGTACAGCAGGCAGTTGTGCTGGGCCAGTTGCTCGAGCTGGCGGGGTTCGCCATGCCGCGCCAGATACGCCGGCGAAGCACACAGCACCCGGCGGTTGTGTGCGGCGATGGGCAAGGCCACCAGCGTGGAGTCTTCCGGCTCGCCATAGCGCAAGGCGATGTCCACCGGTTGGCGAAACAGGTCGGCGATACGGTCGCCCAGTAACAGGCGCACCGTCAGTTTCGGATGCTCGCGCTGAAATTCATCGAGCCAGGGCAACAGCAGGTTGCGCCCGAAATCCGAGGGTGCCGACAATTGCAGAACCCCGCTGACCTGATCCTGCCCGCTGGCCAGCCAGCGCCGGCCCTCATCGAGATTGCCCAACGCCGCCCGCGCGTATTCGAGAAAGCCCTCGCCCTCGGCAGTCAGGCGCAGGCTGCGGGTCGAGCGCGCCAGCAACCGCGCGCCGAGCTGCTGTTCGATCCGTTTCAACGCTGCGCTGGCCACGGCGGCGGACATGTCCATCACCCGCGCCGCCGCCGACAGGCTACCGAGATCCGCCGCCCGGACAAACAACTGCAAATCATCGAAACGCAGCATCCTCAGCCTCGATTATCAAAAAAATATTGAAAGAGACTGCTCTTTTAGCCGGTTTTATCCCGCAGAGAAATAGCCAATGATGGCCTCATCGAATTCCACCGCTGTCCTGGTCAAGTGCCACGGCGCGATTGTCTGATTTGTTCTATTACCTGTACGGAGCCACCCATGAAAGCCATCGCCTATTACGCCTCGCTGCCCATCAGCGACACCAACGCCCTGCAAGACATCGAACTGCCAGAACCCGTCGCCGGCCCGCGCGACCTGCTGGTGGAAGTCAAAGCCATCTCGGTCAATCCGGTCGATACCAAAGTGCGGCAGAACGTGGCCCCGGAGAACGGCGCAGCGAAAGTGCTGGGCTGGGACGTTGCCGGTGTGGTCAAGGCCGTGGGCAGCGATGTCACCTTGTTCAAGGCCGGCGACAAGGTGTTCTATGCCGGGTCGATTGCCCGGGCCGGTAGCAACAGCGAATTGCACGTTGTCGATGAACGCATCGTCGGCCATATGCCCAAGTCCCTCGGTTTTGCCGACGCCGCCGCCCTGCCACTGACCGCCATCACCGCGTGGGAGCTGCTCTTTGAGCGTCTGCACATTCGTGAGGGCAACACCGATGAAAACCAGCGCCTGCTGATTGTCGGCGCAGCGGGCGGGGTGGGCTCGATTCTTACCCAATTGGCCAGGCAGTTAACGGGGCTGAAGGTGATCGGCACGGCCTCCCGCGAGCAGACTCGTGACTGGGTCAGCAAACTGGGCGCCGACCTGGTCATCGATCACAGCCAGCCGCTGAGCGAAGAACTGAAACGCGCCGGCATCGACAGCGTGACCCACGTCGCCAGCCTGACCCAGACCGATCAGCATCTGCCGCAACTGGTCGAAGCCCTGGCGCCGCAAGGCAAACTGGCGCTGATCGACGATCCGAAGTCGTTCGACATCAGCCTGCTCAAGCGCAAGAGCCTGTCGCTGCACTGGGAGTTCATGTACACCCGCTCGCTGTTCGAAACGCCGGACATGATCGAACAGCACAAGCTGCTCAACCGCGTCGCCGAGCTGATCGATGCCGGCACTTTGAAGACCACCGTGGGCGAGCACTTCGGCACGATCAATGCGGCCAACCTGCGTCGCGCCCACGAACTGCTGGAAAGCGGCAAGGCCAAGGGGAAAATTGTTTTAGAAGGTTTCTGAAAACATCAAACCTCGCAGTCGCTGCTCTGCCAGAGCGGCTGCGAGGTTTTTTGCCGTCAGTCAGTTGCCTGACCCTTGTCACAATTGCGCGCGTATTGGGGTCTACAATCGAAGCCTCTGCGATACATCTTTTACGCAAGGGAGGTCAGCAATGAAGATCCTGATAAAAGAAGTGGCAAAGTCTCAATGGCAGGTTCGCCTGGACCAGCACGTCGTGACCTTTCGCAGTGAAGCCGAGGCTTTGGCCTTCACTCGCACCCTCGAAGCGCGACTCTGCGCGCCCCATCGAATCCCCGAACACAGCCAGCAGCGCGCTGCTGGCTGAAGCGTTCAACCTTGGGCCTGTGCCAGTGCCCGGGCATTTTGCAGACGTCGAGTGAGCAGCGCGACGCTCACTACCAGCAAACCGCACAGGCTGATGACCATGGCCATCGGCACCGCGCTGCCGTCGTGCAACACCCCCACCAATGCTGCTGCACCGGCGGCGATGCTGAATTGCAGGCAACCGAGCATCGCCGACGCGCTGCCGGCGCGCGCGCCCTGGCCGTTCATCGCGCACGCCGAGGCGTTGGGGATGATGCAGCCGAGGCTGGCAATGCAGATGAACAACGGAATCAGCAACGGCCACAAGGCATCAGGATGCATCGCGCTGACCGCCAGCAACGTCAGCCCCGCAAGGAAATACACCCACACTGCACGCACCAGCAAAAACGCCGGGCCACGTCTGGCCAGCAGGCGTGCGTTAACCTGCGCGACCAGGATGAAACCTGCTGCGTTGGTGCCGAACAGCCAGCCGAAATGCTCGGCCGGAACGCCGTACAGCTTGATGAAGACAAACGGTGAACCGGCGATGTAGGCAAACATCCCGGCGATGGCTATCCCGCCGGTCAGCGCGTGGCCCAGATAAACCGAATCCTTGACCAGTCGCGTGTACTGGCGAAGCGCACCGGACAAGGGCTGGCGCGGCATGTGCGCCGGCATGCTTTCCGGCAGACCGAGCGCTACCGCCAGCCCCGCCAGCGCACTGAACCCGGTCAAGACCAGAAAGATCGACTGCCAGCCCGTGGTGTTGACCAACAGGCCGCCAAGCATCGGCGCCAGAATCGGTGCCAGGCCCATCACCAGCATCAGCTGCGAAAAGACCTTGGCCGAGCCCACCGCATCGCACTTGTCACTGACCACGGCCCGGGAGATCACCATGCCTGCGCAGCCGCCCAGTGCCTGGACGAAACGCGCGCCGATCAGCCATTCGAGATTGGGCGCGTAGGCGCAGGCCAGCGACGCCAGGGTGAACAGGCCGACGCCGCTGAGCAGCGGAATGCGCCGACCGAACCGGTCTGCGATCGGACCGTAGGCCAGTTGACCCAGCGACAGGCCAAGGAAATACGCCGCCAGCGTCAGCTGAACATGCTGTTCATCGGTGCCGAACGCCACCGCCATGGCCGGAAACGCGGGTAAATAGAAGTCGATCGCCAAGGGACCGAAGGCGCTCAAGGCGCCGAGTATCAGAATCGTACGGAAGTTCATCAGGCATCCAGATGGGCAAGTCGCAGCCCGACAGTCTAGCTGCGCCCGGACGCCTTGAACATTCCGATAGCTCGCTAACGATCAAAAAGCACAGCTCACCTGTGGCAAGGGAGCTTGCTCCCTCACCACAGGGTTTGATCGATATCAGGCGAGTTTGACCTCATACCCTTCTTCGCGAATCGCTTCGATGACCTGATCGGCACTGAGCGCACTTTCGACGCCAACCTCTTTTGCTGACAGATCGACGCGCACGCTGGCCGTCGGATCCATCGCCTGCACGGCATCGGTAATGGCTCTGACGCAGTGGCCGCAGGACATGCCTTGAACGTTGAACACTTGCATGGAAGGACTCCTTTGAGTGAGGTTGCCGGCAGTGTCGAGCTTGCCACGATGGCAAGGTCAAGTTCTGCGCGAAACTGCCGGGCTGGCAATCGGCGCCGCGCTCGGCCAAGCTGCGTACATCAATGACTCGAATTCAGGAGATTCAGCCATGCGCTGGTCAGCTTTGAGCCTGTTTGGCTTGCTCAGCCTTTTCGCCGCCGTCCCCCAGGTGCAAGCCGCCGGTGAGGATTACGCGGTGCTGATCATTTCCCGCGAGCGCCTGGAAGTGGCGACGTCGTGCGAAATCGGCGTGTACATTCAGGACCAGCTCTCGGCACGCCTGTTTCAGGAGCAGAGCACCTCGTTCAACTTGCCGCCGGGCAAGGTTTCGCTGCGCTTGAAACTGTTGCCGGGCCAGGCACCGGGGTGCAATCCGGGAATGCTGGCGCCGGGCTCGCAGGAAGTCGTACTGCATGCCGGTGATGTACTGAAGTACCGGTTGGCGATGAATGCTGAAGGTGTTTACCTGAAACGAGCCGATCTCGGTTATTGAGGTTCAGATCGTTCCCACGCTCTGCGTGGGAATGCCTCCTGTGACGCTCCGCGTCACGCTCGGGATGCGGAGCGTCCATGGCTGCATTCCCACGCGGAGCGTGGGAACGATCAGACCGAAAATTGGCGCTTGACCTTGCCCGCGTGGCAAGGTTGATCCTGTAGGCAACTTCTACAGGGAGCGTGACCGATGTCCGAATCCATCACTTTCGATCTGCCGATTGCCGGCATGACCTGCGCCAGTTGTGCCGGGCGCGTCGAGCGGGCCTTGAGCAAAGTCAACGGCGCCAGCGCCGTCAGCGTCAACCTCGCCACCGAACAGGCGCGGGTACAGGCGCCCGGCGACAGCCTGCCGGCGCTGATGCAAGCCGTGGAGCGCGCCGGTTACAGCGTGCCTCGGCAAACCCTTGAACTGAGTATCGACGGCATGACCTGCGCATCCTGCGTCGGTCGCGTCGAACGCGCCCTGAAAAAAGTCCCCGGTGTGAACAGCGTCAGCGTCAATCTGGCCAATGAGCGCGCCCATCTCCAATTGCTCGGTCAGGTCGATGCGCAAACCCTGCTCGATGCGGTGAGCAAGGCCGGTTATTCCGCCAGCGTCTGGCAAGCCGAACGCTCGCAATCGGATGATCAGCAAAAACGCCTGCTCCGCGAACGCTGGGCGCTGATCTGCGCGATCGCCCTCGCCCTGCCGCTGGTGGCCCCGATGCTGCTGCAACCGTTCGGCATCCATTGGATGCTCCCGGCCTGGGCGCAATTTGCCCTCGCCACGCCCGTGCAATTTATCTTCGGCGCGCGCTTTTACGTGGCGGCGTGGAAAGCCGTGCGCGCCGGCGCCGGCAACATGGACTTGCTCGTCGCCCTTGGCACCAGCGCCGGTTACGGCTTGAGCCTGTACGAATGGGCCACCGCGGGCGAGCGCATGCCTCATCTGTATTTCGAAGCCTCGGCGGTGGTCATCGCCCTGGTGTTGCTCGGCAAATACCTTGAGAGCCGCGCCAAGCGCCAGACCGCCAGCGCCATCCGCGCGCTGGAAGCATTGCGCCCGGAGCGGGCGATTCAGGTGATCGACGGCCGCGAGCAGGATGTCGCTATCAGTGCCCTGCGCCTCAATGATCTGGTGCTGGTCAAACCCGGTGAGCGCTTCCCGGTCGACGGCGAAGTCATCGACGGCCAGAGCCACGCCGACGAAGCGCTGATCAGCGGCGAGAGCCTGCCAGTGCCGAAACAACCGGGCGACAAGGTCACCGGCGGCGCCATCAATGGCGAAGGCCGCTTGCTCGTGCGCACTCAGGCGCTGGGCGCAGAAACCGTGCTGGCGCGCATCATTCGTCTGGTGGAAGACGCCCAGGCAGCGAAAGCACCCATTCAGAAGCTGGTGGATAAAGTCAGCCAGATCTTCGTACCGACGGTCTTGCTGCTGGCCCTCGCCACGCTGCTCGGCTGGTGGCTGTATGGCGCGCCGCTGGAAACGGCGCTGATCAACGCCGTTGCCGTTTTAGTCATAGCTTGCCCCTGCGCCCTCGGTCTCGCCACCCCGACGGCGATCATGGCCGGCACGGGCGTTGCCGCACGCCACGGCATTCTGATCAAGGACGCCGAAGCGCTGGAGCGCGCCCATGAAGTCAGCAGTGTGGTGTTCGACAAGACCGGCACGCTGACCTCCGGCACGCCGCGTATCGCCCACCTCACGGCGGTCGATGGCGACGAAGACCAATTGCTGACATTGGCCGGTGCGCTGCAACGTGGCAGTGAACACCCGCTGGCCAAAGCGGTGCTGGACGCCGCAGCCGAACGCGGCTTGAAGGTGCCGGATGTCAGCGACAGCCAGTCGCTGACCGGTCGCGGTATCGCCGGCGATCTTGCGGGCCGGCGTCTGGCGCTGGGCAATCGCCGAATGCTCGACGAAAGCGGTTTGAGTGCGGGTCTCCTGAGCGAATCAGCCGAGGCCTGGGAGCGCGAAGGCCGCACGCTGTCCTGGCTGATCGAACAACGTCCGGACCCGAAAGTGCTGGGCCTGTTCGCCTTCGGTGACACGCTCAAACCCGGCGCCCTGCAAGCGGTGCAACAACTCGCCGCACGGAATATCCACAGCCACCTGCTGACCGGTGACAACCGCGGCAGCGCACGTGTGGTGGCCGAAGCCTTGGGCATCAGCAATGTCCACGCCGAAGTGCTGCCGGCCGATAAAGCCGCAACCGTCACCGAGCTGAAGAAAACCGGCGTGGTTGCCATGGTCGGCGACGGCATCAACGACGCGCCGGCACTCGCAGCGGCCGATATCGGTATTGCCATGGGCGGCGGCACCGATGTCGCCATGCACGCGGCCGGCATCACCCTGATGCGCGGCGATCCACGCCTGGTGCCGGCGGCGCTGGAGATCAGCCGCAAGACCTATGCGAAGATCCGCCAGAACCTGTTCTGGGCCTTCGTCTACAACCTGATCGGCATTCCGCTGGCGGCGTTTGGTTTGCTCAACCCGGTGCTGGCCGGCGCGGCCATGGCGCTGTCGAGCGTCAGTGTGGTGAGCAACGCGCTACTGTTGAAAACCTGGAAACCCAAAGACCTGGAGGAGCACCGATGAACATCGGCCAAGCAGCCAAGCACAGTGGCCTGAGCGCAAAAATGATCCGTTACTACGAGTCGATCGGGTTGCTCAAGGCAGCGAGTCGCACTGACAGCGGTTACCGGGTCTACGGCGCCGATGACCTGCACACGCTGGCATTCATCAAGCGCTCGCGGGACTTGGGCTTTTCCCTTGAGGAGGTCGGCAAGCTGCTGACCCTGTGGCAGGATCGCCAGCGTGCCAGCGCCGATGTGAAAGCCTTGGCGCGGCAGCACATTGACGAGTTGAACCAGAAGATCCGCGAACTCGGCGAGCTGCGCGATACCTTGCAGGATCTGGTCGAGCATTGCAGCGGCGACCACCGCCCGGACTGCCCGATCCTCAAGGAACTGGCGTCGGGCTGCTGCGCGCAACCCGCTCGCGCCTGAGCGCCAGCGCCTTCACCACACAGAGGGTGCCGAGGGGAATGCCATGGAACAGCATGACCACGGCCCCCGGCGTCCACCACGCATAGAACGGCGCGGCGATCAGCATGCCGATGCCGAAACCGGTCATTTGCAGCAGGGTCAGGACGCTGAAAATCGGCAGGCGCAGGGCCGCCGGTTCGCGTTGCAGACGAGACAGTAGACTCACTTCGGAAATGCCGTCGCCCAGCCCCGCCGGCAAGGCAAACAGCAACAGACCGTAGAGGCTGTGCTGCTGGAACATCAGAATGAAACCGCACGACATCAGCGCCACGCCGCAGAAAAAGCGTCGTTCGAGATGGCGCTTGTCCGAGCCTTTCAGGCGACTGGCGATGCGCGCGCCGAGCAGTTTGCCGCTGGCCCACACGGCGAGCGCCAGGCCCAGTGTGGTACTCGCCGCGTCCGGAGTAAGCAGCTTCGAAATGATCGGAAAACCAACGTTGTGCGCGGCGCTGCCCAATGTATCGGCCATCGTCACTGCAAGCATGGCGGCGACTACCGGGGCACTGCGCAGCCCCTGCTTGAGGGCCGTCCATTCACCGCGTTCGGCGACGTCGCTGCCCATCGGCTTTTCAAAGCGCAGCGGCACGATCAGCAACGCTGCCAGCAAATAGGTCAGGGCATTGAGGGCGAACACCGTCGCGAACCCAAACCCCGCCACCAGCAACCCCGACACCAGACTGCCGCCGACCATCGCTGCGGATGAGGCCGAAGTGATCCAGGCGTTGGCCTTGAGCAATTGCTGCTCGGGGATCAAACGCGGTAACTGACTGTTCAGGCCGATGGCGAACATCGAATTGCCCAGGCCGAGGCCAAAGGCAATGAACGGCAGCAGCCATGCCTGTTGACTCGCCGGAGTGATCAAAAGCAGCCCCAGCAGCACGGCGCGCAACAAATCGAAAGCAATCAGCGGCGCGCGGCCCTGCCAGCGTCGGTAAAACCACGTGCCGATCAGGCTGGCGAAGATCCCGCCCCCGACGCGACTGGCGAGGAAAATGCCGACGCTCATTGCGCTGTTGCTCAGCAGGTAGACATAGGTGGCGAGCGCGACCATGTTGAGGAACGCGCCGAAATCGGAAATCAGCCGGGCACTGACGATCAGGTGGGTGTTGCGCGAGGTGATCACATTCAGTCCTTGAGTGTGCGAAGGTCGGTCAGATTCCCATACAACTTTCAGCAACACCACAAACCCCAGTAGGCCTTCGCCTGCTCGCGATAGCGGTGTATCAGCTAATACAGTGTTGATTGATCCACCGCTATCGCGAGCAGGCGAAGGCCTACAAGGATCGGTGGTGTTAACCAATGGCGCAGGTACAAAAAACCCGGCCGAAGCCGGGTTTCCCGTCAAACAATCACTGCATCCACGGCGGTGGAGGCGGTTCGTCGGACTTGCCTTTCGGCGCATCGTCCGCCGCGCGAATGGCCTGCTTGCGCTCCTCGTCGAGACGCGCCGCTTCGATTTCGCGGAGCACTCCGCCAACATCAGCCAGGTCCTCGGGATCGTCGAACTCGCCGGTCAGCACACTGTTCGGGTGCAAGGTGCCGGCTTCGTACAACGCCCACATTTCCTTGGCGTACTTGGTCGTCTTCAACTCCGGCGCGAAACGCCCGAAGTACGCAGCCATGTTGCCGACGTCACGCTCGAGCATGCTGAACGCGTGGTTGTTGCCCGCCGCGTCGACCGCTTGCGGCAGGTCGATGATGACCGGGCCGGTGGGTGTCAGCAGCACGTTGAACTCGGAGAGGTCACCGTGCACCAGACCGGTACACAACATCAGCACGATCTGCGAAATCAGGAAGGCGTGATACTCGCGCGCCTGATCCGGTTCCAGCACCACGTCGTTCAGACGCGGGGCGGCGTCGCCGTATTCGTCAGCCACCAGCTCCATCAACAGCACGCCGTCGAGGAAGTCGTACGGTTTGGGCACTCGCACACCGGCACCGGCCAGACGGAACAGCGCCGCCACTTCCGCGTTCTGCCAGGCATCTTCGGTCTCTTTGCGACCAAACTTCGAACCCTTCGCCATGGCCCGGGCCTGACGGCTGTTGCGAACCTTGCGGCCTTCCTGATACTCGGCCGCCTGGCGGAAACTGCGTTTATTCGCCTCCTTGTAGACCTTGGCGCAACGTAACTGATTGCCGCAGCGCACTACATAAACAGCTGCCTCTTTGCCACTCATCAGTGGGCGCAGCACTTCGTCGACCAGACCGTCCTCGATCAGGGGTTCAATGCGTTTTGGAGTCTTCATCAGCTTTTATTGTGGGTCCTTTATTACCAAACACGCGAATGTCACTCGTTATACGGCAATCCTCGCCCGACGGGGAGGGGGTGCCGACCTGTGAACCATGAGGATGCACACACTGTGCCGGATCAAACGCGGTCAAGCCGCAGCGACCGATACGAATCATAGCCGAGACCGTGACATTGATTGGTATCGGCCGGCAAGGGCATTTGCGACAGAATCTGACATTGCCGATGCACCGAAAACTCTGTGGGAGCGAGCCTGCTCGCGAAAGCGGTGTGTCAGAAGGAGTGATGGCGGCTGACACGGCCTCTTCGCGGGCAGGCTCGCTCCCACATTGAAACCGTGATTAACGTTCGATGATGGCGGTGACGCCCTGCCCGCCCGCCGCACAGATCGAGATCAACCCCCGACCCTGGCCAGCCGCATCCAGCAGTTTCGCCAGATTAGCGACAATCCGCCCGCCCGTTGCGGCAAAGGGATGCCCCGCCGCCAGCGAACTGCCCTTCACGTTAAGCCGGCTTCGGTCAATCGAACCCAGCGGCGCGTCGAGGCCCAAACGGGTTTTGCAGTATTCCGGATCCTCCCAGGCTTTCAGCGTGCACAACACCTGCGCAGCGAACGCTTCGTGAATTTCGTAATAGTCAAAATCCTGCAAGGTCAGCCCGTTGCGCGCCAGCAAGCGTGGGACGGCGTAAACCGGCGCCATGAGCAAGCCTTCAGCGCCGTTGACGAAGTCCACCGCTGCCGCCTCGCCGTCACGCAGATAAGCCAGGATCGGCAGGCCACGCTCTCTGGCCCACTCTTCACTGCCCAGCAACACCACGGAAGCACCATCGGTGAGCGGCGTGGAGTTGCCCGCCGTCAGCGTGCCCCTGGCGCTTTTCTCGAACGCAGGTTTTAGCGTGGCGAGCTTTTCCAGAGTCAGGTCCGGGCGCAGATTGTTGTCGCGGGTCAGGCCCAGAAACGGTGTCATCAGATCGTTGTGCCAGCCCTCGCTGTAAGACGCGGCGAGTTTGTGGTGGCTTTCAAAAGCCAGCTGATCCTGTTCTCCTCTGGGGATATTCCAGGTCTGCGCCATCAATTCACAGTGCTGCCCCATCGACAGGCCCGTGCGCGGTTCGCCGATGCGCGGAAAATCGGGGATCAGGTGCCGGGGCCGCAATTGCAAAAATGTTTTCAGCTTGGCGCCCATGCTTTTGGCGTTGTTGGCTTGCAGAAGGATCTTACGCAAGCCTTCGCTGACGCTGATCGGCGCATCCGAGGTGGTGTCGACGCCGCCGGCGATGCCGCAGTCGATCTGGCCGAGGGCAATCTTGTTGGCCACCAGCAACGCCGCTTCCAGGCCAGTGCCGCAGGCTTGCTGGATGTCGTAGGCCGGCGTGGCCGGAGACAGGCGCGAGCCGAGTACGCATTCGCGGGTCAGGTTCATATCCCGTGACAATTTAAGCACCGCCCCCGTCACCACTTCACCGATGCGCTGGCCATGCAGGTTGTAGCGTTCGATCAGACCTTCGAGCGCGGCGGTGAGCATCGCCTGATTGCTCGCCGTGGCGTAAGGTCCATTGGAACGGGCGAAAGGGATGCGGTTACCGCCGATGATCGCGACGCGGCGCAGCTGGGTCATGGATAACTCCTGTTCCAAATGTCGAATGTGATGCGTCCCCTGTGGGAGCGAGCCTGCTCGCGAAAAGGCCGGTACATCCGGCATCGCTGGTGGCTGATGCCGAGCTTTCGCGAGCAGGCTCGCTCCCACAGTAGCGCGTTCCTCTGCGAGACCTGCTAAACCTGAATGTTCAAGCGTAGGCCTTATTGCACCGATCGAACGATTGATTGCCGCGGGCAGTCCACACTTTGAACCCCAACCTCTGGAGCGCGTTCCATGTCTGACCGCTATATCGACTTCGCCAACTCATCCTTCGGCCATCGTCTGGTCGGGGCCCTGGGCCTGCCGTCGCCGGTGCGGCTGGAGCGCTGGCAGGCCGGGCGCCTGCGGCCGATTGAAGGCGCCCTGCTGATTGGTGGCGGGCCGCTGGCCGAGCGGATCAGCACGCTGGCCAGCCGGCTGACCGATGGGATCTACAGCTATGGCACCGAACCGTCGATGGCAACAGCGTGGATTCCCGGCCACGGCCCGAAGCTGAAGGCGGTGGTGTTCGATGCCAGCGACTTGCAGCACACCGATCAGCTCAAGCAGTTGCGTGAATTTTTCCAGCCGCTGATGAAGAACCTGGAACACAGCGCGCATCTGCTGATTCTCGGCCGCGCGCCGGAAACGCTGCGCGATCCGTTCGCCGCCAGTGCGCAACGAGCACTTGAAGGCTTCTCGCGTTCGCTGGCCAAGGAACTGCGCAGCGGCGCCACATTGCAGCTGATTTATGTCGGCGACGGGGCCGAGGACCAACTGGAAGGCCCGCTGCGGTTTTTCCTCTCGCCGAAAAGCGCATTCGTCTCCGGGCAGGTGATTCGCCTGAGCGCCTGCGCCACCCAAGTGAGCGACTGGACCCGACCGCTGGCCGGGCGCAAGGCGCTGGTCACAGGCGCTGCGCGCGGGATCGGCGCATCGATTGCCGAAACCCTGGCGCGCGATGGCGCCGAGGTCATTCTGCTCGACGTGCCGCCCGCCAAGTCTGACCTCGAAGCCCTGGCTGCGCGCCTCGGTGGCCGCGCGATCACCCTCGATATTTGCGCCGATGACGCTGCCACACAGTTGATCGAACAGCTGCCCGACGGGCTAGACATTCTGGTGCACAACGCCGGCATCACCCGTGACAAAACCCTGGCCAACATGACCCCGGAATTCTGGGACGCGGTGCTGGCCGTCAATCTCAACGCCCCGCAAGTGCTGACCAAGGCCCTGCTCGACAGCGGCACCTTGCGCGACAACGCGCGGGTCATCCTGCTGGCCTCGATCAGTGGCATCGCCGGCAACCGCGGGCAGACCAACTACGCCGCAAGCAAGGCCGGCTTGATCGGCCTGGCCCAGGCGTGGGCGCCGACCTTGCTGGACCGCGGCATCAGCATCAACGCCGTGGCCCCGGGCTTCATCGAAACGCAAATGACCGCGCACATTCCGTTCGGCCTGCGCGAGGCCGGGCGGCGCATGAGTTCGCTGGGCCAGGGCGGCTTGCCGCAAGACGTCGCCGAAGCGGTGGCCTGGCTGGCTCAACCGGGCAGCGGCGCATTCACCGGGCAAGCGCTGCGGGTGTGTGGACAAAGCGTGCTGGGGGCTTAGGCATGAGTATTCAATGGCACACGCTGGACCGCGAACCGAGTCTGCCGGGGTTGTACACACGGGCCGCGACACGCCGCAAGATCACCGGCACGCACCTGCCCGACAGCGGCTTGCGTTGCTGGGTCGATATCGACGCTAAACGACTGACGGCGTATCGCAAGGTCTGCGGCTTCGCCGATGACGGCCTGCTGCCGCCGACCTACCCGCATGTCCTCGCCTTCGCGTTGCAGATGCAATTGCTCACGGCCAACGACTTTCCGTTTCCGCTGCTTGGGCTGATTCACCTGAGCAACCGCATCCGCGTGTTGCGGCCAATGGGCGGCATCAGTCGCGCGCAAGTCAGCGTGCAGGTGCACAACCTGCAGCCACATCCCAAAGGGGCGACGTTCGATCTGCTCACTACGCTGGACGATCAGCTCGGGCCGTTATGGGAAGCAGACAGCCGGATGCTCTGTCGCGGTGTGAAACTTGAGGCCGAGGCGCCTGCCCAGGACTGGGAGCCGTCGCAGGACCTGCTGGACGTGGCGCACTGGGCCGCGCCGACAGACATCGGTCGTCAATATGCGAAAGTCTCCGGCGACTACAACCCGATCCACCTGAGTGCCGCGAGCGCAAAGCTGTTCGGCTTTCCCACCGCGATCGCCCATGGCTTGTGGAACAAAGCGCGCACCGTCGCGGCACTCGCCGATCATCTGCCCAAAGCCAATCTGGAGATCGCTGTGCACTTTCGCAAACCGGTGCGACTGCCCAGCGAAGTGACATTACTGGCCAGCGCGGCGGGGTCCAGCGGTGAGTTGCGTTTGATCGGCGTCGGCGACCTGGAGCATATGGTCGGTCAGTGGCAACCGATCGCCTGAACTTTGGAGGGCAGAGAAACCCGTTAATTGTGTATATATCACTTAAGTTTTTCCTCGACCTGCCCGCGTTTTTGCAAAATCCCGAGCCTTGAATTTCAAGGCTTTTTTTTGCCCGTTTATCACCTGGGTATTAGTCCTTCGGCATTGCCCCGGGCCCTCTATATAAACGGGTTAATACCAACTTGAGAATGGTGCAAAACCTGCCATCGCCTGAGATTACAGCCACGGACGAGGCATCGCCGACGACAGATCGGCGGGCCATCGAAGGCAACGTAACGTTGTGACAGGTGCAGGAATCTCAATCATGAAAACTCAAGTGATGTGGTCCAAATCAGCAATCGCTCTGGCCTTGATCCTTTCTGTCGGCCTCGCCGGCTGCAGCAGCGGCGGTGGCGGCCACCGCAGCACCCCGAGCAGCTCGACTGCCGACGGCACGGCGGGCACCGGAGGTACTGGCGGTACCGATGGTTCCGGTGGAACAACAGGGGGTGATACCGCAGGCACTGGCGGAACCGGGGGCACGGGAGGAACTGGCGGTGGCACCGCCGGCACCGGCGGAACCGGGGGCACTGGCGGCGGTACTGGCGGCGGCACCGATCCGACTAATCCAACCAACCCGACAGACCCGACCGATCCAACCAACCCGACCAATCCGACCGCCCCTTCGCTGGTCACCACCACGCTGGTGCAGGACGTCGGCAAAACCGTCAGCGGTGTCGGTGATGGCGTCGGCCAGATTGGTGACTCCCTGAGCACTGTCCCGGTGGTGGGCGGCGTTGTACAAAGCGCGGCCAACACAGCGGGTAACGTCGTCAGCACACTCGGCGATGGCGTCACCAACGGCATCGGCAAACTGGCCACAGACCCTAAAGGCCTGACCACCACCGTGGCTTCGGTCGGTGGCGTGGTTTCGGATGTCGGCGACGGCGTGTCCGACCTCAGCGGCAAGCTGGCGACGGCTACCGGCAGCATTCCGGTGGTCGGTGGCGTGGTCACCAGAGTCGCGCCGGTACTCGATGGTGTCGGCGTCAAAGTCACCATGCTTGGCGATACCCTCAACACCACCCTCAGCAACGGCCCGACCAGCCAGTTGACCAACAAGGTCGGCAGCGGTCTGGTGCCGGTGATTGCCATGGTCGAAAGCACCACCGACAAACTCGGCGATGCCACAGGCCTGGGTGATCCGCTCAAAGGGGTGATTTCGAAAGTCGGCGGCACCGTGAACGGCCTCGGCGGCAAGGTCACCGTGGCCGGCAACGGCAATGCCCTGACCAACACCCTCGGCGGCGCGCTGGCCAATACCGGCACCGCGGTCGGCAAAGCGGGCGGTCTGGTGTCTAACGGCACTGGCTCCGGCACTGGCGGAATTGGCGGCGGTCTCGGTGGCACCGGTCTTCTGCAAACCGTCGGCGGCGCGGTGGTCAACGTCGGCAGCGGCCTGAATGCCGGCAGCACCAGCGGCGTGGTCAGTGCCGGCGGCGTGACCGCTGGCGGCCTGGGCAACACCATTGCCTCCCTCAACACCGTACTCGGCGGCTCGGGTACGCCGATCACTGCAACCACTTCGCCATTAGCAACCGTGGGTGCCGCCGTGGGCGCCGGTCTCAACCCAGTGACCAGCGCCGTCACTACCGTGACCCAACAAGTCGGTGCCGCTACCGGTCTGGGTACGCCAGTCGCAGGCCTCACCGGTCAAGTGGGCGGTGCGGTCAGCAGCCTCGGCACGAGCATTGCAGCCACCAACAATCCAGTCACCACTGCGGTGGGCGGTCTGGTCACCAACGTCGGCGGCACCGTGGCGGCGGTCGGTGGCCTGGTCAACAGCGGCACTGCCACTGGCGGCACCACCGGCGGTCTGGGCGGTGTGCTCGGCGGCCTGACCGGCGCGCTGGGTGGAACTCAACGCTAAATTGCACCTGGCCGATTCGACGGCCTTACCTACAGCGCCTACGCTTGGTTGAGGGCGGAAGATTCCCACGAGTCTTCCGCCTTTTTTCTTAGGAAAAGTCAGCCCAATGCTGTGCCCTGACCATGGAGTGTCCTATGCGCGTACTGGCATCCCTGCTGTGCCTGAGCCTCAGTTCCGCTGCCCTCGCCGACACCTTGCCCAGCTTCCTCAACAGCAACGAAACCACCCGCAACCTGCCCGTACCCAACCTGCCCGCCGACGCCTATCGCCCGAGTGCGGCGCCGCTACAAGTGCCGGACCCCGGCGCAACCGCCGCGCAGCCCTTGCTGTTGGAGACCAAGGTCAATCTCAAGACCGTGCAGATCGAAGGCGGCACGCTCTATCCGCTCAATGAACTGGCCGAAATCTACAAACCCCTGATCGGCCGCCAGGCCAGCCTCGCCGACCTGATCGAAGCCACGCGCAACATCACCCGCCGCTATCAGCAGGACGGCTACCTGTTGTCCTACGCGTTTTTGCCACAACAGAACTTCGACGACGGCGTGGCCCGCGTGGTGCTGGTGGAAGGCTACGTGCGCGATATCCAGATGCAGGGCGATGTCGGCCGGGTCAAAGGCCTGCTCGATAAACTCGCGGCGAAAATCCAGGCCGAACGCCCACTGACCCGCAAGACGTTCGAGCGCTACACCACGCTGATGAGCCGCATCCCCGGCGTGACGCTGCAAGCGCAAGTGCCGCCACCGGGCACCACCGACGGCGCCACCACTCTGGTCGCCCAGGCCAGCCGCAAACCGTTCACCAGCACCCTGAGCACCACCGAAGACAACCGCAACGGCCCGCAGGCCTTGCTCGGGATCAGCAGCAATTCGCAGACTTCAATGGGCGAGCAACTGACCCTCAGTGGCCTGTTCCCGCCGGGAGATGACAAAGAGCATTACTACCGTCTCGACTACAGCCAATTCCTCGACGCCGAGGGCACGCAACTCAACGTCTCGGCCTCACGTTACCGCGCCGATCCCGACACCGAAGTGCTGGTGGGCGGTGGCGGACGCCTGAGTACCCACCGCGAAAACGATCGCTACTCGATCGGCTTCAGCACGCCCCTGATCGCCTCGGCCAACGAACTGCTGACCGCCGGCTCACGCCTGTATGCGGTTGATGACAAGACACGCTACGACGGCATCAACTTTCCCTTCAGCACCGAGTTGCGCACCGACGTCCGCGCCCTGGCCTTCGAAGGCGACTGGCGCAAGGCTGACGCCCGGCAGTTGCGCATCCTCAGTGCTGGCGTATACCAGGGCTTCGACAGCCTCGGCGCGCACACCAACTACGACGACATCGACCTCGATTTCTTCCGCGTGCGCCTGTCCGGCGTGCAGAGCGACAAGTTCCTCGACAACTGGCAAGGCGTGTTGTCAGCAGCGTTGTACTGGAGCGACGACACCTTGCCGGACAGCGAACGAGCGGTGTTCGGCGGGCAAAACTTCGGCCGCGGCTACCCGGACGACCAGGCTTCGGGCGACAAGGGTTGGGGCGTGGCCTACGAGGTCAACTACAGTTTCAACCGCGACGGCAATTGGCTGCGCATCCTGCAACCCTACGTGGTGCTCGACCGCTCGCGCAGCTGGTTCAACCAACTGCCGGTGCAGGCCAACAACCTGTCCTCAACCGCCGTCGGCCTGAGGTTCGGCGATGCCAAGTACTACAACGTCGCGCTGGAAGTGGCGAAGGCCATGTCGGATGAAGCCTTGGACACATTCAATCGCAAGCCGCGGTACAGCATCAGTTTCAGTTATCAGTTGTAGGTACTGTCGGGGGGACTGAGGAAGCGGTGTACTCAACTCCTGAGACACCGCAAAACCCTGTGGGAGCTGGCTTGCCAGCGAAAGCGTCCATTCAGCAAACATTAATCGCGCTGACAGGCCGCCATCGCTGGCAAGCCAGTTCCACAGGATTGATGTACATCCGGAAGAGGTCGGTTGGTTGTCAGGCCGCCTTCGCGAGCAGGCTCACTCCTACAGTTTTGATCGTGTGCATCCTGCAAGAAACAGGTCGGCTGTGAGGCCGTATTCGCTGGCAGCCAGTTTCCACCGGATTGATGTGCATCTGGAAGAGATCAGCTGGCTGACAGGCCGCTATCGCGAGCAGGCTCACTCCTACAGTTTTGATCGTGTGCATCCAGCAAGAAACAGGTCGGCTGTCAGGCCGCCTTCGCGAGCAGGCTCGCTCCCACAGAAAAGCAAAGCAGCGCAGCTGCCCGCGGCAAAGCCGCCCCACTCAACACAATGAGCGTTAGCTCGAGTACCGCTCTTGATCTTGATCTCGGAGCCCGTCGGCAGGCTGAGCGGAGGGATTGATCCGGGCGTGGGAGCGCAGCGACCGTTTGGCGCAGCCAAACACAGCGAGAGGAGGTGCAGCGAAGCAAACCGGAGACGCTGCGCCCCGATCGATCCCGCAGCGCAGGAACCCCGAGCCCCGGCGAGCGGGCCGAACGCCAGGGCACAGACCTTTGGTTACTTTGGGGCGTTTGCCAAAGTGACCCGCCGTCAGGGCGGAACCGCCAGCCGCAACACCGAAAAAAACGGATATTCACCCAAAACCCCAACAACACGGTCGGCCCAAAGGCCGCCGAGTTCACCCGGCCTGAACCCGAGGCGTGGGAAACAGATTATTCAGAGTCTCCAACAACCTCACGTGATAAATCGGCTTGCGAAACAGATCCAGCACCTGCAACCGCAACATGTCGCTGACATCCTCCATATCCGCATGCCCCGACATCACAATCACCGGCAAATGCTCGCGCGACGTGTGCTCGCGCAAGCGCCTGATCAACGACATGCCCGACTCCTCCGGCATGCGCAAATCAGTAATCACCAACGCAATATCCGGATGCCGGGTCAGCAGATGCAACGCCAGCTTCACCGACGTCGCGGTATGACACACAAACCCCTCACCCTCCAGCAACTCAGCCAACTCCAGCAACGCGTCCTCTTCATCGTCAACCAGAAGCAACTGCTGGCGCGGCAGCGAGCGAGAATTCATGGGCAACCCCTGAACACTGAAAGTAACCCCAAGTGTAGCGCGCCATTGGCCAGGCGCGAGCGCCAGCCGCGTCAGGGTGTCTGCACCGGCGCCGTCTGCGCGGTACCGCCGAGAGACACCAGCACGCTGTTGAAGATATCGAAAACCTTCGCACCCAGCGGCGTAATGAACACCACGACCACCACCACCACCATAGCGACGACAATTGCATATTCAATCGCCGAAGCCGCTTCGGTACTCACCAGAAACATACGCCAGCGCGCGATCAGGTATTCAAGGAGCATAAGATTTCTCCTTTGCGCCAGTGGACCGCCGGATGCCGGGAATCCAATGACCTCGACAATGCCTGCGCGTGCCTTGTATCACCGGCTGCTCAGGCATCGAAAAAGAACGGGAAACCTCGTGTCACGTCGTAGGCCTGACCTCGGCGGTTCCACCGAGTTCGGTCAGAATGGCGTTGAAAATCGCCAGGACCTTAGCGCCAATGGGCGTTACAAACACCACGACTACCACGGCCACCATCGCCGCAACGATTGCGTATTCAATAGCCGACGCAGCTTCTTCGCTTTTGCAGAAAGTCCGGGTCCGGGCCATCAGATAATCGAAAGTCATACCAAACATAGCTCCACTCCTTCGCGCCTCTGGCGCCGACAACACTACCGCGGCAAGGTTCCACCGTGCCACTTGAGCATTGTCAACAAACCCCGTCCCAACAACTGTAAGAACGGATTAATCACAAAGCATTAATCCCATCGTGCCTCGGCCATTTCCTGCTGTTAATTGGCCAGACCCTATACTTTCGTGGGTTATTTGCCTGTCATTAATGGCGCTTTTGCTTGGATCAGCTAGCTTGGAAATAGCGAAATAGTTGCATGTTCATAGCTGCCGAATCAGTACTCCTCTCGCGAACAAAATGCAGTTGGGTTGTGCAGCAGGAAAGGGAGAGCCGTCATGAACAGTCGCATCACCATGGGCCTTGCCGCGCTGCTGCTGCTCGGTGCTGTTTTCGTCGGTTACTGGGGACTGGTCCTCAGCCGCCAACCGGCCCCTGTCGCCGAGGCGCCCGCAGCGCCAGCCGTCGCCCTTGAAAAAACTGTCGCGATTGCCGAAGACCAGACCCGCCAGGCCGTGGTGGTGCTGCTGCACGATGTGCCGCCCTTCACCCCGCTGACCGCCGCCGATGTGGCCGTGGAAAAACTGCGCAGCGCACCGGCCGGCAGCCTCGCCAGCGTCGAGCAGGTCATCGGGCGTACACCCTGGCGGCACCTGCGCGCCGGCACCTGGCTCAACGAGGAAAGTTTTCAGGCCGGCGGCGCCTTGGCGCGGATGATTCACAGCGACGAGCGCGCATTGACTGTGGCCGTCGACGAAGTGATCGGCGCCGCCGGACAACTGCTGCCGGGCGACTACGTGGATGTGCTGCTTTACCTGCGTGAGGATGCGAGCAACCTGCAGCAGTCGGCACAGATCGTCGTCCCGGCCCTGCGCGTGCTCGGCGTCGGTGATCAGTACGGCTTGACCAATGACGGCCAGCCGGCCTCCCCGGCCTTGAACGCCGAGGAAAAAATCAAACAGGATCAACGCCGGGTTGCCGCGCGCACCGTGGTGCTGGCGGTGCCGGAAAAACTCCTCAGCCGCCTGATGCTGGCGACCCAGGTCGGCACCTTACGCCTGGCCGTGCGCAGCAGCGAAGAGCAGCGCCTGGCCAAATACTGGGCCGGCGAAAACCAGTCCCCTGCGCAGCTCGAAAAAGCCAACAGCCAGCTCTTTCAGTTCACCCAACTGGCCTTGGCCGGCGCGCAGAAAACACCGTCCAGCGCTGCTTCCGGCGCTGCACCCAGGCCTGCGGTGGAGATCATTCGCGGCAACCAGCTCAGCCAGCAAACCCCATGACTGCGCAAGGATCCAAGTGCATGCAGAGTCGACTCAGACCGACCGTGAAACCTGTGCTTCGGGCCTTGTTGCTGCTGGGACTGTCGATGGACGTCGCGCTCGCGGCGGTCGGCAATTGCGCGGCGCTCAGACAACTGCCTTCCGTCATCGAGATCGGCGAAGGTTTTCAACAGGACATGCAGTCGCCGGTGGCGATCACTCGTCTGGCGATCGGTGATCCGAAAATTGCCGACGTGCACGCCAACGGCAGCGCGTCCTTTTTGCTCACCGGCGTCGGTCCTGGTGCAACCAGCCTGATGGTCTGGACGGCGTGCTCGGCGCAGCCGCAACAGGCCATGGTATTTGTCCAGGGCGCCGCCACCAGCGCCCTGACCAGCCGCGTACCGTCGGACGATCCGAGCCTGCCGTCCCAGGTGCAGACCGACATTCGCTTCGTCGAAGTCAGCCGCACCAAACTCAAGGAAGCCACCGCGTCGCTGATCGGCACCCGCGGCAATTTCCTCTTCGGCTCGCCCGGCACGCTGCCGCCTATCGACGGTGTGCCGCAGCCGCGCCTGCCGGTGGACAACTCGTTGTTCAACTTCTCGTGGATCGGCGGCAAGACCATGGCGATCATCAACGCCCTGGAAACCAGCGGCTTCGCCTACACCCTGGCGCGGCCCAGTCTGGTGGCGCTGAACGGGCAGAGCGCAAGTTTTCTCGCCGGAGGTGAAATTCCGATTCCGGTGCCCAGTTCCGGCAGCGACAGTGTGTCGATCGAGTACAAGGAATTCGGCATCCGCCTGACCCTCACGCCAACCATCATCGGCCGTGACCGCATCTCCCTGAAGGTCGCCCCGGAAGTCAGCGAACTGGATTTTGCCAATGCGGTGAACATTGCCGGCACCACGGTGCCGGCGCTGACCATCCGCCGCACCGACACCAGCGTGTCGCTGGGCGATGGCGAAAGCTTCGTCATCAGCGGCTTGATCAGCACCACCAACAGCTCGCAGGTGAACAAGTTTCCCGGCCTGGGCGACATTCCGGTGCTGGGTGCGTTTTTCAAGGGGTCGCAAATCAAGCGCGAAGAACGTGAACTGTTGATGATCGTCACTCCGCATCTGGTGCACCCGCTGGCCGCCGATGCGCAACTGCCGTCGTTACCGGGGGAAAAACTGCGTAACTACGACCCCAACTTCTACCGCATGTTTTTCCTCGAAAACGGTAATTTCGACAAGCGCAGCGGGTTGTCCCAATGAACCAGAACCTGAGCCAGACCTTCCTCGCCATCACCCGCAACAGCACCGATCTGGAGTGGCTGCAAAGTGCCCTCGCGCCGCTGGGCCAAGTGGTCAGCGCCGGTGCCGGCAGCCTTGACGAACTGCTGGCGCTGGTCGATGTGACGTTCGCCCATTTGGTCTTCGTCGGTCTCGACCGCGAGCATATCGTGGCCCAGAGCGCGCTGATCGAAGGTGCGCTGGAAGCCAAGCCGATGCTGGCGATCGTCGCACTGGGCGACGGCATGGACAATCAGCTTGTGCTGAACGCGATGCGCGCCGGCGCGCGGGATTTTGTCGCCTATGGCTCACGCTCCAGTGAGGTCGCCGGGCTGGTGCGGCGTTTGAGCAAAAGGTTGCCGGCGGTCGCGCCGAACGCGCAATTGGGTGGCCTCACCGTCCTGTACGGAGTGCAGAGCAGCTCGGACGGCGCCTTGCTCGCCAATCACATGGCGATGGTGGTGCAGCAAAGCGGCCAGCAAACGCTGCTGCTCGATCTCGGCCTGCCCCGCGGCGACAGTCTCGCGCTGCTGGGCCTGGAAAGTTCGTTTCACTTCGGCGATGCCTTGCGCCACTTGCGCCGCCTCGACGCCACGCTGATCGACAGCGCTTTTACCAGCGCCGACAACGGCCTGCGCATCCTCGCCTACGCGAGCACCGACGAGCCGCTGGAGACCACCAGTGCCGCCGAGCTGTACATGCTGCTCAGCGCCCTGCGCCAGCACTTTCAGCACATCGTGGTGAACCTCACCGGGCAAGCGGACAGCGAAGCGTTGCGCACCTTCGTCAGCCACTGCGACAAGCTGCTGTGGTACACCGATCAGAACGTACTCAACTGCCGGCGCAATCTGGCGGTGCTCAACCTGTGGCGCGAAAAAGGCATGAAGCTTGAGCACGGGCGACTGCTGATCGACCGCTATCTGAGCCACGTCGCCCCCGATTCGGAAACCCTCGGCAAGACCTTTAATCTGGAAGTATTTGCGGTGCTGGCCTTCAATCCGGAAGTGCGCCTGAATGCAAAAAACCAGGGCGTGAGCCTGTTCGAACTGGCCCCACGGGAAAAGCTCACCCAGAGCCTGCGCACCCTCGGCGAACGCCTGGCCAAACGCTCGGAAGGCCTGAGCAAACCGAAGGTGACCTGGTTCGATCGTCTGCGAGGCAACTCATGAGCGCAGAAAAACTGTTTGGCTCGACGCCACGCGGTGCGATCGGCAACACCGATCACGAGGGCCTGAAGCTGGTCCTCCATCGCTACATCATCGACGCCATCGAAGAGTCGGGAAAAAACCTGCTGGAAGGCGCGCGCCCGCAACTGGCGCACTTCGTCACCGACAAGGTCGCCGAATACATCGCCCGCCTCCACCTGGCGATCTCCCGCTACGAAATGGAGCGACTGGGCGAGGAAATCGTCGACGAACTCACCGGTTTCGGCCCGCTGGAAGTGTTGCTGCGCGACCCGTCGGTGACGGAAATTCTGGTCAACGGTCCGCACCGGGTGTTCATCGAGCGCGACGGCGTACTGCACCAGAGCGACCTGCGCTTTATCGATGCGCACCACGTCGAGCGGGTCATGCAGCGCATCCTCGCGCCGCTGGGACGGCGCCTCGATGAATCTTCGCCGATGGTCGACGCGCGCCTGCCCGACGGTAGCCGGGTCAACGCGATCATCCCGCCGATTGCCCTGGACGGCCCGTGCCTGTCGATTCGCAAGTTTCGCAAGGACATGCTCAAAAGCACCGACCTGATGGCCATGCAGACGATCGATCTGGCGATCTTTGAGTTTCTGCAGGACGCTGTTGGCAAGCGCTGCAACATTTTAATCAGCGGCGGCACCGGCACCGGCAAGACCACGTTGCTGAATATCCTCAGCCAGTTGATCAATCCTCACGAGCGTCTGGTCACCATCGAAGACGTCGCCGAACTGCAACTGGGCCACCCTCACGTCGTGCGCCTGGAAACCCGTCCGCCGAACGCCGAAGGCCACGGCGAAGTGAAGGCCAGCGACCTGATCCGCAACGCCCTGCGCATGCGTCCCGACCGGATCATCCTCGGTGAAATCCGCGGCGTCGAAGTCGTCGACGTGCTCACGGCCATGAACACCGGCCATGACGGCTCGATGAGCACCGTGCACGCCAACAATGCCCAGGATGCCTTGCTGCGCCTGGAGACGCTGGTGGGCCTGACCGGACGCTCGATCGCCGAACGCACCCTGCGCCAGATGATCTGCGCCGCCCTCGATGTGATCATCCAGTTGACGCGCATGCCCGACGGCCGCCGCTGCGTCAGCGAAGTGGTGGAAGTGGTCGGCATCCGCGAAGACGTCTACGTCACCAATACCCTGTTCCGCCTCGACCGCCGCACGGGTTTCGGCTTCCTGCGCGAAGCGGTCAATCCGGCCGGCGCCAAGTTGCGCCAAGACACCCACCTGGGCTGACGGCAAGGAGCTCGCAGATGCTGGGACCGCTTGTACTGATCGCCCTTTGCCTGGTCTTGCTCGGGCTGTCGATCCATCTCTTTGTGCAGGGTCTGCGCAAGACGGCGACGGAAAAAGTCCTCAGCCGACTGGCCGCCGGTCAACCGCAACTGACCGCCGAACAGCCGAAGCGGGTCGGCCTTGAACGGATGTTTTTGCGCGCCGGCCTTGGGCGCCCGAGCGAGCGTTTGGGTGTGTGGCTGAGCCTGTGGGCCTTGGCGATGGGCCTGGGGTCTTTAACCGCCAGTTGGGCCGGGCTGCTGATCATGCTCATCGCCCCGCCAGTGGCCTTGCGGGTGTACATCGCCATCCGCTATCAGCGCCGGATCAAACGCATGATCGAGCAACTGCCGCAATTGCTCGACCACACCGTGCGCAGTCTCAAGTCCGGGCGCACCCTCAGTGACGCGGTGCTGGGCGCCATCGAAGCCAGCGAGGACCCGCTGAAAACCGCCATGGGCCGGGTGCAGCGCAACGTGCAACTGGGCGTCAACCTGCCGGATGCGATCAGTGACTTTGCCGAACTCTACGAGCAGGACGAACTGCGCATGTTCGCCCTGGGCCTGAAGGTCAACCACCGCTACGGCGGCAACGCCAGCGAGCTGTTGGAGAACCTGATCAAACTGATCCGCGAACGCGACCAGGGCGCACGCCAACTGCGCGCCCTGACCGGCGAAACACGCATGACCGCCTGGGTGCTGGGTTCGCTGCCGTTGATCCTGGTCAGCTATTTCATGCTGACCAACCCCGGCTACATGCTGGGCATGTGGAACGACTCCGGCGGCCAGACCATGCTGCTCACTGCCGCGAGCTTGCAGGTGTTCGGCAGTCTGGCGCTGTGGCGCATGTTGCGGAGCGTCTGAGATGGTCTGGCTCGCCGCCCTCCTGCTGCTGCTCGGTGCCCTGCTGCTGGCGGGCAATCACTGGCTGACCGAACGCCGCCGCGCCCGTCAGATCAGCCTGCGCCTGCAAGGGCAATTGGTGCGCGAAAACCGCTTCGGCCACTGGCTGCGGGCACTGGGCAACAGCCGCTTCGGCCAGCGTTCGGTGAGCATCGACAGCGAAACCCAGGCCCTGCTCAGCCGCCTCGGCTGGCGGCGCGCCAACGAGCGCGCACTGTTCGCCGCCTGCCAGATCGGCACGCCATTACTGGCCCTGGGACTGGCGGTCTTTCTGCAAGAAGTGTTTTTCCCCCAGGCGACCCACCGCTGGCTGGCGCCGATGTTCGCCGCCGGGGGCGGCTATCTGCTGCCCAAACGCATACTCGCCTATGCCGCCGCACGCCGGCAGAAAACCATCGCGGTGGAAATTTCCACGTTTATTCCGCTGCTGCGCATCCTTTTCGAATCCGGCATGGCCGTCGAACAAGCCCTGCGCGTCCTCAGCACCGAGGGACACAAACTGCTGCCGGAACTGACCCGCGAGCTGCGCCTGCTGCTGACCCGGGTCGACTCGGGCCTGGAACTGGGGCAGGAACTGCACAAGACCGCGGTGATGCTCGCCGTCGACGAATTCACCGACACCTGCGTCATCCTCCACCAGTTGATCCACCAAGGCGGCGGTGCGATGAAATCGTTGCTGGCGCTCAAGCAACTGCTGGACGACCGACGCCTGACTCGCTTGCAGGAATACATCTCGAAAATGTCGGCGAAGATGTCGGTAGTGATGATGCTGTTTCTGTTTCCAGCCCTGCTGATCGTACTGGCCGGCCCGGGCTTCACCGCAATCACCCGGGCGTTTGCAAACTGACGCTGGCTCATGGAGAGCGCTTGATGAAATTACTGATAATCGTCGCAAGCCTGTTGCTGCTCGGCGGCTGCGCCACCGACGGCCAAGCACCGTGGACCTCGCTGCTGTCGCCGGCCAGTTGCAGCAAACTGACCTCGGAGCAAGAACTGGCCCTGAACCTGGCGGACGATCTGGCCAACGACGGCAAACTCCACGCCAGCCTCGCGAACCTGCAAAGCCTGCCAGACAACCTCAGCGAAGTACGCCTGCGCAAAGCCAAGGTCTATCGCCTGCTCGGCCGCAACGAAGCCGAGCCGCTCTACCGCAGCCTGCTCGGCGGCTGCCTGACCGCTCAGGCCGAACACGGCCTGGGCCAACTCTACGCCGCCCGCGGCGACAACGGCCAGGCCCAGGCCCACCTGCAACGCGCGGTACGCCTGGCCCCGACCGACGAAAAAATCCGCAACGACTTGGGCGTGGTCTACCTCAATCAACTGCGCCTCAATGAGGCCCGATTCGAATTCCTCACCGCCATTGAACTCACCCAGCACAACCAGTTGGCGACACTGAACATGGTCACCTTGCTGCTGTACCAGAACAACTGGCAGCAAGCCGCCGAAATCGTCAGCCGCTCGAAACTGACCCCCGAACAATTCACCGAAGCCCGGCAACGCGCAGAAAAACTGAAAACCCCAATCAACGCCAAAGCAGCGCCCGGCGATCAAGTCGCAGCTGTCATCGACCCGCTGCCGCCGTCGGTCAAATAAGGAGCCCGCCATGAACACCCTCAAAGGCCTGTGCTACCTCACCCTGCTCACCCTGCCCCTGAACACCCACGCCATCGACGCCGGCCCGGCCTCGGCGCAACAACAGGAAACCGAAGGCTGGCTCCTCCTGCAAAGCCGCAACAAAGCCGCCTCCGCCAACCCCCAAAGCGCCACCGCCACCGAACGCGAACTGGCGATGCAGCGCTGGCTGAAGAAATACCAATACGAAATTCCGGATTTTTATGATCCGGATGCGGGGGGGAAGATCGAGAGCAAGAATTAGTTTTTTGGTGCCTTTGGGCAGCCTTCGCGAGCAGGCTCGCTCCCACAATGGGAAATTGTGGTGGGTCAGGACGATATGGGGCGGCTGGCAGGCCAGCTCCCATAGTTGGGATTGGGTGAATCAGATGGAGATGAGGCGACTGGTCGGATGCCTTCGCGAGCAGGCTCGCTCCCACAGTGGGATTGTGGTGGGTCAGGAGGAAATGGGGCGGCTGGCAGGTCGCCTTCGCTGGCAAGCCAGCTCCCACAATTGGGATTGGGTGAATCTGATTGAGATGAGGCGGCTGGTCGGACGCTTTCGCGAGCAGGCTCACTCCTACAATTGAATCGCGTGGAGTCTGATGAATATGGGTCGGCTGGCAGGCCGCCTTCGCTGGCAAGCCAGCTCCCACAGAAAAGCAAAGCAAACCGCGTTGGCTTCTAACCACTCAGCACAATGAGCGTTAGCTCGAGTACCGCTTTTGCTTCTCACCACTCAACACAATGAGCGTTAGCTCGAGTAAAGCTCTTGATCTTGATACACGGCGCCCGTCGGAAGGCTGAGCGGAGGGATTGATCCGGGCGTGGGAGCGCAGCGACCGTTTGGCGCAGCCAAACACAGCGAGAGAAGGTGCAGCGAAGCAAACCGGAGACGCTGCGCCCGGATCGATCCCGCAGCGAAGGCACCCCGAGCCACAGCGAGGGGCCGCACGTCAGGGCAAAAGGCCTTTGGTTACTTTGGGCCCCCAAAGTCACCCGCCGTCAGGGCGGAACCCTAAGCAGCCATTACCGCAGCAACGGATATGCCCCCCCAAACCACCCAAAACCTGGTCGGCCCAAAGGCCGCCAAGTCAATGCGCCGTCACCCGAACCTGACGCACAGAAGCAGCACCGGGCGACAGGGCCAGCGCCAACTGCGTCCGATTATGCATATGCGTCAACCGCAACACCTGCGACACATACAACTTCACCGTATTCTCGGTAATCCCCAACTCACAGGCAATCTGATAATTGGTCTGCCCCTTGCCCACCAGCCGCGCAACATCAAGCTGACGCGGCGACAACTGATCGAAGATCGCCGGCATCTGCGCCGCGTCCCCGCCGAGCATGTCACTGACCACCGCCGCCGGCTGACGACGCACCTTGTCCAAATCCTGATAAAGGTCATCAATCGACTCGGACAAGAACTGCAACTTCTGATTCAAATGCCCCAGGTGCAGATTTTTTTGTCGCTCCTGCAGCGCCAGCTCCTGGCGCTTGACCCCTTCAAGCAGCTCATCCAGATCCACCGGCTTCTGGTAGTAATCGGCAATCCCGGCCCGCAACGCCTTGATCACATCCTGCTTGTCGGCTCGCCCGGTGAGCATGATCGCCTCGAACACCCGATGCTGGCCGGCCAGCTTTTGCAGCGCCTGGATCAACTGAATGCCGTCCATGTCCGGCATATGCAGATCGCTGAGCACCAGCCCAATCTCCGTATCCTCGCTGAAACGCTCGATCGCCTGCTGACTGGAATGACACGGCACGCAACGGTAGCCACTGCTTTCAAGAAATTCACAGAGTTCTTCAACGATCAGCGATTGATCATCGACAACCAGAATTTTTACTGCAGAGATTAGCTTGTTCACGAACCACTCCCTTGCTCGGGCCAAAGCTGACGGTTTCTGCACTTTGGCGGTGTAATCACCTCGTCTGAAGTTAGACGCACTTTCCGACTATGTACATAGGACTAGTGGCAACTGGCGATTAATGGATCCAGGGAAGTGAAAGCAGCACACCGACCAGCACAAAGGGTGCAAATGGCAGCTTTTTTGACGTATGCGGGGCCAGATGATGAAAACGCTGCCTAAGCCCTTGAGACATATGAAGCCAGACTCTTGGCGCCAGCAGCAGCCAGAGCAGACTCGCGACGCCAGCGCCGATAAACGCGCCGAGAATGAACAGACCGTTCGTCGCAAGACCCAGGGCTGTCATTAATTTCACATCGCCGGCGCCCATGCGGCCCATGACGTAACCGGGCAGTGTCAGCGCCAGCGCAATCAGACAAGCCCAGCCGCCCTGCCCCGCGTCAGCGCCAAGCCAGGTGCTGCCGGTTGACAGTAGCCAGACCAGCGCGAAGGCACCTGCGCCGGACGTCCAGGCATTGGAAATTTGCCGTTGCCGGGCGTCTTGCACAGCGCAAAATGTCAGCCAGATCAGGAGGAGGAAAATCTGCATCCGCTAAAAACCGTCCGTGTTGGCTGAATGATTCTATGCTCAGACTACGCAGTGACTGTCAGGGTAGACGCACGGATGAGAACCGGCTTTCGGAAGTCGCAAAAAGGTGCGGTGGCGATTGAATTCGCCTTGGTGTTCATCATTTTTTTCGCCGTGTTTTACGGTCTGGTCAGCTACAGCCTGCCTTTTGTAATGATGCAATCGTTTAACGAGGCCACCGCTGAAGCGGTGCGCCGCAGCGTCGCGGTGGATCCGACTACACCCAACTACTCGACGGTCGTAGTCAATACCGCCAATGCCGCCCTGACCCAGCGATTGCAATGGCTGCCAACCGCGCTGAATCTGGTGATCGGGGTCGACACCAGCGCGGTCTATGACGCCGCCACCGGCACCTTGACGGTCACGGTGAATTACCCGGTCAGCAAACTCAATCAGGTCATGCCCTTTCTGGTGCTGCCAGGGATCGGCACCGTGCCCAACCTGCCCAGTCACCTGACTGCCGCATCGAGCCTGCAATTTTGACCTCCGGGGACAATCTTTTCGGGCGCCTGCTCAAGCGCGCACCGACCGCCGCCCACGAGTTGCCTGATCCGCTCGGCGCGCCGAGCACCGGTTTGCACCTGTATCTGGACGGCGCGGGTGGCGTCCTGCAAATGGCCGGACCGCTGCGCCATTTGCTGGCGCAGCACCCACCCCACGGCCAGCCGCTACCGTTGAGTGCGTATCTGCTGGCGCACAGCACGCTGGCCGTTGAGGGACAGCCCCGGGACTGGCAAAGCCAAGTGCTCGACCTCGATTTTTCCAGCCACGGCGAGCAGCCCCTGCACCTGCGCGGCTGGGTACAGCCGCTGGGCGAAGGCTGGCTATTGCAATTGATCGATATCGCCGACCTGCTGCGCGAACGCCAACAGTCGCGCCATCGCGAGGCCTGCCAGGCCCTCGCCGCACAGGTCAGCGAGCGCCTGCGCACATGCAGCCTGACACGCTTGCCGGCGGTGCTTGGCGAACAATTGCAAGCCATCGCGCAACACTGGCACATCCCCTGCCTGGCCGTGGCCTTGCTCGATGAGCAGGGCCAGGGCTGGCAGATACACCAAGCGTTTCACCGCCACGATGCTCCGCAACTGTGGCAAGACGGCCAACGTCTGGGTACGGCGCTGGACAGTCTGAACGGCACCGCGCCGCAACGTTTCGGCGCTCATCATGGTTTGCAGGAGCACACTCGGGTGCAGGCGATCTTCGCCAGCGCCAACGGTTTCGCCGTGCCGTACAGCAATGATCAAGGGGTGGTGGCGTGGCTGCTCTGCGGTGTTTACGCCGTCGATCAAGCCGCCCCCTTGCTGACGGACCGGGACTGGCTGTCGTTGGCCGGTGCACTGGCCGGCCCGCTGCTCAGCCGCTTGCGCGAGCAACGGCATCAGCAGTCGATGGAGCGTCTTGAATCCCTGCAAACCCTGCTCGGCACCGGCTGGTGGGAAACCAGCGATGCCGGCGGGATTGCTTTGGCGCCATCGCTGGCCGCCACCCTGCACCTCAACGACGCCAGATTGCCCGTCGAAGACTGGCTCAAGCAGATCCATCCCGCCGATCGCGATGAGTTGCGCAGCCGCTTGCACGCCCTGCAACGGCAAGGAGAAGCGCTGACCTTGTGCGTCCGCCTGCACCACACCGATGCAGGACAATCACCTGCCTGGTACCGCATTCAGGGCCAAGTCAGCGGTACCGGCGAGCATCGGCGTCTGGTGGGTTTCATGCTCGACATCAGCGACATCCAGAACCAGCAGCAACTGGCCGCTGCCGCTCATGCTCGGCTGGACAACCTGATCGCCAGTTCGCCGGCGGTGATTTATGTCCAGCGCTATGAGGAAGGCGCCCTGCACCCGGCGTTTTTCAGCGCCAGCCTGCAACCCCTGCTCGGCTGGACGCTGGAAGAGTGCAGCGCGGCCGGCCTGATCGAGCGCGTGCACCCCGAAGACCGCGAGGTGTATTTCGAGCGCAGCCGCCAGTTGCTGCGCGAAGGCTCGGTGCGCACGCGTTACCGGCTGCGTGACCGCCGTGGCGATTATCACTGGTTGCTCGATGAGGCCAGGCTGTTGCGCAACGATCTCGGCCTGCCGGTCGAAGCGGTCGGTCTGTGGCTCGACGTTACCGACGCCACTCTGGCCGCCGAGCAGGTTCGGCTGAGCGAAGAACGCTACCGGATTCTCGTCGAAGACTCGCCCGCGATGATCTGCCGCTACCGCCCGGACCTGACGCTGACCTTTGCCAACCGGCCGCTGGCGACCTATCTGGAATGCACGCCGGAACAGGTGCCGGGCATCGACCTGGGCGGCTGGATGTCCGACGAACAACGCAGTGCATTTGTCCAGCGCCTGACCTTGCTGACCCCGCAACAGCCAGTGAGTACCGCCGAGATCAGCCTGCAATTGCCTGGTCGTGAACACGCCTGGTGGGTCTGGTCGGATCGCGGTGTGTTCGATGAAAGCGGACAGTTGCTTGAAATCCAGGCCGTGGGGCGCGACAACACCGAGGTACGCCGCTCGCAGCAGCAACTCACGCAAAGCGCGAAGATGGCCACGCTCGGCGAAATGGCCACCGGCCTTGCCCATGAAATCAATCAGCCGTTGAACGTGATGCGCATGGCCATCGTCAACGTGCTCAAGCGCCTGAACAACGGCGAGGTGCAACTCGATTACCTGATCGACAAACTCAACCGCATCGACTCCCAGGTGCAGCGCGCCGCGAAGGTGGTGGATCACATGCGGGTGTTCGGCCGACGTTCGGAAATCGAGCAACAGCTGTTCAACCCCGCTTCGGCCATCGAGGGCACGCTGTCGCTGCTGGCCGAAGGCATGCGCGGCAAAGGCGTGGACCTGCGCATCAGCGCAACCGGCTTCGAGGCTCGGGTGTGCGGTTACGTCGATCAGCTTGAGCAAGTATTGATCAACCTGATGGTCAACGCTCGCGACGCCCTGCTGGCCAGGCGCGTGAACGATTCCGCGTTCAAGCCATGGATTTCGATCTATGCCGAACGCGACGAGGAGAACGTGCGGCTGTGGGTCGAGGACAATGGCGGCGGCATCGATCCGCGATTGCTCGAACGGATTTTCGAGCCGTTTTTTACCACCAAACCGATCGGTGTCGGCACGGGCCTGGGGCTGTCGGTGAGTTACGGCATCATCGCCAATATGGGCGGACACCTGAGCGTGTGTAACTCGGTGGAGGGCGCACGGTTTTGCATTGAATTGCCATTGGCGACGGACGCTTAAATCACCAGGTAAGCCTTGCCGGTCTGACCGCAGGTCATGTTGGCGCCGACGTCGACGTCCATCAGGTTGATGCCCAGACTGCTGAGCAGGTTGTTCAACAAGGGGTCGAGCAAGGGGCTGATCAGCCCGGTGACCACAGGTAACAAGCGGGTGCTGACATCGCTGATCAACGAGGCCACACCCGTGATGACGGCGCCCAGCGGGTTGCTGCCCACCGGTTTGTAGACGATCAGATTGATCCCCGCCAGGGTGTTCGACAGGCTGCCGACGATATTGCTGGTCGGCGCCGCGGACTGGATGCTCGGTGGCAATTTGAGGTTGGCGGGCGTGGCGAACGGTGTGTTGCTGGAAAAAATCAGATTCTGGGTATTTTCCGCCACGCTGGTGTCGAGTTTGAGGGCGATGCCACCCGCGCCGAATTGAACATGCGTGGCGGGATTGCAAGTGCCGATGCCGAGAATTTTGTGGCAGGTCACGATACCCAGATCAACCAGCGGCAACGGTGCAACCGTAGGCTTGGCTGCCGAAGAAAACGCAAGGGTCGGGTCGATCTTGCCAAGCATGAGGTCAGCAACCGAGGTAACGGTGTGCGCGGTCAGGCTTTTGCTGCCGGTGTTGCCCGTCGGGCAGCGGAAGTCGGTGACATAACTTTCAGCGCCGCCGGCATCCAGTGCGATGTCGATTTGCGGTGACGGCAGCAGCTTCGGGTCGAGCTGTTCGCAACCGGCGCCCAGCAGGCAACCGAGCGAGTTGAGCGTATCCACCAGATTCAGGCTGAGCAAAGCATTAAGCGTCGGCGTCAGTGTGCCAACCAGTCCCAGCACTGCGTTGCCCAGCCCCGTCACCCCGGACAACACCGGCAAGTTCACCGACAGCATCGTACGAACCTGCGCCGTGCGCACATAAATCCGGTCCGGCCCCAGCGGGTCGGCCTTGGCCCGGGCCGGGTCGCCGATGGCGGAAAACTGCGGCGGCTCAATGACCTTCACCCGTACCGTGACACCCGCCAGACCGAGCACATTGACCGGCAAGGTCGCCGCCACCGCACTTTTGCTGTTGGCCAGTTGCACCACGCCTTGCACCAGTTGCAACAACTGCAGATTCGCATCCAGGCCTGCCGCCGTGGTGCCGGTCTGCAGTTGCAAAATTTCACCCAGCCTGACCGGCGCGGCGTTGGCCGCCGCCACCTGTAACTGACCCAACGCAGTGATCACCTGGGCCGTCGCGCCATCGAGTTGCACCACCGTCGCGGCGGCCTGGAGTAATTGGGTCACAGTGGCCTGGGTATTGAGCAACTGTGTGTAATTCCCAGCGGCGACGTTAAGGTTGATCGCCAGTCGATCAAGGTATTTGAGCAGGTTGATGTCGGTGTTGAGCAGGCCCTCCCAGCCCAGCGCCGTCAGGTTGACGTTGCCGCCGAGCAGCCCGGAAAACAGCGGATTGAGAATGTTCGAGCGGGCGGTATCGACGCTCGCCAGGGTGCTGCGAATATTCAACTGGGCGATGGTCGGCTGGGGTTTGGCGGCAACTGCCGAGGCATTGAGGGTGGTGTTGAGGCTGACCGGCGCGGCACTGAACAGCGCCTGCACACCACCGGCGAAACTGCTGATCAGCGTGCGGCTGGCGGCGACTCTGACCGCGCCCGACTGGGTGGCATCCAGGGTAAAGGTGCGTAAACCGCTGGCGGCGGTCACCAGCATGCCGCAGGTGGTGGCGAGGGTGTTGCCCGCATTGACGATGTAGCCGTTACGCAGCGCGCTTTGCCCGGCGTAAGTGGCCGCTGTCAGCCCCGGCAGACAATTGCCGCCGCGACTGATGGCTTCGAGCGCGGCGTTGTCCACCACGCGCTGCAATTTACGCTGCTCCATGTACAGGCGGCCTGTGTCGACCACCAGCAGCATCAACACCAGCGCCAGACTGAGCGTGGCGGCCGCCATCAAGCCGATCGCGCCGCGTTGCCGGGTCGGGCCGTTGAGTTGCGAACCAGGCAACATGGCGCACTCCTTTGCCGGCGCGATGCCGAGCGCTGCCTCCATTGGTGGGCTTGAGTGTAGACGCGGTGGGGCGAGCGTGCTGGCGTCGCGCAATGCCAGTCACCGTAACCCCTGTAGGAGTGAGCCTGCTCGCGATAGCGGTGTGTCGTTCACTTGCTACCTGGCTGATACATCGCTATCGCGAGCAGGCTCACTCCTACAAGGGATCTGTGTCTGGCTAGAAAAAGGGGGCTCAGCGCGGTGGATAGTTCGCCAGAATCCGCGCCACCGTTTCGCGGATGGCACTGCTGCGATCTTCCGGGTTCGGCCGGCTGGCGAGCATCTGCTCATCGCTGCCGCGCCAGACCAGTTTGCCGTCCTTGCCGTCCAGCAGGTCGATCTGCACGGTCGCGACCTTGTAAGTGATGTTGCGCGTCTCGTTGTACATCGGCGCGCCCCAGTAGCCGTTCCACGGGCCGCCCCAACCGCCGCCGTAATTGGTCGTCACTTGCTGCTGGCGATCCTCGACGATCAGATAAGCCTGCACATTCAGGTCAGCCCTGGTGCCGGCAGTGGCCGGGCGCAGCCCGCGCTGATCGAGTTGGTCGGCCACTGCCTGGCGGATGCGTTGCTCGGTCAGGTCGCTCTTGATGCGCGGGTCATCGGGGCGATATTGCAGGGCAGGTTCTTTCCAGCTCCAGTTGCGATACGCGGCAAAGTCGCGGCTGGCGTCGAAATCATGATTAACCTGGTTGGACGCGCACGCAGTGAGCAGCGCGACCATGACCAGTAAAGCGAGACGACGGAACATGGGCTTTTCTCCGGTTGAAGACATGAACCCGCGGGAGCTTTCAAACAGCCACTAAGCGGGAGGATACGCCGACAGGGCCTTTTCCACAGCGTCGCGGATCGAGTCGCTGCGCTCGATCTGGTTGCCTTGAGCGCCGGTTTCGGCGCTGGCACTCCAGACCGGTTGACCGGTGCCCGCGTCAAACAGCTCAACCCGCACCACGACGACTTGCTCCTGGTAAGTGCGCACGATCGGCACCGTGTTGTACATGCCGTAACCGCGTCCATATCGATCATAGCCGCCGTAGCCACCGTAGGAGCCATAATCGTCGCGCACCTGGCGCAAACGGGTTTCCAGATGCAGGTTTGCGCTGACCCAAAGATCGGCCGGGCGATGATCGTGCAGCGGACGCAAGCCGCGCTGGTCGAGGGCATTGCTCACGGCTTCGGCCACCTGCGCCGAATCGGCCCATGCGCTGCCTGGCGGCAGTTGCCCGTTGAGCCACGTCCAACTGCGATAGCGTGCGTAATCGCGAGGTGGCGCCGGGTAAGCGCTACGGTCAAACGTGTTGGCCGCTTGCGCGGGCGCGGGTGGCAAGGGCCGCGACTGCGCCACGTAGGGGTTGCTGCTCTGGCAGGCGGCCAACCCCAGACACATCAGCAATAACCCGGAACGAGCGTTCATGTGAGGCTCCCGTCAGATCGGCCGGCAGATCCAGTGCAAGTAGCGCCCAAGCCCGGCGAAGCTTGGGTGACGGCGGTGTGCGAGTTCCATTTCGAGCAAATCCGCCAAAGGCGCGCGGCCCTGGAATTCCACCGGCATGTAATCGTGAAAAACCCGCACCCCGCTCTGGCTTTCGACCTGCCACAAACCGTCGAGTTGCGTTGCCAGCTCCCGCGGGTCGAGTGGCTGCTGCGGGGTCAGGCTCTGTTTTTCGCCGGCCATGACGTTGCTGCGCATTTTCTTGAAATGACCCTTGAGCAGATTGCGGTAAATCAGCGCGTCGCGGTTGTAGAACGCCAGCGACAACCAGCCGTCGGGCCGGGTCAGTTGATGCAACACCGGCAGGATCGCATGGGGTTCGGCCAGCCACTCGAGCACGGCGTGACAGATCACCAGATCGTAAGGTTCAGTGAGTTGCCCTGGCAGCTCCTGCCACGGCGCCTGAATGAATGTCGCGCTGTGCCCGGCCTCGGCGAACCGCTGGCGCGCGCCTTCGAGCATTGGCGCGGCCGGCTCGGTGAAGGTGATGTCGTGACCGCGTTCCGCCAGCCACAGCGACATGTGCCCCAGGCCACCGCCGATGTCGAGCACACGCAACGGGCGATCCGGCAGCGCTTCGGCGAGGTCGGCCTGCAACACCGCGAGACGGATCGCGCCTTTGGCACCGCCGTAGATTTTTTCGGCGAACCGCGTCGCCAACTGATCGAAATGCCGGTCGCCCATCAGCTGAACCGCCGTTCGCTGTCGGCGAGCTTGGCGCGCACCACCTCGTTCATGTCCAGGCCCAACTCGCTGCACAGCAGCAACAGATACAGGACGATATCGCCGACTTCCTGCCCGGCGTGAGCCAGTTTGTCAGCGGGCAACTGGCGCGACTGGTCTTCGCTCAGCCACTGGAAGATTTCCACCAGCTCGGACATTTCGACGCTGGCGGCCATGGCGAGGTTTTTCGGGCTGTGAAATTGCCGCCAGTCATTGCGGTCGCGAATGGCGTGCAGGCGTTCGGTCAGTTCAACAAGGTTCATCGGGCTCTCCTGAAGGCGTATAGCTTCGGGGGGATACCCACCGAAGGCAAGGGTTGCCGGTGAACTATTGTGGGAGCGAGCCTGCTCGCGAAGGCGGCTCATCCAGACTTGATTGGACTGACACGGCGCTTTCGCAAGCAGGCTCGCTCCCACACACCCCGTGCAAACCTTCTATCATGCAGGGAACTCGGCCGCCCTCGGTGTGGCCCAAGGCTCAGCTCTTTCATCAGGATGCACACATGCGTGTAGAAAGCTTTTTCGAATGGCTCGGCCAGGCGCTCGGCTCGGTGATCCGGTTTATCGTTGATGGCCTCAGTGGCTTGTTCAATATGCTCAGCAATGCCGGCAGCAACTTTGTCGATGGTCTGGCGCAAACACTGGGGATGGACACGTCGATCATCAGCATTCTTGCGCTGATCATCGGGCTGATGCTGTTGTGGTCGGCGATTCGCGCGTTCATGAATGCGTCGATCATTGCCGGGATCATCTGGCTGCTGCTGGGGTTGTGGTTGTTGAGCTGGATCATCCACTGACACCACCGCCCCCTGTGGGAGCGAGCCTGCTCGCGAAGGCGATGGATCATCCAGAACTGATTTGACTGACACAGCGCTTTCGCGAGCAGGCTCGCTCCCACATTGAATGGCATGAATCGTTACAATCGCCGCTCCTCCAAGGAGCCTGCATGTCCACTCTGATTGCCGACTGGCGCGACCGCCCGACTCACCGCAAGGTCTGGGCGCTGGCCGCGCCGATGATTCTTTCCAATATTTCCGTGCCACTGGTGGCGCTGGTCGACAGCACCGTCATCGGTCACTTGCCCCACGCCCATCAATTGGGTGCGGTGGCGGTCGGCGCCAGCCTGTACACCTTGCTGGCCTGGGCCATGGGGTTTCTGCGCATGGGCACCACCGGGTTTGCCGCACAAGCCGCCGGACGCAGCGATGGTGCGGCGTTGCGGCAGATTCTGTTGCAAGGGCTTTTGCTGGCGGTGGGACTTGCTATCGTGCTGGGCAGTCTGGGCGTGCCGCTTAGCGGCGTCGCGCTGCATTTCATGCAACCGTCGGCGGCGCTGGATCAGCTCACTCGGGAATTTTTTCATACACGCCTGTTCGGCCTGCCGGCGGCGTTGGCGACTTATGCGCTGGTCGGCTGGTTTCTCGGCACGCAGAATGCGCGGGCGCCGCTGGCGATTTTGCTGACCACCAACCTGATCAACATTGCGCTCAATCTGTGGTTTGTCATCGGCCTGGACTGGGGCGTCGTCGGCTCCGCTCGCGCCTCGGTGATCGCCGAGTGGAGCGGTGCCCTGCTCGGCCTGCTGCTGACCCGCACAGCCTTGCGCGCCTATCCGGGACAAATCGTCTGGGCAGCGCTGAAGCGTTGGCAGAGCTGGCGGCCGCTGTTGGCGGTGAACCGGGACATTTTCATCCGCAGCCTCGCCCTGCAATCGGTGTTCTTTCTGATCACCGTACAGGGCGCCCGGTTGGGGGACGCGACGGTGGCCGCCAACGCGTTGCTGCTTAATGGTTTGCTGCTCACGGCCCACGCCCTCGACGGCCTGGCCCACGCCGTTGAAGCGCTGTGCGGGCATGCTATCGGTGCCCGCAATCGCCTCGCCCTGCGCCGTTCGCTGGTGGTCGCGGGCGGCTGGTCGCTGATTGCCAGCCTCGGTTTCGCCCTGCTGTTTCTCTGCGCAGGTCACCTGTTCATCGAAATGCAGACCGACATCCAGAGCGTGCGTGACACCGCCTTCATCTACTTGCCCTACCTGGCCGTGCTGCCATTGATTGCGGTCTGGAGCTACCTGCTCGACGGCCTGTTCATCGGCGCCACGCGCGCCCGGGAAATGCGCAACGGCATGGTGCTGACGGTGATCCTGCTTGTGCCCTTCGCCTGGGCGCTACAGGGTCTGGGCAATCACGGTCTGTGGATCTCGTTTCTGCTGTTCATGGTCCTGCGCAGCCTGACCCTCGGCGCACAAGCCTGGTGGCTCAAGCGCAGCGACGGCTGGTTCAGCGCCAAGGCTCACTGACGCACGGGCGAACCCGCGCCGGACTCAGCCCATCGCCCCCCACTGGCGCCGCACATGGTCCAGCCGCTCCTGCTGAGTCAACCCTGGTGGCGGTGGCACCAGCACGGCACGCGGATGGAGCAGGCGCAGCCATAGCCAGCCGTCGAGTATGGCGCGATCGCTGAAGCCCAGCGCCAGGCCTTGCTGCGCATGGGCGCGGATCGCCGCGTAATCGGTCTCCAGCGCCTGGCACCAGCGCCAGATGTGCTGTTCCAGCAAGCAGGTTTGCAGACGCTCACGTTGACGGCGGGTAAGGCTTTGCTCGATCCCCAGCGGCTCGACGGCCAAACGCGGATTGCACAGCTGTTGCCAGCCCTGACTGCCGATGGCACGGTCGGCCCAGGTGCCGCCGAACCAGCGTAACTGGCGGATCGGCCCGAGCCAGCGGCTCAGCTCCACGGCATCGCAGGCGTCGAAAAAATAGCTCGCGGTCTGGCGATTGTAATAGCTGAGCAAGGCCCGATGATTCA
The DNA here is from genome assembly GCF_014268595.2 of Pseudomonas hamedanensis. Lineage (NCBI taxonomy): Bacteria > Pseudomonadati > Pseudomonadota > Gammaproteobacteria > Pseudomonadales > Pseudomonadaceae > Pseudomonas > Pseudomonas hamedanensis. The sequence goes on from NZ_CP077091.1 coordinate 3,310,317, forward strand.
GGCCGAACGAGACCGTGAGCATGCGCTGCAGATGCTGCAGCAATGGCTGCGCGGCCACCTCACTGATCAGCAACAGGCCCCGCCAGGTGTTCGGGTCGCGCAGACACAACGCCGTCAGTGCCGGGCTTTCACGCAGGTCGACCAATACCGGGCCATGCTCGCTGAGCGGTTGAAATTCGGTGCCGTCGAACAGCCGCCAGTGCGGTACAGCGGTAAACCCGGCGCGCAATGTGCGCAAGGCCTGAGGGGCGTCCGGGCCATCGAGCAGCAGCCATTGCGCCAGCGGTTGCAGCGTCGCGCCGCTCATCTTGCGCCGCTCTGGTCAAGCGCGGTGAGCAGCCGACAACTGCACACCGACTCGGCGCAATGGCGAAAACTGCCACCCCCGGGGATCAGACACAGCAGCAACAGCGGCTCGCCAGACGCCAGCAGTGGATGCAGGCCATCCACCACCAGACGCTCCGGCAGCGGCAACGGCGGATCGTCGGTAATCCCCGGACTGCCGAGCGCCGGCTGAAGGATGCCACTGATCATCGGCTGATCGGGATCGCCCTCAAGAAAGCTGACCACCACTTCAACACCGTCGGCCAGCGCCAGCGGCGGCCCTTCCTCCAGGGCCGGGGCCAGCGGCAGCCAGCAATGACTCGGCGCCGCACCCTCGCCCTGATACAGCCAGTCGAACTGCACCGCCACTGGCCGGCAACGATCGGGCTGAGGCTCGTCGACTGACACCACCCAGGCCCGTTGCAGGCTGTGCATGCGCAGCGTCGACGGTGCGGTGGCCACGGCGCACGTCGGCACCTGCAACGCCCCGAACAGGCGGTTGCTGTAAGGCGACGCGAGGGATTGCTCGCCACGGTGTTCGATCCGGGTCATCAGCCATTGGCGATTGCATGCCGCAAAAGGATGCCCGCTCAGACTCAGCCAGTGACCGCTGCGCAACCGCGCAAGATCACTGCAACCCTCGACCCGCACACCGTGCAGTCCGCCCAGGGAATCCTCGCTCAACTGCCATTGGCTGATGCCGGCAGAATCACTCGGGCGCTCATGCTCGTCCTGATACTGCGCGGCACCGGCCAGCGGCAACCGCGCGGGGTCGTCGCCGAACACCAGGCAATGCCTGTTGTTCTGATGCTCGAAGTAATAGTGAATCCGCGCCTGCGCACACAAGCGCTGGAGCAGTTGCAGATCCGATTCACGGTACTGGGTGCAGAATGTCCGGGGCGGGTAATCGCCGTGCAATTCGAAGCGTCGCTGGGCGCCGACGATGCCGTGTTCCCTGAGTACCTGCTCGATGATCTGCGGCACCGAGCGGCCACTGAAGATCCGTTGACTGACACGCAGGCCGAGGCAATCGAGTTTCGGTCCGAGGCGAATGCGGCTCAAGCGCAGGCCCTGGCCGTGTTCATGCTGGACCAGGCTTTGCAATTGCCCGTGCACACCTTCGCCAGGCGCGCCGAAACACAGGAACGCCGAACGGTGAAGCAGACCGGCGAGATCCAGTTGCGGGTCGTCGATCAAGACATCGATCTCGAACGCAAAGGGTTCGTTGAGAGCTTCGCTACCGGTAAAGGCCAGGACTTCGAAAGGGTCGGACAGGCCCGCTACATCGAGACGAAACGACTCGTTGAGTGGATCGAACATGGGCGGATCTCTACAGGAGGGGCGGCCGGGGATTCTCGCCGAGAGGCATGGCCGAGTAGAGTGCCGAAGTACAACTTAGGAAATGACCTACGCGAAAAGCAGACCAGATGACTTTGCTGGCTGTGATAGCCAAGCAATTCGCTTGTAAACGGGGAAATGTCCCACCGGATCATCTGAATTTTCCACAGCATCGGGAAAAATCTCAGACAACCCGGTGGAGACGCTACCTGGCCTCAGGAGGACAGGTAGGAAGAACGGGTCAGGCCCAGACGCAAGGCATCGAGGAATTGCGTGCGCTCGCTGGCACTGATGCGGGCACTGGCGCACTTGTCGCGGTAGTGAGTCATCAGTTCTTCCGGCGACAAATGCACGTAACGCAGCATGTCTTCGATGGTGTCGTGGGTCTCGATGCCGGCGTGGTACACGCTGCCATCGGCGTTCTGGTAGATGTTCACCGAGTCGGTGTCACCGAACAGGTTGTGCATGTCGCCGAGGATTTCCTGATAGGCGCCGACCAGGAACACGCCCAGCAGGTAATCTTCGCCTTCGTTCAACGCGTGCACCGGCAGGCTGGTTTCGATGCTCTGCTCATCGACGTACTGGTTGATCTTGCCGTCGGAGTCGCAGGTCAGGTCTTGCAGCACCGCGCGGCGCAGCGGCTCTTCGTCGAGACGGTGCAGCGGAATGATCGGCAGCACCTGATCGATCGCCCAGGTGTCCGGCAGGCTCTGGAATACCGAGAAGTTGCAGATGTACTTGTCGGCCAGCTTGTCGTTGAGTTCGTCGAGCACTTGGCGGTGCGAACGCTGACGCGCTTTCAGCGAATTGTGCAAGCGCCGGCACACGGCGAAGTAGCATTGTTCGGCCAGGGCTTTTTCCGCCAGCGTCAGCTTGCCATCGGCGTACTGCGCAGCCACGTCGCTCATGTAGTGAGTGGCGCGCCAATAGGTTTCGGTGACCATTTCAATGTCGGTCGGGCCGAGCAGGTCGACCAGCCACTGCACGGTTTCCGGCAGGCTTTCCTTGTTTTCGATCAGCGGGATTTCGTCGTTATGCTTCTCGACGTCGGTCACCTGCACCACCAGCATGGCGTGGTGCGCGGTCAGCGAGCGGCCGCTTTCGGAGAAGATGTGCGGATGCGGCAGGCTCTGCGCGTCGCAGAATTCCTTGAGCATGCCGACCACGACGCCGGCGTAATCGTCCATGTCGTAGTTGATCGAACTGGCGTTGCGCGAGTGCGTGCCGTCGTAGTCCACGCCCAGACCGCCGCCGACGTCGATGTGATCGACCGGCAAGCCGAGATTGCGCAGTTCGCCGTAGTAACGAATCGCTTCCTTGAAGCCGTGCTGGTAATCGGCAAGGTTGGCAATCTGCGAACCCATGTGGAAGTGCAGCAGGCGAATGCCCTGATCCAGGCCGGCGCCACGGAAGCGCTCGACCACCGACAGCAGCTGCGCCGCCGACAGACCGAATTTGGATTTCTCGCCACCGGTGTCTGCCCACTTCGACGAGGCCAGCGACGACAGGCGCACGCGCAGACCGACCTGTGGCTTGACCTTCAGCGAGGCGGCTTCTTCGATCACCAGGCCGACTTCGGATTCTTTCTCGATCACGATAAAGACGTTGTGGCCAAGCTTCTGGCCCATCAGCGCCAGACGGATGAACTCGCGGTCCTTGTAGCCGTTGCAAACGATGGTGCCGCCCTTCGGCGCCAGTGCCAGCACGGCCAGCAGCTCAGGCTTGGAGCCGGCTTCCAGACCGATGGAAACATCTTTGGTGGCGATGATGTTTTCGATCACCGCTTCTTGCTGGTTGACCTTGATCGGGTACAGCGCGGTGTATTTGCTCTGGTATTCCAGGCGTTCGATGTTCGAATCGAAGGCGCCGGTCAACTGACGGACACGGTCTTGCAAAATGTCGGGGAAACGCACCAGCAGTGGCAGGGACAAACCGCTCTTGCGCAGTTGGTCGACTTGCTCGAACAGGTCGATAGGCGAGCTGCTCGGGCCGTTCGGACGTACTTCGACGCGACCGGCTTCATTGATCGCGAAATACCCGGCCCCCCAATGGCGGATCCCGTAAACGCTGCGGCTGTCCGCAACTGTCCATTGGCTGCCATCGTCTTTACGTGTGCGTCGTACGGACATCGAAGTCCCCTATAAAGAAGTCAGAGTGCGTCGCCTGAAGTGCAGGCCGGCGCAGTCTAAAGAATGAAAATGACGGTTCGTCAGTGCGGCGGTAGACCGCACTGACTGCGTGGAGTTTAGAAACCGTTCATGAACAGGCTCTGTGAAAACCATGGCGACGACGCCGGAATCGAGAACACTCGAAGCCGGATCAAGCCGCCGGAGGGTTTCACAGAGGCTGCTAGCCGCCGGACTTCTTCGCTTTGAAACCGTGCTTGATCAGCTCTGCCAAGAGTAGCTCGACGTGATCGCCCTGGATTTCGATGATGCCGTCCTTCAGCGCCCCGCCGGTGCCGCAACGTTTCTTCAACGTTGTCGCCAACTCTTTGAGCGCGTCTTCGGCCAGGGGCACGCCGGTGATGGTGGTCACCGTCTTGCCGCCACGGCCCTTGCTCTCGCGTCGCACGCGGGCAATGCCGTCGCCGGCCGGGATCACGGTTTGTTTACAGATACAGGCGTCCACCGGCTTGCTGCATTCCGGGCAATGACGACCTGCGTCGGTGGAAAATACCAGGCCGCCCAGGGCGGCGAAGGATGCGGCTTTCTTGGCCACCGGCAATCCTCTCGGGAGGACAAAGACTGATCGCAACCTTGGGCAAGGTCAGCGACCGCGAAGCCCCACTCAGGCAGGGGCAGCGCTACTGCATCGGAGAACGTTGGACTGGAAATCCGCAGGCCAACCTCAAACTATCCGGTGCAGCTTGAAAAGGTCGCGCAGTGTAACGGCAAAAATCGCGATTGCTAAGTGCCAATCGGCGCCATTTCATATGTTCTTTGCGACGTCGCTTTGCTGCACCTTGAGATAGCGCTGCAACGCCGCCAGAGAGTCCGGGCAATAAGGCTTTTCGGTGATTTCCCGCATGACCTGCTCAACCGGAATGAATCGCGCCTCGAGGACTTCCTCCGGCTGCAGTTTCAGCGGGCCGTCCCACACGGCGGAAAACGCCGAACACCATAGGCGATTGCCGGTGTCTTCGAAGTAGAAATGGTCGTGAGCGGTGAGTTCGACGCCGCTGACGCCCAGTTCTTCCTCCAGCTCCCGCGCCGCCGACTCGGCGTAAGTTTCATCGGCCTGGACCATGCCACCCGCGGCGACATCCCAGTAACCGGGATAAATCGCCTTGCTCAAGGTGCGCCGGTGGACGCACAGCTCACCGGCGGAATTGAACAGCATGATGTAGGTGCCGCGACCGATCAGCCCGCGCTCACGCAAATCGGAGCGCACCAGAGCGCCGAGCAGGTTGTCCTGCTCGTCGACCCAGGCGATCTGTTCGGCATCCGAAGCGGCGCGGTGCTCGGCCTCTCTGGCTTGTTGGTCCACGTATCAGCCCTGATTGAGCAATTGGCGCAAATCGATCACGGCAGCGTTAGCCCGGGAAATATAGTTGGCCATGACCAGCGAGTGGTTGGCCAACACGCCGAAGCCGCTGCCGTTCAGGATCATCGGGCTCCAGACCGGCTCCTGCGAAGCCTCCAGTTCGCGGATGATCTGACGCACGCTCACGGTCGCGTTCTTCTTCGCCAGCACATCGGCGAAGTCAACCTCGATGGCACGCAGCAGATGCGACAGTGCCCAAGCCTGACCGCGCGCTTCGTAGAACACGTTGTCGATCTGCATCCATGGGGTCTCGACGACTTCTTCGTCAACCTGCGGCACTTCGCCGACGGCCGGCACTTCGGTTTTCAGCGCAGTGTTGAGCTTGACCCGCCCGACACTGGCCGACAGCCGCTGCGACAGCGAGCCGAGACGGGTGCCGACATCGCCCAGCCAGTTGTTCAAGTTGTCGGCGCGGGCATAGAACAGTGCGTTTTTCTGGCTCGGATCCGACAGGCGCGCCTGGTAGCGACTCAGGGAATTGATGCCTTCCTGATACTCCGACTCGCTGGACGGCAGCACCCAGCTCTTGTTGTCGAAGTTGAAGCGCGGTTCAGCCTTGGCCAGATCGGCGTCTTCGGCCGACTGCGATTGCGAACGGGCGAAGTCTTTGCGCAACGCACGGGTCAGGTCACGCACCTGCACCAGCACGCCGTATTCCCAGCTCGGCGTGTTGTCCATCCACAGGCCCGGCGGGAAACGATCGTTGGAAATATAGCCGCCCGGCTTGTTCAGCAAAGTGCCGGCGACGGTCTTCAGGGTTTCGACCGTCGTGTAGCCGACCACCATCTGCTTGCCTTCCTTCTCGGCAGCCACCTGGGCGTTTTGCGCGACGGGAAACAGTTCCGGCTCCTGACTCCAGTACCAGCCCAGGGCAATGGTCACCAACAGATAAATGCCAACCAGCGTGGCCAGCGCCCGGCTGAACAGCAGCCCGCCCACATAATTGCGGGTGGCCGACTTCGGCTCGGCGGCACGTTCAGGCGCGCTGCCCGCGCGGTTTTTCCAGTCCAGCATGGCGTTATCCTTTCGATCACTTGGGTTCAACGGTTCGACCACAACCATACAACATCGTGCTAAGGCCTAGCACCCGCCGCTAAAGATAAGCCGCAAATCGTGTGGACGAATGACGCTTCGCGCCGGACTAGGGGTTTCCCTTATATCCGGACCGCCGCTCGCCGCCTGGAGGGGATGCCAGACACATCCGAAATACGTGTTCGAGACACCGCTGCGAGGTTTGCCCATCACCGACGCAAGCCTCCGGTTCATGGGCCTTTGCGCGACGTAAAGGTCGAAAATGAAACCGCTCGGTCAGAAACTGAATCGTACCGCGCAGCAGATTATTGACGTACGACACTCGTCTAAGGGAAAAGAGGTGCTAGCATAGAGCCACCAGTCGATCTCAGCATGCAGCCTAACTAGTAGTCAGGATATGACCGAGCCAGAAGACCCCAGCCGTGAGCGTCTCAAGCAGCACTTTGCCCAGCGGGTAATTCATCAGGCACGTCAGATTCTTGAGATATGGCAGCGCCTGCAACGCAGTGAGTGGTCCACTGTCGATCTCGCCGAACTGAGCGAGGCGAATCTGCGCCTGCTGCGTTTTGCCGAGCGTTTCGAACAGCCGGAACACACCCAGTTGGCGCACCACATCAGCCAGTCGCTGCAAGCGGTGGACGCCAACCGCGGCCGCCTCAGCAGCGGCCTGATCACCGATCTCAATCGTTTGATGCAGCGCCTGTCGCGCACCGGTCTGCGCCACGGCGACCAACTCGACCAGACGTTTTTGCCGCCGCTGCGCAAACCGATCTACGTGATGCTGCAGGATCACGACCGCGCCGAACGGCTGGCCAAACAACTGGAATTCTTCGGCCTGAGCGCGCAAGCGCTGGACAGTGTCGCGGCGTTCCGTTCATCCATGGTCGAGCGTTTGCCCGCTGCCATTGTCATGGACGTCGACTTCAGCGGCCCCGGGGTCGGCCTGAAACTCGCGGCCGAGGCCCAGGTCGGTCTGGAAGAACCCTTGCCGCTGTTGTTCTTCAGCCTGCACGAAACCGACACGCCGACCCGTCTCGCCGCCGTGCGCGCCGGGGGCCAGGAATTCCTTACCGGCACCCTCGAAGCGTCGAGTCTGCTGGAGAAAATCGAGGTGCTGACCTGCGTCGCCCAGTACGAGCCTTATAAAGTGCTGATCATCGACGACTCGCGCGCCCAGGCCCTGCACACCGAGCGCCTGCTCAACAGCGCCGGGATCGTCACCCGCACTTTGATCGAACCGATTCAGGCGATGGCCGAACTGGCGGATTTCCAGCCCGATCTGATCATTCTCGATATGTACATGCCAGCCTGCACCGGCACCGAGCTGGCCAAGGTCATTCGCCACAACGACCGCTACGTCAGCGTGCCGATCATTTACCTATCGGCCGAGGACGACCTGGACAAGCAGCTCGACGCCATGAGCGAGGGTGGCGATGACTTTTTGACCAAACCGATCAAGCCGCGACACCTGATCACTACCGTGCGCAACCGCGCGGCGCGGGCGCGTAACCTCAAGGCGCGGATGGTTCGCGACAGCCTCACCGGCCTGTACAACCACACACATATTCTGCAATTGCTCGAAGACTGCTCGTTCCGCGCCCGTCGCGAGAACAAGCCGCTGAGCTTTGCCATGCTCGACATCGATCACTTCAAACGGGTCAACGACAGTCACGGCCACCCGATGGGCGATCGCGTGATCAAGAGCCTGGCGTTGTTTCTCAAGCAGCGCCTGCGCAAAACCGATTTCATCGGTCGTTACGGTGGCGAAGAGTTCGCCATTGTCATGCCCGACACCGACATTGAAGCCGCGCACAAGGTGCTCGACGAGATTCGCCAGCGCTTCGCCGAAATCCATTACCCGGCACAGCCGCAGGATTTGTGGTGCACGTTCAGCGCCGGCGTGGTGGAAATGAGCGATGACTGCGACAGCCTGATGATGGCCAGCCAGGCCGACGAGGCGCTGTACCGCGCCAAGGGTGCCGGCCGCAATCGGGTGCAGACCGCGCGACATTCAAAGCAAAGTGCCACCTTTTCATCGGAATCCACTGATTCGGTCATAACCTTGTAATAGAACCGCAATAAATTCAGGCGCTTACCATTTCTTGCCGTTGGTAGCCGTCATGCGCCTGAAGTTGCTCACCAATCTCAATACCCTGCTGCTCGTCGCCGTGTGCCTGGCACTCGGCGCGACGCTGTGGTGGTCGCAAAAAGCGCTGGAGCGTCCGTATCTGTTGATGGAGCGCTATCTGGGGTTGTCGCAGCAATTGCAGAATGAGGTCGCACGCAATGTCGAGGATTACCTCGCCAATGGCGACGCCTTGCGCTTGAGCAGCGCCGCCCAGGCCATCGAAGCGGTGCAGAAGGAACTCGGTGAACTGCCGCCAGCCCTCGCCGACACCCTGCGACCGAGCCTGACGAGCCTTCAAGCGTTCAGCAAAAGCGACTTGCTCGCCGCCGGCAAACTGGCGGGCGACCCGCAGGCGCTGTTGCTACAGGCCGAGCGTGAACTGAGCGCCAGCCTCGACCAGCTCAGCGCGTACGCCAACGGCAATACCGCCTATCTCCCACCGTTGCTTGCGGCTTCGCAGCATCTGGGCAAACTGTCGCTGGCGCGAGACAAAATGGTCAGCAGCGGGCGCAGTGAACTGGCCGCCGATGTCGAGCGCGAGGTGAACAACATGCGCGCCCAGGCTCAGGCGATTGATGCCCTGCCCTTGCTCGGCGTGGTTGCCGACAATCAATCGAGCAGCGACGATTTCGCCGCAATGATGGGCATCGAGAACACCGAAAAAACCGCTGCCGAAGACGCCGGCGTCGCTCTCAAGCGCGAGTTGAACAGCTTGTTGAGCCGTTATCCGGCAGAACTGGCACGCACCCGCGAACAGATCCAGAAGCGCGCCGAGCTCAGCGCCGCCACCCACGAAAAACTGGCCACGGTGCAGCACGCCATCGCCGGCCTGGAACCGGTGGTACGTGCGCAGCACGGGCAGATCCAGAGCGAAGTGCGCTTGATGCAAGGCGTGATGATCGGTCTGATTCTGCTGATCGCATTGCTGATTGACACCCTGCAGCGGCGCCTTGCCCGCACCCTGACCCACCTCGCCCCGGCGCTGTCGGTCTGGGCCGACGGCGATTTCAGCCGCGACATTCAACTGGGCAAGACCAATCGCGAATTGCAGGACATCGAAGCCTCGCTCAATCGCCTGCGCGCCTATCTGGTGGATCTGGTCGGGACCATTCGCGGCAATGCCGAACAAGTGGCGGGAAGCAGCCGCACCCTCGCCGAACTGAGCCACGACCTGCACAGCGGCGCTGAGCATCAGGCCGGCGATACCGCGCTGATTCGTGACTCGCTCGGCGAGCTGGAGGCGACCATCCAGCAGGTTGCCGGCGATGCGCAGCAGGCCGCCGACGCCAGCCGTCACGCCGGGCAAGCGGTTGAACACGGCCAGCGCGTGATTGGCTTGAGTCTCACCGGTTTGCATGCGCTGGTCGGCGAAGTTCAGGGCAACGCGCAGATGATCGAACACTTGGCACAAGAGTCAGCAACCATCGGTGGCGTATTGACGGTGATTCGCTCGATTGCCGATCAGACCAATCTGCTGGCCTTGAACGCGGCGATCGAAGCGGCGCGCGCCGGCGAAATGGGCCGGGGTTTCGCCGTCGTCGCCGAAGAGGTGCGCTCGCTGGCACAACGCACCGCTGGCGCGACTGCCGAAATCCAGACGCTGATTGCCGGGCTGCAAACCGCCGCCCGCCAATCGGTCGAAGGCATGCGTGCGCAAGTCGAACACGCCGAAGCCACAGCCAATCAGGCGCAAGCGGCGGACGGCGCGCTGGACAAAATCGTCGGGGCGATTCAAACCATTGCCGACACCGCCGTGCGCATCGCCGAGGTCACCGCGCAGCAGAGTGGCGCGGTCAGCGAGATTCGCGATCACAGTGAGCGCATTCATCAGTTGGGTGGGGACAACTTGCTGCGGATCGGTCAGGGACGTGAACAGGGCGAGAATTTGCTGGTGTTGGGTGGGCGATTGCACACGGCCGTTCAGGCCTTTCGCGTTTGATAAACCGCTTTCGCGAGCAGGCTCACTCCTACAGGGGATACGCATTCCAAATGTAGGAGTGAGCCTGCTCGCGATGGCGTCAACCCAGACACCGCCGATCCCGCAAAATGACCGGATCTGAAATCACGGTCACATATCTCGCGCAAACATCGCCCATCGTGCGGCCTTTTGCATGGAACTGGACAGTCATAAAGGCTTTGCGGCATAGTCGCCGGGTTCTGACGACTGCTCATTGATAACAAGGACAATGCAGATGGCAACACTACTGGTGCTGCACGGCCCCAACCTGAACCTGCTCGGCACCCGCGAACCGGGCACCTATGGGTCGACGACCCTGGCGCAGATCAATCAGGATCTGGAACGCCGCGCCCGCGAAGCCGGCCACCATCTGCTGCATCTGCAAAGCAATGCCGAATACGAATTGATCGACCGCATCCACGCCGCGCGCGGCGAAGGCGTGGATTTCATTCTGATCAATCCGGCGGCTTTTACGCACACAAGTGTCGCATTACGTGACGCGCTGCTGGGAGTGAGCATCCCATTCATCGAAGTGCATTTGTCCAACGTGCACAAGCGCGAACCTTTCCGCCATCACTCCTACTTCTCCGATGTAGCGGTAGGAGTGATCTGCGGCCTTGGCGCCAGCGGTTACCGACTGGCCCTGGAGGCCGCACTAGAGCAGCTTGAAAACCAGGCAACAGCTTGAACGACAAGCGTTAAACGCCCCTGACCGACCCTTGGGAGTTGATGATTCATGGATATCCGTAAAGTTAAGAAACTGATCGAATTGCTGGAAGAGTCCGGCATCGACGAGCTCGAGATCAAGGAAGGCGAAGAGTCCGTACGCATCAGCCGTCACAGCAAGACCCCGGCTCAGCAGTACTACGCGCCAGCACCGATGCAGGCTCCGGCCGCTGCACCGGTTGCAGCCGCTCCAGTCGCTGCCGCCGCCCCGGCTGCCGCTGCCGCCCCAGCGTTGAACGGCACCGTTGCCCGTTCGCCGATGGTCGGTACGTTCTATCGCAAATCTTCGCCGACCTCGCCGTCCTTCGTTGAAGTCGGCCAGACCGTGAAGAAAGGCGACACCCTGTGCATCGTCGAAGCCATGAAGATGATGAACCACATCGAAGCTGAAACCAGCGGAGTGATCGAGTCCATCCTCGTCGAAGACGGCCAGCCGGTTGAGTACGACCAACCGCTGTTCACCATCGTTTGAACTGCGGAGAGCCTTTGATGACTGCGAAGTTGGAAAAAGTTCTGATCGCGAACCGCGGTGAGATCGCCCTGCGGATTCTGCGTGCCTGCAAAGAGATGGGCATCAAGACCGTCGCCGTTTACTCCAAGGCCGACAAAGAGCTGATGCACCTGGGTCTGGCAGACGAATCCGTCTGCATCGGCCCGGCGTCCGCCGCTCAGTCCTACCTGCACATCCCGGCCATCATCGCTGCGGCTGAAGTGACCGGCGCCACCGCCATTCACCCAGGCTACGGTTTCCTCGCGGAAAACGCCGATTTTGCCGAACAGGTCGAGAATTCCGGCTTCGCCTTCATCGGCCCGAAAGCCGACACCATTCGCCTGATGGGCGACAAGGTTTCGGCCAAGCACGCGATGATCGAAGCGGGCGTACCGACTGTTCCAGGCTCCGACGGCCCATTGCCGGAAGACGAAGAAACGGCGCTGCGCATCGGCCGTGAAGTCGGTTACCCGGTGATCATCAAAGCCGCTGGCGGCGGCGGTGGTCGCGGCATGCGTGTGGTGCACAAGGAAGAAGACCTGATCGCCTCGGCGAAACTGACCCGCTCCGAAGCAGGCGCGGCGTTCGGCAACCCGATGGTCTATCTGGAAAAATTCCTCACCAACCCGCGCCACGTCGAAGTGCAAGTGCTGTCCGACGGCCAGGGCCACGCCATCCACCTGGGCGACCGCGACTGCTCGCTGCAGCGCCGCCACCAGAAGGTTCTCGAAGAAGCGCCGGCACCGGGCATCGACGAGAAGGCGCGCCAGGAAGTCCTGGCTCGCTGCGTCAAGGCGTGCATCGACATCGGCTACCGCGGCGCCGGTACGTTCGAGTTCCTCTACGAGAACGGTCGTTTCTACTTCATCGAGATGAACACCCGTGTTCAGGTGGAGCACCCGGTTTCGGAGATGGTCACCGGTATCGACATCGTCAAGGAGATGCTCAGCATCGCCGCTGGCAACAAGCTGTCGTTCACTCAGGATGACGTGGTGATCCGCGGTCACTCGCTGGAGTGCCGGATCAACGCCGAAGACCCGAAAACCTTCATGCCGAGCCCGGGCACGGTCAAGCATTTCCACGCTCCAGGCGGCAACGGCGTTCGCGTCGATTCGCACCTGTACAGCGGTTATGCCGTACCCCCGAACTACGACTCGCTGATCGGCAAGCTGATCACTTACGGCGCGACCCGCGACGAAGCCCTGGCCCGCATGCGCAACGCCCTGGACGAAATCGTGGTCGACGGGATCAAGACCAACATCCCGCTGCACCGCGATCTGGTTCGCGACGAAGGCTTCTGCAAAGGGGGCGTGAACATTCACTACCTCGAGCACAAGCTGGCCAAACAGTCGTAAGGCTGCACGCGAAGTAACTAAAAAACCCGATCCGGCTGGATCGGGTTTTTTTATGGGAGCTCCGCCTGCAAACAGCGCGTTACTACAGCAGTACCAGCGCGAAAGCCTGGTCGTGAATCATTTCGGAGGTTACCGCCTTGCCATTCTTATCAACCACGACGCCGGGACGGTTCTCATACAGCGGCGTGCTGGCAACGCGCGCTTCAACCCTCAATACGCGCTGTGACAAGTTGTCCGCGGGCATGTGCGCTGGTAACGTGTGGGCAGCCCTCGATAATGGATTGTATAACTCGCGAACTGAATCCATGGAATGCTTGAACACTGTTGTGACCCCATTGCGCAGATTCAGCGACACGCCGAAAGTATTCCCCACGCAGAGAGAATACGACCAGTAATCCCACGTAGGCCGCACGCCGTTGCGTCGCAATTCGCTTCTGATCACCCCGCCGATATCACCACCGAACAGCCAGTCCCCGCCCACGAGGGTCGCACGAACATCCTTCGCTTCTCCGCCTATGCGCTTCACCACATCGTCGACCCGTGCCTTGATCAACGAACGAATATTGTGATCGATATGAATGACCGCGCCGATCTTCGTCGCCGGGTTGTACAACGATGCAACCACACACGTCTGGGCATTGACTGAAAACAGATAATTGTCCGCAGCTCCGTCGACCAGCTTCGCCACCACAGCTTCGCCCTGCAACGCGCCCCTGACCGGATCCGGACTGACACGCCCGGGAAAAGCCTCGCGCAGATCCGTGATGCTGCCCAGGTTGCGAACGGTATCATTCCCGCCTCTGAGCCCAACCCGCTCATGTGTCCACTTGCCACGCGGCGTCAGGCGTATGGGCCGATTGTAAATGGCGTTCGGGCGCTGGGCATCAATCAGACTCAGACCGTCGAAATGAGGGTTTTTCTTGACCTGGTAATATTTACCCTTGTGACGAATGTAGTACGCCGGTTGAGCTTGCGTCGTGCTGGGTGCACTGCGCCAGGTACCAAAAAAGACACTATCGTCGGTCACCCGCTGCAGCCGTTCGGGAGCCTTCGCAACCGCCTGTTTAGGCTTGAAGCGCACCTCTCGCACCATCGGCAAGGTTTCTTTCGTTCTTGCCGGTGCCCCGCTCTTCAGGCGCTCGGCCAGTAATGATATGGGCCTTACCGTCTGCTTCAGGCTTCTGAGTGCTTGCCCGAGGAGTTTGATCGCACTGCCCGCGCCGACCATGGCGAACAGAGCTCCCCAGGATGCTTCCAGCCAGTGCAACAGTGCTGCGTCTGTATCGCCCTCCTGATGAGCGCCAAGGGCTTGAGTGACGCTGGCGGCAATAAACGCGGCATCCAGCAGCAAAGCAAAGGGCGGGAAAACGATGCAAAAAGGCGCTGCTGCGAACACCAACCCCTTGACTACCTGCTTTTCGATCACCTCGGCGCGACTGGTGGTGATGTCTGCTACGTCAGTGACCGCCCGTTCAATGCAGGCATTGAACTCTCCCCGGCAATCACCCACACGCTGCCACTCGTATAGCGTATCGACGTGCATGTTCTTCGCCGTCAGTGCCCGCAAATAGCGCGAAACGGCTTGCCGCGCGCCCGTGGCCACGCGCGACATTACGTAGTCATTCAGCGCGCCTGTCGTTTCCCCGCAGAAACTTTCATATCGGCGAAACGTCACGCCATCGGGAGCGTCCGGCATGTAAAGCCAGCTAGCCGCATCAGGGTCAAACCAGACAAAAACATAAACCCCCAACACGATATGCCCACGAATCGCGAACCGGAACACGCCGTCATGGGCCACGATACTGGCTCCCGAGCCCCGCCCGCTCGGCAACTCCCCATTGCTCAACCGGGAGACTTGCCGGACCAGCGCAATGTAAGCCGTCTCAAGTATTTGATCTTTACTTCTGGCGACCCGCAGATCACGGTCCATTTTCGACAGCAACACATTGCGATAGGCATATCGGCGACTGTCATAGGCCGGATCGCCCGACTCGAGATATTTGCCGCGGATCTCCTTGGCGTAGGCGTCTCCCAGATACGCCCTGCGCAGATACAGCGCCAGCTCAGCACTGCGCAGCTGACTCAGGTCCTGGCCGACAGACGAGCGTACGCCGCGATCCGGATGGTTGATCCCCCTGTTTTCATCGTATCCGTAAATGGCCAGATCGAGCAGACTGGAGACTTTCGACTTGTAATCATTGCCGGGCTCACTGTGATCAATCAGGACCGTGGCAGGATCAACCGGCTCCAGCACATTGCGGCTGCGCAGATACGGTGTAATCGCTTCGGCGATGGTGCGTTTGGCAAAATCGACAAAGACCTCGTAGCCGGTCAGCAGCTCACTGAGAACCTGCTGATGAACCTCTAACTCCTGATTAAGGCTGCTGATGCGTCGTCGTGCCTCAAGCCCAAGCGCCGCGTACCAGCCTGGCGAGTGGTCCTGCTCAACCTGCTTGAGATTGTTTGCAAGGCCCATTTGCGCGGCGTCATCAGCGCAATCGACGAACGTCTTTGTGCCGCGCCTGATGTCGCGGCTCATGCCCCACAAGCGAGGATCGTTCGACACACTGAACAGATACGCCCGCGCTTTATCCCCGGTTGCCGGCGAGAGCTGCCGCAACAGATATTCACGACCGGACTCGGTCTGGGTCCATCCCCACAATTCACCGCTCAACTCCATAAGTGAAGGCAGCCGGACCCACTCCTGGCCGTCTGGCTTGTTGGGCGCATACAACAGCAGATCGTTAACACCGCCGGCAGCTTCTTCGCGATAGAACAGCAGCAGATCGGCACACTTCATGCCGTTGGGCAGCGTCAAACCGCAGACGCGCAAACGGGTTACCGACGCCTCGCCATCCCATACCTGTTCGAGACGCTCATGGTCGGCGACCGATAAATGCCCGGCACACCGGGCAACAAAAGCACTTTGCTTGAGTCGCTGCGAAAACCAGGCGCTCAATGCCTCTTTTACGTCTTCGCGCTCGTATTGCCGAACGAGCTCGTGGTGGTAGTCCGTGGGAAGATCCTGCGTCGCCAGCATGTCGGCAATGAATGGCGATTCCAGTGGCTGATTCCGCAGAGGCGTGTCACTGGCCAACCCCGCCACCGAGGCAAAATCCCGACCAATCGGCCCGCCGGCGAGCAGCTCGGTCAGGCTTCGGTTCTGCGTCCGCTCACCAACCGCCGAACGCCACGCCAACCGCACCAGGGTCGTGTCCGGTTCGACCTGCATGTCCAACTGCAACTGGATGAAGTCGATGGCTCGCTGCCGAGCGTAGGCCTGCAACGAACCGTAGCCCTCAAGCAGGTTATCGAGCACGGCCTGGGCTTGCATGGTCTGTTCCTGATGGTCATGAAGCAAACGTCGATCGGGTTCCTTCAACACTCGCAACCAATGCGGCAATTGCTCGAAGGCCAGCGCCTCGATAATTTTGCGCTCCCGGGGCGATGCCAGTGAGGTCAATCGATACCGGCGCGCGCCACGCTCCTGGATTTTTTCAATTCTGTCGCGCAGTCGAGCTGCCGTCAGTCCGGCAAGCTGCTCGGGATGGAAGAGTTTTTCGATGTCATCGATATATCGCTGCAGCTTGCGCTCGATCATACGGTCGAACCGTGGCTCCAGCTCCTTGGTCTGCCAGTGATCATGGAGATACTGCTTGTACTGCTCAAGACAATACGCAGCGACCGTATCAACGGTGCGGATGACCGTCTCTCGGCGATCGGCAGGTAACCCCGGGTCCGCCCCTCCGGGCCAGCGATAAGGTGCGTCCCTGACGGCGACGAAGATCAGCGGTTTGCCGTCTATGAGCTTTTGCAGCACGGCATCGACAAGGGAAATGACGAAACCCGGATCGATAACCCCATCAGGGTAATGAATGCGCAATTCGATCAATGCGAAGTGTTCAATCGCTTCCAGCAAGGTCATTTGGCTACCGAGGCGCTTGTCCGTCATCACCTGCCAGCGTGTCACCCGCAGCAGCACTTCCTGCGCTGTCCCCGCCGGCTCAGTCGTTGTCGGCAACGTGTCGCCTGCAATCCCTTGTTGATCCGTCATATCGCCCAGTCCTTTATGCCTTGAAGTGAGCCCTCACTCTATTGGCCGCCCAGCCGCCTGCGGCCATACATATGTATATCGAACCAGGGAATCTGTAACAGTAAACGGCCGTGTCCACTTTGCCGGCGACCTGGCGTAAACTGCGCGCTTTTGCAGCTTCGGGCTGCCCCACAGTTTTTTCAAAGGTGCCCGCCATGCCTTGGCTGCAAGTCCGTCTCGCCATCACTCCGGAACAAGCCGAAACCTACGAAGACGCGTTCCTTGAAGTCGGCGCCGTCTCGGTGACGTTCATGGACGCCGAAGACCAGCCGATCTTCGAGCCGGAACTCAACACCACCCCGCTGTGGTCGCACACTCATCTGCTGGCCCTGTTCGAGGGCGGCACCGAAGCTGCGCCGGTCCTGGCCCACCTCGAACTGCTGACCGGCAGCCCGCTGCCCGAGCACCACAGCGAAGTCATCGAAGACCAGGACTGGGAGCGCAGCTGGATGGACGGCTTCGAGCCGATGCGTTTCGGCCAGCGCCTGTGGATCGTGCCGAGCTGGCACGCCGCGCCGGAACCCGACGCGGTCAATCTGCTGCTGGACCCGGGCCTGGCGTTCGGCACCGGCACCCATCCGACGACGGCACTGTGCCTGGAATGGCTTGACGGTCAGGACCTGAAAGGCTGCAACGTGCTGGATTTCGGCTGCGGCTCGGGGATTCTGGCGATTGCCGCGCTGCTGCTCGGCGCTAAAGAAGCCGTTGGCACCGACATCGACGTACAAGCGCTGGAAGCTTCGCGCGATAACGCCGGGCGCAACAACATCGCCGACGAGTTGTTCCCGTTGTACCTGCCGGAGGATCTGCCGCAGGTTCAGGCTGACGTGCTGGTCGCCAATATTCTCGCCGGCCCGCTGGTGTCCCTGGCGCCGCAACTGTCCAGCCTGGTCAAGTCTGGCGGGCGCCTGGCACTGTCCGGCATCCTCGCCGAGCAGGGCGAAGAGGTCGCGGCGGCTTATGCGCAGGACTTCGACCTCGACCCGATTGCCAATCGCGATGGCTGGGTGCGCATCACCGGGCGTCGGCGCTAAAATGACCGCTTGCCTGAACCGGATCGCCGCATGACCGACAGTTTCGTCACCCAGTGCCCGCATTGCCAGACCAGCTTCCGCGTCAACCATGCTCAGTTGAGCGTGGCCCGCGGGGTGGTTCGCTGCGGCTCTTGCCTGCAAGTGTTCAACGCTGCCAGGCAGTTGCTCGAGCAACACGCCGGCAAGGATCCGGTGGCACCGTCGGTAGCCCAACCCGTTCCGGCAGCGCAATCGCCGGCCGTCGACACAGCCGCACCGCGGGCGATCAGCCAAAAGCAATGGAGTGCCTCGGAGCTGGACCTGGACAGCCTAGATCTGGACGAGGAACTCGCCCGCCTCGAACAACGCGAGATCCAGCCGATCAGCGAATTCGGCCGCCCGCGCGAAGACGCCTTGAGCGCCCGCCGCGACAGTCCGGAACCGGACGAAGCCGTCTGGCCGGACAGCCTGTTCAGCGAACCTGCCAACGAACGTCCGCAAGACCTCGACAACGCCCCGCCGGCGGTCGAGATCGAGCCGGTCAAATCCGCGCGCACGGAACCCTCGCTGTCGCTGGAGCCGGTGGACCTGGATGACGAGCCGGCGATCCCGCAACTGCGCCTGCACGATCCGATCGATCCGAACGCCCGTCGCGAGCGCCTGTCAGCCGACGAAGACGACGACTTGCCCGCGATCGAACCGCAGCGCAAGAAACGCGGTCGCGCCGAGCCCGGCGTCCGCGCCGAAGTGCTGCAAGACCTGACCGACGACCCGCTGCAACTGGACTGGCAGAAACGCCGTTCGCCGTGGGGTCGGCGCCTGCTCTGGCTGGTGCTGGTCGTACTGGCAGCCGGCGCGCTGGCCGGCCAGTACATCGCCTATCACTTCGACGAACTGGCGCGCCAGGATCAATACCGCCCGTGGTTCCAGCAGGTCTGCCCGCAGATCGGCTGCACCGTGCCATCGAAGGTCGACATCGCCAAAATCAAAAGCAGTAACCTGGTGGTGCGCAGCCATCCCGAGTTCAGCGGGGCGCTGGTGGTCGACGCGATCATCTACAACCGCGCCACATTCTCCCAACCGTTTCCATTGCTTGAGCTACGCTTTGCCGATCTCAACGGTCACCTGATCGCCAGTCGCCGCTTCAAGCCCGGCGAATACCTCAGCGGCGATCTGGAAGGCCTGGCGGAAATGCCGCCGCAAACACCGATCCACATCGCGCTGGATATTCTCGATCCAGGCCCGAAAGCGGTGAATTACAGCCTGAGCTTCCACTCGCCCGAGTGAACGGCTGGACCGGCTCCGGATTGACGGCGGTTTTCTGACTGCACCCCATGCAACCAAACCGCTGGCGATAACGGAATAACTGTTCAGATTTTGTTCAATTGAGCCTTTAACCAGTCATCGAGAGCGGGTATCATGCCAACCCTTTTTCGAACTCTCATGATCCGGCCCCACTTCAGGGAAGTCCTATGTCGGCGGTACGCATCGGCCCATACACATTGCAGAACGGCTTGATTCTCGCCCCGATGGCGGGCGTCACCGATCAGCCCTTTCGTCAGCTGTGCAAGCGTCTGGGCGCAGGGCTTGTCGTCTCGGAAATGGTCACCAGCGACATGAGCTTGTGGAACACCCGCAAGTCGCGCATGCGCATGATCCACGAAGGCGATCCCGAGCCACGCTCGGTACAGATTGCCGGTGGCGATGCGCAGATGCTGGCGGATGCGGCCCGGGCGAACGTCGAGCTGGGCGCGCAGATTATTGATATCAACATGGGTTGCCCGGCAAAGAAGGTCTGCAACAAGGCCGCCGGTTCCGCGTTGTTGAAAGACGAAGCACTGGTGACCGAGATCCTGCAGGCCGTCGTGGCGGCAGTCGATGTGCCGGTCACCCTGAAGATCCGCACGGGCTGGGATCGCGACAACAGAAACGGCCTGACCGTGGCGAAAATCGCCGAACAGGCCGGGATCACCGCGCTGGCCGTGCATGGCCGCACGCGCGCCGATCTGTACACAGGGGAAGCGGAGTACGACACGATTGCCGCGATCAAGCAGGCGGTGTCGATTCCGGTGTTTGCCAATGGCGATATCGATTCGCCGCAAAAGGCCCGTTACGTGCTCGACGCGACCGGTGCCGATGGCCTGCTGATAGGCCGTGCCGCCCAGGGGCGGCCATGGATTTTTCGCGAGATCGAGCACTTCCTGCGTACCGGCGAGCAATTGCCGGCACCGGAGCTGATCGAAGTGGAACACATTCTGCTTGAGCATCTGGCCGCCCTTCACGCCTTCTATGGGGACGTGATGGGCGTGCGCATTGCCCGCAAGCATGTGGGCTGGTATCTCGCAACCTTGCCGGGCGCCAGGGAGTTTCGCGCCCGTTTCAATCGTTTGGATGGTACGGAAACACAATGCGCCAACGTTCGGGAGTTCTTCGCCGAGCGTTACAAGAGCCTGACAGGGGACGAAGAAGGGGTGGCCGCATGACGATGATGACCGAGACTTTAGTGAGTGGAACAGCACCCGTGAGCGACAACGTGAATTTGAAACAGCACCTCAATACGCCGAGCGAAGAAGGCCAGACCCTTCGCGGGAGTGTCGAGAAGGCGCTGCACAATTATTTCGCCCACCTTGAGGGCGCGTCCGTCACGGACGTGTACAACCTGGTGCTTTCCGAAGTCGAGGCGCCCCTGCTCGAAAGCGTGATGAACTACGTCAAGGGCAATCAGACCAAGGCCAGTGAGCTGCTGGGACTGAACCGCGGCACACTGCGCAAGAAACTCAAGCAGTACGATCTGCTGTAAGCATTCAATCAAACCAGAAAGGCGCCCGCGTAAAAAACGGTCGCCTTTTTTGCTGACTTCCTTTGCTTTTGATGGAAATTGAGATGACCGACCAGACTACCCGCCTGCCGATCCGCCGCGCCTTGATCAGCGTTTCCGACAAGACCGGGATCCTCGAATTCGCCAGGGAGCTTGAAGCCCTGGGCGTCGAGATCCTCTCCACCGGCGGAACGTTCAAGTTGCTGCGCGACAACGGCGTTGCCGCAGTGGAAGTCGCGGATTACACCGGTTTCGCCGAGATGATGGACGGTCGGGTGAAAACCCTGCACCCGAAAATCCACGGCGGCATCCTCGGTCGTCGCGGTATCGACGACGCGATCATGAGCGAGCACGGCATCAAGCCGATCGATCTGGTGGCGGTCAACCTCTATCCGTTCGAAGCCACCATCAACAAGCCAGGCTGCGACCTGCCGACCGCCATCGAGAACATCGATATCGGCGGCCCGACCATGGTCCGTTCCGCAGCAAAAAACCATAAAGATGTAGCGATCGTGGTGAATGCCAGCGATTACGCCGATGTCCTGCAAAACCTCAAGGCCGGTGGCCTGACCTACGCCCAGCGTTTCGACCTGATGCTCAAGGCCTTCGAACACACTGCCGCCTACGACGGCATGATCGCCAACTACATGGGCACCGTGAATCAGGCGGCCGAAACCCTGACCACCGAAGGTCGCAGCGAATTCCCGCGCACCTTCAACAGCCAGTTCATCAAGGCTCAGGAAATGCGCTACGGCGAGAACCCGCACCAGAGCGCGGCGTTCTACGTTGAAGCCAAACCTGCCGAAGTCGGCATCGCCACCGCGACCCAGCTGCAAGGCAAAGAGCTGTCGTACAACAACGTGGCCGACACCGACGCTGCGCTGGAATGCGTGAAGAGCTTCGTCAAGCCAGCCTGTGTGATCGTCAAGCACGCCAACCCGTGCGGCGTCGCTGTCAGCCCGGACGCCGAAGGCGGTATCCGTCAGGCCTACGAACTGGCCTACGCCACCGACACCGAGTCGGCCTTTGGCGGCATCATCGCCTTCAACCGTGAACTGGATGCCGAGACCGCCAAGGCGATCGTCGAGCGTCAGTTCGTTGAAGTGATCATCGCGCCATCGGTCAGTGAAGAAGCCCGCGCCATCGTCGCGGCCAAAGCCAACGTGCGCCTGCTGGCCTGCGGCGAGTGGTCGGCTGACCGCGCTGCTGCCTGGGACTACAAGCGCGTCAACGGTGGTCTGCTGGTACAGAGCCGCGATATCGGCATGATCAGCGCCGATGACCTGAAAGTCGTGACCAAACGCGCTCCGACCGAACAGGAAATCCACGACCTGATCTTTGCCTGGAAAGTTGCCAAATACGTTAAATCCAACGCCATCGTCTACGCCAGGAACCGCCAGACCATCGGTGTCGGCGCCGGCCAGATGAGCCGCGTCAACTCGGCGCGCATCGCTGCAATCAAGGCTGAGCATGCCGGTCTGCAGGTTGCCGGATCGGTGATGGCCTCCGATGCGTTCTTCCCGTTCCGCGACGGCCTGGACAACGCGGCCAAGGTCGGTATCACTGCGGTGATCCAGCCGGGCGGCTCGATGCGTGACGCTGAAGTGATTGCCGCTGCCGATGAAGCCGGTATCGCCATGGTGTTCACCGGCATGCGCCACTTCCGTCACTAAGCACACGATCCCCTGTAGGAGTGAGCCTGCTCGCGATAGCAACCGATCAGTCAAAGCAACATTGACTGATACACCGCAATCGCGAGCAGGCTCACTCCTACAAAAAGCATCTCTTGCGGTGCTCCACAGAATTAGCGTCATCCGAGGTTTTTGAAATGAATGTTTTGATCATTGGCAGCGGTGGCCGTGAGCACGCCCTGGCCTGGAAAGTGGCTCAGGATCCGCGCGTGCAGAAAGTCTTTGTTGCGCCGGGCAACGCCGGTACGGCGATTGAGGCCAAGTGCGAAAACGTTGCCATCGACGTACTCGCCCTTGAGCAACTGGCCGACTTCGCCGAGAAAAACGTCGCCCTGACCATCGTCGGCCCGGAAGTGCCGCTGGTCGCTGGCGTGGTCGATCTGTTCCGTTCCCGTGGCCTGGACTGCTTCGGTCCGACCGCCGGCGCTGCGCAACTGGAAGGGTCGAAAGCCTTCACCAAGGATTTCCTCGCCCGTCACAAGATCCCGACCGCTGATTACCAGAACTTCACCGAGATCGAGCCGGCCCTGGCTTATCTGCGTGAAAAAGGCGCGCCGATCGTGATCAAGGCCGACGGTCTGGCTGCGGGCAAAGGCGTGATCGTTGCCATGACCCTGGCCGAAGCCGAAGACGCCGTGCGTGACATGCTCGCCGGCAATGCGTTCGGCGATGCCGGTTCACGCGTGGTCATCGAAGAATTCCTCGACGGCGAAGAAGCTTCGTTCATCGTCATGGTCGACGGCAAGAACGTCCTGCCGATGGCCACCAGCCAGGATCACAAACGCGTCGGCGACGGCGACAGCGGCCCGAACACCGGCGGCATGGGCGCTTACTCCCCTGCCCCGGTGGTCACCGCCGACGTGCATCAGCGCGTGATGGACCTGGTGATCTGGCCGACCGTGCGTGGCATGGCAGAAGAAGGCAATGTCTACACCGGTTTCCTCTATGCCGGTCTGATGATCGACAAGGCGGGCAATCCGAAGGTCATCGAATTCAACTGCCGCTTCGGCGATCCGGAAACCCAACCGGTGATGCTGCGTCTGCAATCGAGCCTGGTCTTGCTGGTCGAAGCCGCGCTGGCACAAGCGCTGGACAAAGTCGAAGCACAGTGGGATCCGCGTCCGAGTGTCGGCATCGTGCTGGCCGCTGGCGGCTACCCGGGCGATTACGCCAAGGGCGCAGCGATCAACGGCCTGGAGGCTGCCGCGAATCTGGAAGGTAAAGTCTTCCACGCCGGTACCGCATTGAAGGACGACAATGTCGTCACCGCCGGTGGTCGCGTACTTTGCGCCACCGCCATGGGCGCAAGCGTCAGCGAAGCCCAGCAGCAAGCCTATAAGCTCGCGGCGGCCATCGACTGGCAAGGCTGTTTCTACCGCAAGGACATCGGCTACCGCGCCATTGCCCGTGAACGTGGCGAAATCCAGGAATAAGCTGTCCACCTCGCCCGGCGCGCAATGCCATTGCTCGCTGGGCTGTTCCGCCGCCGCGCATCGTTATATTCTGGCTTCAACCTACGAAGGGATCTCGCCGTGCGCTGGCTCAGGAATGCCATAAGCTTCACCGTCACTTTGCTGACCCTGCTCTGCATGCTCCCGGCCCAGGCCGCCCAAGGCAGTGGCTGGTCGGTATTGCTTGACGATCAGGGCAGCCTGCAACTGAGCGATATCCGCTCCCCTCGCTACACCAATCAATTCAGCCCCATCGATCTTGAGCGCCTCACGGCGGCCGAACCCGAGGGGGCCTTGTGGCTGCGTTTCAGGCTGGCACCGGGCAAGCACGAACAGGTGCTGCGCATCTTTGCCCCTGACCTGTCACAACTTAATCTCTACGTGCTCGACGGCGACAAACTGATCGAGCAACGCAACACCGGCACCGACCAGCCACAGGCTGAGCGGCCTCTGCCGAGCAGCGACTTCATGCTGCCGCTGCCGCTGAGCGACAAACCCCTCGACGTTTATCTGCGCATGGTCTCCGACCATCAGTTGCGCCCGCACATTACCCTGCAGTCTGCGGTAATCAGCGCGGCCAATCAGACCCAGACGCTGATCTTCGGCCTGCTGTTCGGTTGTCTGGGCATGCTGTTGCTGCACAATCTGGTGCGCTACGCCTATTCCCGCTCGCGCAGCAGCCTGTGGCTGGCGGTCTGTGAAGGTCTGCTCGGGTTGAGTCTGCTGCTGTTGCTCAATCTGGCCGGGCCGTGGTTGCCGAACTGGCATGCCTTGCAGACACCCGGCGCCTATCTGGCGTTGCTGCTGACCGCCCCGGCCGGGCTGATGTTCGCCTTGCGTTTCTTCTCCCCGCTCGGGCCGCACCCGCTGAACAAGCTGTTGCTGACAGACATTGTGCTGATCGTGACGTGCAGCCTGCTGTTGCTGTTCGTCAACACACTGCCGCTGAACATCATCACCTATGCGCTGGTGGCGCTGGCAGGCCTGAGCATGTTGCTGGTGGGGTTCTACCACTGGCAGAAAGGCTACCGGCCGGCGCGTCTGTTCGTCGCGGCGATGGTGGTGTTCAACATCGGCACGCTGATCATCCTTCCGGCGTTGCTGGGATTGACCCTGGTCGCGCCGCAAGGCCTGATCATGACGTTGATGGTGTTCATCTGCATCAGCGGCCTGCTGATGAGCATCGCTCTCGGCGAGCGACAGCGCAGCATCACCGAAAGCCGCTTCAGCATCAGCCGCGACCTCGCCGCGAGCAATGCAGAGATCAACGCCAAAGCCGAATTCCTCGCCAAGATCAGTCACGAAATCCGCACCCCGATGAACGGCGTACTGGGCATGACCGAGTTGCTGCTCGGCACGCCGCTCTCGGTCAAGCAACGCGACTACGTACAAACCATCCACAGCGCCGGCAACGAACTGCTGACCCTGATCAACGAGATCCTCGATATTTCCAAGCTCGAATCCGGGCAGATCGAACTGGACGACGTACAGTTTGACCTCAACGCCCTGATCGACGACTGCCTGAGCATCTACCGGGCCAAGGCCGAGCAGCAGAATGTCGAGCTGATCAGTTTTATCCAGCCGCAAGTGCCGCGTGTGATCAGCGGCGATCCGACGCGCCTGCGCCAGACCCTGCTGAGTCTGCTGGAAAACGCCCTGAAAAAAACCGACGAAGGCGAAGTGCTGATCGTCGTCGCCCTCGATGAGCGCAGCAGCAAGCCGCGTCTGCGCATCGCCGTGCAGGACAGCGGCGTGCCGATGGAAGCGGAAGAACGCGATGCGCTGATGCACGCCGAGTTGCACAGCAAACACTTTCTTTCGGCCAATCGCCTGGGCGGTAATCTCGGGCTGGTGATTGCCCGGCAACTGATTCGCCTGATGCACGGCGAGTTCGGCATCAAGAGCGGCGCCACGGCGGGCAGCACCTTGTGGCTGACCCTGCCGCTGGACCCGGACCGCCTGGAGCATCCGACCTCGGATCTGGACAGCCCGCTGCAAGGCGCACGGGTGCTGGTGGTCGACGACAACGACACCTGCCGTAAAGTGCTGGTGCAGCAATGCAGCGCCTGGGGCCTGAATGTCAGCGCCGTGCCTTCGGGCAAGGAAGCGCTGGCGCTGCTGCGCACCAAAGCGCACCTGCGCGACTATTTCGACGTGGTCCTGCTCGACCAGAACATGCCCGGCATGACCGGCATGCAGCTCGCAGCCAAGATCAAGGAAGACCCGAGCCTGAACCACGACATTCTGCTGATCATGCTCACCGGCATCAGCAATGCGCCGAGCAAGATCATCGCGCGCAATTCGGGGATCAAACGCATTCTGGCCAAACCGGTGGCCGGCTACACCCTCAAGACCACCCTCGCCGATGAGCTCAACCAGCGCAACAAAGGTCAGGTGGTGTTCCAGCCGCAAGTCGTCACGGCCGCCACCGCCGCCAAGGTGCCGAGCGACTTCCGCATCCTCGTCGCCGAAGACAACACGATCTCGACCAAAGTGATTCGCGGCATGCTCGGCAAGCTCAACTTGCAACCTGATACCGCCAGCAACGGTGAAGAGGCGCTGCAAGCGATGAAGGCCCAGCGTTACGATCTGGTGCTGATGGACTGTGAGATGCCGATCCTCGATGGTTTCTCCGCGACCCAGCAGCTGCGGGCCTGGGAAGTCAGCAACCAGCGCATCCGCACGCCGATCGTCGCGTTGACGGCGCACATCCTTGCCGAACACAAGGAACGCGCGCGTCAAGCGGGCATGGACGGACACATGTCCAAACCGGTAGAGCTGTCGCAATTGCGCGAGCTGATCGAACACTGGGTCGCGCAGCGCGATCAGCAGAATCGGACTACCACGCAACCGACCTGAGCCGACAGACCCCGTAGCGCCTGATAGACTCCCCACGACGTCCCTCGCCAGTGAGCTCGTATCATGCTTCACGTGCTGTTCAGCGTTTACCTGAAGATGCTGGTGCTCTATAGCCCGTTCTTCGTGCTGTCCTGTTTTATCAGCCTGACCCGTGGGTATTCGCGCAAGGAGCAACGGCGCCTGGCCTGGAAGGTTGCGGTGGCAACCCTGGTTTCAAGCGTTTTGCTGTATTTGTTCGGGCGAGTGATTTTCGATGTGTTCGGCATCACCGTGGATGCGTTTCGCATCGGCGCCGGCAGCGTGCTGTTCATTTCGGCGCTGGGCATGGCCCAGGGCAAACCGGCGGTGCAGGCTGACAATGTGCAGCAGGACGTGACCATTGTGCCGCTGACCATTCCGTTGACGGTGGGCCCCGGCACCATCGGCGCACTGCTGGTGATGGGCGTCAGCCAGCCGCACTGGGACGATAAACTCACCGCGATCATGAGTATTGCGTTGGCAAGTTTCACGGTGGGCGTGGTGCTGTATTTGTCGAACCGTATCGAACGGATTCTCGGTGACCAGGGCTTGCAGATTGTCAGCCGTTTGATGGGGTTGTTTGTCTGCGCGCTGGCGGCGCAGATCATCTTTACCGGTGTGAAGGGCTATCTGGTGCCCTGAGCGCTGGCACAGCGCAACGCCGAAACCAAACGCCGCAAACGGAAACGTTCGCGGCGTTTTGCCGAGCAGTGCACGAGACCTCAGCGCAGCGCTTGCACCACCGCTGCCAGGCTGGCGATCGATTCATCGCCGCGCACGGTTGCAAAGGCCTTCAGCCCGTCAGCCAGTGCGAAGATGAATTTTTCACCGGCGATGCCGACGGCCATTTCCAGTGAGTCCTGCGCAGTAAAGTTGCGCACGATCAGACTGCGCCCGGTGTCCGGATCGGTGAGAACCACATTGGCTTCGACCCGCGACAGCAGCCAGTGCCCGCACGCCTCCAAACCCAGATCCAGCAGGCAGGGTTCTGTCGTTGCCGCCGCGCCGGGACGCCGCACATCGACCACGATGCACGCCAGACGCTGCCAGTCCTCTTGCGAAATCCGGTAACCGACCGTTTGCGCACCGTAGGTCAGCAGCAGCGTGTCGATGCCTTCGGGCAGCAATGTCGAGACCTCTGTGAGGTCATCGCCCACCTCTAGTGCCATGACCTCTTCGTCGCGATGCGTATAACTTTCCGGCAGCCAGACGTGTTCTTTCGGATCTGCGCTGAAAATCAATTGATCGGCCGGATCGAACAGCAGCGGAGATTCAGCCCCGCGCGTGCCGAGGAAAACCGCCCACTGCCCGTCGCTGCGACCCGAGAGAACGAACAGATGATCAAGCTCCGCAACGTAGTAGGCGTAGCGGTCAGCAAAGCGCTCGACTTGCAGGACCGGCGCGTGATCATGCCCGCTCAGCAGGGTTCTCAAGCGTGCGCGCAATTGCTCCTCAGTCTGCTCAGGCATCGACGACCAACGGTTTTCCACGCCGATGATCCTGGCAGGCTGGTTATCCAGCAACTGCAGGTTCACGCCGTCGCGGGTTTGCGCGATCAATGCTTCGCCCTGTCGTTGCACTTGAGTAAAAGCCCATTGCGGCCAGACCTTCTGCGCCTTGACCAATTGCCCGGAATCGAGCAGTCGATGACCCGACGCGAAAGCCCCGCGCAGCGCTTCGATGTTGACCAGCGGCTGGCGATAAAGCTGCCCCGCTGTCACATCGAGCAACCAGACCGCGTCTCTGTCAGGCGTCAGACCGAGTAGCGATAATTCCCTGGCGTGACCGAGATCGGCCAGCGCGACTTTCTCCTCGATGCACCACGCGGCCAGGAAAACATCACCGCTGACACCGCTCAGGCCAATGATCGGGAATGGCGACGCTTTGTATTCTTTGGCCAGCGCAGGTAGCGCACTCAGCCAGTCAGGATTGCGGCCAAGCCAATGCTGACCCACTCCCGCGAATCTGAGGATGCCGGGGTTATCCTTGCGGTCGCGCCATTGTTCGTCGCTCCTGATAGTGAGAGGAGGTATCCCGTATTCAAGTGCAACCGCATCCGGTATAGAGGCAGCAGGAGGCACGTCGAGAATGTCGATCTCGTACAGTCGACCGTCAGCCTTGGTGGCGATGTAGTGTTTGTCGGTCTGGGTAATCTCGACCACATCGCGTTCGATGACCACGTTCTCGAAATAGCCGACACGGGGTTCGATACCGCGACTGATGGTCTGGTCTTGTTTGCTGTAGAAGAGCACCGCAGTGTTTTGCAGGTCCGACGGGGTCAGGATCTGCATGTCCTCGGGCCAGCCAAGGTCATGCTCGGCCTGGCAACGCTTGCCCGTCCTTATGTTGATCCAGGCCCGGTCCCACAACCGCGATCCTGCATAGCCTTCGACGACTATGAACGGCGCATAGGACCATTCGCTGACTTGCGCAGTGTTGCCCGCCGTTGCATCCTCAAAGGGGACATCAATGTATCGAAGTGCTGCTTGCGGCTGGAAACTATAGTTCTCTGACGAGAACCTGACTTTGCAGCCGGTCAGCTCAACAGCCTGCTCGGTTATCCGGTATTCAACGGTGGTCACGCCATAGAGATCGCTCCCTGCAAGCTTTTGCGAGACATGCAACGTGCCATCGGCAGACTGCCGGCATTCGACAATGGTTGATCCTTCCCGCGGATTCTTCAAACGGTAGCGCTGCACGACAGTTCCGGTGAGCACGTCGACCCGCCAGACGGTTGCACGGTCCGGATGATAGAACCATGCATGGCGTGGGCTCACGCCTCCCAACATCAAGCCCTCATTGATGTCCTTGGGCAGATTGCGCGCATACAGCAACCGATCCCTTGCCGTGTCGTAATAAGCCGTGGTGAAGACCGGCTGACTCGCTGAATTGAACGGCACCCGGAATTTGAGCAACGGCACATAAGCCGGGATCGATCGCTTGTTTTTCACCTGGTCGCGCAGGTAGAGCAGAACGGATGAGGGGATTGCGCTGGGCGTCTGGCCCGCAGAACCGACCTGAGCCGACGCTTTTTCCGAGTCTTTTGCATAGTCGAGCGTGATGGCGACAAGGTGCAGGCTGCGGCTCAGCCAGTCGATCCGGAACAGCCCTTCGGTCAGTTCGATAAAACCATCGAATTTGTTCAGCGCGATACCATCAACCCGAAGTTCCGGCGCGCTATCGATGCTTTGCGCTGGCTTTTCAACGAAACGGATTTGCGCCACCCGCACCCAGAGCGCCTGCACCGTCCAGGTGACTTGTTCCCAGCCGTGTGCCTGGTCAAAGTTCACGGCCACCAGGCCTGGCGTGAGGCGGATATGGTATTGCCCTTGCGGCGCGATCACCTCGTAAGAAATCTTTGCCTTCCACTCCGGCGGCAAATCCGGAACCACCAACTGGCGTACTGGCTCGGCCAATTGCACCTTGACGGTCGTGGGCATATAGCCCGGGAACAGTTTGTAAAGTATTTGTGGGAGATTCGGCGTGCTGAACAGATAGAACACCCGGTTGCCGTGGGCGTCGTATTCCAGTTGTTGCGCCAGCCTGTCGTGCAACTGCGGATAGCGGGTGACAGAAAGAGGTGGGTACCCGGCGCTGCCCAGCTGATATTCATAGCCGTAATAGCAAATTGGCGAACATGGCAGCACGACAGCTTCGGGCAAAGCGCCCCAGACGCTGCCGACTGCGGGGCACTGGAATGCACGGGGGATATTGATCGAGTTGTGTCGGTTAGCCGGATCGCTGTCGAACTTCGGTGACTCCAGTGGACCGCCCTTCCAGGGATAAAACTTCTGCCCATCGAACTTGACGCTTCTGTTCAGCAGGTTTAGCTCGGTGATCACCGCTTGAGGCGGAAACTGCAGGACTGATCCGCTGGACTCGTAGGAAAGTTGGTAAGCGTAATAAATTTCGGACAGCAGCCTGCCAATGCCCGCAGCCTTGTCCATGATCTGCCCCAGATTGCTGGCGATGGCGGTCGCACCAATGCCGATACCCAGCAGCGGTATCGACAACGATGCCGCCACCGCACCCACTGCTCCGCCCACAGCCAGTGCGGCCACATCCAGGCCCAGTGCGGCCACGTTGAAAGCCAGCGACGTGGAAAACCGCGAACGCTGCTCGTGATTTTCGGCCAGCGCCAGGTTGTAGATATCGAAGCCGATATTGGCAACGGAAAAGGCTACGCCGATACTCGTAGCGGCACGCGCCGCCAGCCGCCCGGCCAGAGAAGCCTGGCGCAACGCTTGCTCCCCGGACACCACCTGACGCACCAACCGGCCGATCTGCACCACGTCGCTGGCAACGCCAAACCCCAGTTGCGCATAACCGACGTACACCTGAACCTGAAGGGCGACCGCCAAGGCCGGCGGGCCGTCACTGCCCTGATAATCGCGAAGACGCATTTCAGTGATCAACGCCTGGATCGCAAAGGCAAAACTCAAGCGGCTGCCACCGTCGGCCTCCCCCGCGCCCCCTGGCTTACCCGCCACGGCGTTGATCAGTTGACCGAGGTGTTTTTTTAAACGGCTGAATCGCGCGTCTCGGGTCACGACCTCAAGGGTATTGAGCGGGTTGCGCGAGTCGACCAGTGTCACGCTGTAGCCGCCATCATCTGCAACCTTGACGGTCTCAAGCAGAGGCAGATATTCCGGCCCGACGGCGTGTTCGCTGCGCAATTGCCGGGTGGCCTGATCAAACTCGCCGGCCCAATAGCGCGCATCCAGTTGCGCCAGGCTCTGGCCCATCCGCGAGTTACCGTCAAGCGAGCGCGTCCGTGCGACAGCCTGCTTCTCCCACACGGTCGTGGTTTGCAGGTCCGTGGCGGGAGTGCTCTGCAGGAACCGGTCAACCCGCAGGTTCGACGACAGGACTTTTTCGGCAATCGCCGTGGTGTTCAGCTCGATCACATTGAATGACGGATTGCTCGCATCGGCCAGTCCATAAAGCCTGGCGATTTCATTCTGATTAGCGCCGAGGCTGGCCTGCATGCCTTGTTGCAGTTGCTCGACCGAGGTAAATCCATAGAGCGCAAAATTAGGGTCGTACACGCGATAAACCGTGGCGTCTGCCAGTATGACTTTAGCCACCAGCAGCGCGTGATTGCCGGTGTCGAGCAGCAGAACGGCCGGCGCCGCCTTACCTTCCAGCGTCTGCGTGACGCTGTGCAAATCCTGGGTGCCGCGGGGTTGGCCGATGTCATCGAACGCGGTGGTCTGCAGCTCATCCAGCGCCAGCAGCAGCGCGCGCGCATCGGCGTCGTCCGGCATCAGGCTGGCATTCGCCACCCGGCCGATCACTGCGCGTTCGGCGGAATCACCGGCGGTCAGTGCCGCGGCCATCAGCAAGGCCAGCGGATAACAACGCCGGCCCGGATCTCCAGAGGTCATCATCAACAGGTCCTGGGGCACCTGCCGCGCGGAAACGGCACCGGCCTTGAACAGGGCTTCACGCACCTGCCCGCCGCGCTTGAAAATTTGCCGGTGGTATTCGCGCTGCGCGGTGCGGTTGATCTGCCCGATGCGCTCCCCCCACTGCTGCACGGTGAGCGGTTCATTCAAGGCACGCACCTTCAGCTCTCGTGCCGTTTGCGTAGCGGACGCCAGACCTCGGGCAAGCCCGGCCTCGAACATCGGTGATTTGCCCTGACGGAGGAGGCTTTCGATGGCGTTGTAGCGGGCGAACAAGCCGCCGGTTTCGGTGCGCCGGGCGAGGTCCACGGCCGCTTGCCAGACGCCGGCAAAACCTGCGGCATCCAGACTGTCGGCCGCGAATATTGCGCCGAGCATGACACGCTGCCGCGGGCTGAGGTGTTGCTCGGTCAGTTTGCCTCCCGCCATTTGGGTGAGCAGTTCGTTGACATTGCTCGCGGTCTCGGCACCATGAGAAACCGGCAGCTCGCCTTGCGGTTGCGCGAGGATCTGCTCACGAACATCGAAGCCGATGGAAATGGCTTTATCAAAGCGGATATCGCCACTCAGCTTCTCGGTCATGGCGTGAATGAAAGGCTCACCCAACTGATCCGTCAGTTGTTGCAGCACCGTTGTCAGCAGCACCGGTTTGCCTTCGATGACGGGCCAGCCTTGTTTAAAGATGAGGGTCTGCTGCTTCAACAACTCTGCCAACTGACCGGCATAGCGAGACTTGAGTTTGCCGGCTTGCCATTTTTCCTGCTCGTTGACCAGCCATTGATCTTCGTCGGCATTGACAGTCCAGCCAGATATCAACTCCTCTTCGGTCTGAACGTTATAACCATCAGCCAGCCTCAAGTGTTCTTGAATGTAGACTTCATCGCGCGGCAGAAGATGGGTTTCTATAAAGTTCTTTGCGCCAGTAATCGCCGCACCAGGTCCCGTAAGAGCGATAGTGCCTCGTGCGCCAATGCGAATGCCGTCACGGTAGTAACCGATAATCGCCTCGCCCAACTTGCCGAGAAACTGCTGCCGTGTATAGGTAAGTTGCGCTTTCTCGATTTTCTCGCTCATCACCTTTTCTATAACGTCGAGCATTCCATCGGTCTGCGACCAATCAACCGCTGACGCGGTAGCCAAATGTTGCACAGCATCGAGGCAATCATAATTAAACCGGACCAACTCCATCACAGCGAGCGTCATGCCGCTTTGCGGCTGCGCCAATAGATGAGCATTCATTTCTCTATCAAATTGAGTACCCATACGCAAACCATGGGCAGGACTGAACACATCAACCGGCGCGACAAATATCTGTTCGATGCCTGGTTTACCACGGGCAAAAGCAAGAAGCGCATCTTTGTCCCTGCTAGGCAAGGTATCCGTTCGATCGGCATAGCGCAGACGATCACGACCCGGCATCAATGTCTCATCGTGGTTAAGTAAAAGCTGCAATAGACCAAGTCGCTGTTTCTCGTCATACCCACTGATATCAACATCGCCAGGTTTTTCAGCCAGCGGCGGCAAGTAATCCATGTCACTGTAACGACCGCCCTCCAGATACAAGGCTTGCAACCGCACAACATCGCTCGCCGCCGCAAAGTTGCCGCGCATGGCCACTTCGCGTTGATAGACATCGGCTAAAAAATGCCCGGGGAATTCGTGACGGACATCGCGTAGCAGCAAGTCGTTACCGATCATCGCCTGATGAGTCTGCAAACACTGCTGGCGGAAGGCTTCAAGGGTTGCCCGGTCTTTGCCGTAAGCGCGCACCATCAAATCAATCCGGGCCTGGTCTGCCTTGCCTTGCCAGCGGGGGTGCTGCAAGTAGGCAAACATCTGCTGTTTCAATACCCGTGCGCGGTCTTCGATCATTTGCGACAGCACATCTGCCCGGCTCACCTTATCCCCTCCGGACTCCATCGCATGGGCTCGCGCGCTATCATGAATCACCCGATTCATTTCAAAAGCCAGCAACGCATCGCTGTCATACCAGAGGTTGAACCGGTAACCCTGAGGTTCCAGCAGCCGGCGCCAGATGTTCATGTAATCGCGCTGGATAGCGCCCACTTGACTGCCGCCAACCCAGACGAAATGCATGATTTTTGGCACTGGCCGGGGGGCGTCAGCGAGAATATCCAGCGTTGCAGACAGGCGAGCAATGGAGTCCTGCAATTCGCTTCGCACTTTATTGACCGCCGGCGGCACGGGCGATGTCATGCGCGATAACAATAACTCGAGGCTCTCCCGAAACAGGCTGAGCGCCCGAAGTTTATCGGCCATGGTTATTGGCTGAGACAAACTTTCAAACAGCGCAGTCAGCGACCTGTACTCGACAGTGTCAGCAAACGCCTGGAATTCCTTTTTCAGCGCCGAGTAATCCTCTATCGAAAAAGTATTGAACTGCTGCACATCCGTGCTTTTAACCGCCATGAACTTCGCCCTTGATCTGAATTAAAGTCCGGACCAAGTTATTGCGCCATCAACCACATTTCAAACAGCAAACGACTCAATTGATTACGTGAGAAACACGTTACAACAACTGCGCCAGTTCAACGAACGATCTTGCAACTTATGTGCATTGCGGATTATTTCCAGAACAAAAGAAAACGCGTTCAAGAGCGGAACGCGGCTTCAATTTGAAGACTGGCACGCAAGCGGGACATTCGACTGGATGTCACGCCACGGTTACTTGCTTACAAATTGCCTTGGGCGCACGGTTCAGGAAACCGGCTTCTCACCGTACCAACGCGGCGTATACACCCATTCGCCGCCCCCGGCGCGAGCGAACGTGCAAGTCGTCGACGAGCCAATCAGCACCATGGTGCGCATGTCCACCTGTTCCGGTGTCAATGCGCCCAACGTGGTGGTGCGCAAGGTCTGCCCCGGACGACCGATGTCGCGTCCCAACACCACCGGTGTTTCCGGCCGGCGGTGCTGCGCGACGATCTCCAGTGCCCGACCCAATTGCCACGGACGGGCACGGGAGATCGGGTTGTAGAACGCCAGGGCCAAATCTGCCTCGGCGGCCAGGTCCAGGCGTTTCTCGATGATCGACCACGGTTTGAGGTTGTCCGACAGCGACATCACACAGAAGTCGTGGCCCAGTGGCGCGCCGGCCTGTGCCGCGGTCGCGAGCGACGCGGACACACCCGGCAGAATCTCCAGATCGACACGGTGCCAGGCGGGGTCGTCCGATTCATGCAGCGCTTCGAGCACCGCCGCGGCCATGGCGAACACGCCCGGGTCACCGGACGACACCACGATCACCGAGCGCCCTTCGGCAGCCAGCCTGAAGGCGTGGCGGGCGCGCTGCATTTCTTCGCGGTTGTCGGTGCAGTGCTGCACCTGATCGTCGCGGAACGGGCCGGCCATGCGCACGTAGGTTTCATAACCGAGCACGTCGGTGGCACGGGCCAGTTCGGCCTTCACCGCCGGCACCATCAGCTCGGCGGCACCGGGGCCCAGGCCAATCACCGCGAGACGACCGCGTGGACGGCCGATTCGCGACACGTCCAGCGGTTGCTCGGCAATCGCCACCGCGACATTTTCAATGCCAATCACGTTCGCTTCAGGCACTGCGACACGCGCTAATGCCTGAAGATCGCTTTGCGCCGCGACGAAGCGCAGCGGCACGCCCAGTTCAAGCGCAGCCTGGTGCACGTTCGCCGAAGCCATGTCGGTATCGGCCGCCACCAGGCAGGCCAGTGCCGGCACGGCGACATTCGCCTGCTGCAACGCAGTGCGAACAGCGTTCGGCAGGTTCGCCACTTCAGCACTCACCGCCACCGCGACACTGCGCGGGTAGATCAGCAGTTCGTTGGCACTCGCCTCACGTTCGGCGCTGCCGACATGGATCGAGCGCTGCGCCTGTGGATCCTGCGGCAACTGCGCCTGATCCAGCCACGGCGCCGCGCCCTCGATGCGCACGCTGTGTCCGGCCAGCAGGTCCGAGACAAAGCGCTTGCCCGACTCCAGATCCGCTAGCGCATAACCGCTCGGCGGATTGAGCAGGCAGGTGCCGAAGCGCAACTCACCGCTGGTGGTGATCGCCGGCGCGACTTGCAGCGCGGCCGCGATATCACGCGCCATGACGTTGACCCCGCCCAGTCCGCCGAGCAACGGCACCACCGCGCTGCCGTCTTCGGCTACCGCCAGCACTGCGGGTTCGGCGCCCTTCTCCAGCAGCAGCGGCGCCAGCGTGCGGATGACGATGCCCGCCGCACACAGGGCAATGATCGGCGTGTCCTGCTGATACAACGTGCGCAGGGTCGCGCCGAATTCCTGATACGAGCAATCGGCGCCGTCGACCCGCCCGGCGAGGCCGTGGATCTGCGCCGCAGGATAGACCTGCTGGATGCGTCGCGCCGTGGCGAGACTGCCCTGGCCGAGAATGACGATGGCGGGAGTCGATTGGCTCATCAACCTTGCCACCGTTCGCCCGGGACAATGATCAGCGAGAAGTACGGCGACGACATCGGCTCGACCTGGTCCAGCGGCACGATCTTCTGATTGGCCATGGTCGCGCGCTCGACGTACAACGCACGTTCGGCCAGACCCAGTTCTTCAAGCACCTGACGTACTTTGGGGAAATTGCGCCCCAGCTTCATGATCACGGCAGCATCGGCACCGGCCAGACGACGTTTCAGGTCTTCGTGTGGCAGCACGCCGGACAGCACCGACAGGCTCTGATTGCGATACACCAGCGGCGCACCGAGCACCGAAGCACCACCGAGCATCGAGCATACGCCGGGCACCACCTGCGCCTCGTAACGTGTGGCGAGGCGGTCGTGCAGATACATATAGGAACCGTAGAAAAACGGGTCGCCTTCGCAAATCACCGCCACATCGCGGCCAGCGTCCAGATGCGCAGCCACGGTCTCGGCCGCTTCGTCGTAGAAATCGCTGATCACTTGTTCGTAAGACAGCGGCGCCGGCAGCGCTTCGGTGGTCACCGGGTACACCAGCGGCAGCAGGTTCTGCGCATCCTGCAGGTGCGCTTCGATGATGCCGAAGGCGTTGCCCTTTTTGCCCTTGGCAACGAAGTACGCCACCACCGGCGATTCGCGCAGCAGGCGCAAGGCTTTGACCGTAATCAGTTCCGGATCACCGGGACCGACACCCAGGCCAATCAAACGTCCTTTTGCCTGCATCATTCGATCTCCGTGGCGAGGGCATTGACGGCGGCGGCGGCCATGGCGCTACCGCCCAGACGCCCCTGCATGATCACGAACGGCACGCCACGGCTGTCGGCAGCCAGTGCCGCTTTCGACTCGGCGGCACCGACAAAACCCACCGGAAAACCGAGAATCAGCGCCGGTTTCGGTGCGCCGGCATCGAGCATTTCCAGCAAATAGAACAGCGCGGTCGGCGCATTGCCGATCACCACCACGCTGCCCTCCAGGTGCGGGCGCCACAGCTCCAGCGCCGCTGCCGAGCGGGTGTTGCCCAGCTCGCGAGCCAGTTCCGGCACGCTGTCATCGCGCAACGTGCAGATCACCTGATTATTGGCCGGCAGTCGCGTACGGGTCACGCCTTCGGAAACCATCCGCGCATCACACAGAATCGGCGCACCGGCGGCCAACGCAGCGCGCCCGGCCTGGCCCGCGCCCTCGGAGAATTGCAGACCGTCGACGGCCTCGACCATGCCGCAGGCGTGGATCACTCGCACCGCGAGTTTTTCCAGATCGGCAGGGATGCGCGCCAGATTGGCCTCGCGGCGAATGATCGCGAAGGAGTTGCGATAGATCTCCTGACCGTCGCGGATGTAATCAAGCATCAAGGGGGCTCCGGGAGCGGGCGTCGAGCAAAGCCGCGGCCGCTTCAATAGTAAGATTGCGTGCGTGCAACGCGCCGAAACCGGGCGCGTCTGCATTGCGAAAATAGAGGTCGTAATGACCGGGGGTCACCGCCAGCAACGTCGCCGGCGCGCAGTGCGCCGCGGCGCAGGAGCGTGAGCAGCCCGAGAGGTGCACGCTGAGCCCCGCCGGTAGCCGAGACGCCAGTTGGCGAGCATCCTGTTTGGTGTTGGCCAGGCCTTTGCCGCAGCCATCGGCGCCGGTGCAGGCAATCACGCGTGCCAGCGGTTCGGCTGAATCGATCAACAGACCCAGCGCCTGCAATTGATCCAGCACATTGGCGGTATCGGTCGCCTGCACGTTTGGCACCAGCAGGCTTTGCCACGGTGTGAAACGCAGGCTGCCGTCGCCGAACTGACGAGCCAGTTGCGCCACGCCGCGCAGCATCGCCGGATCGAGTCGCCCCAGTGGCGGCACCGCGCCGACGTAGCACCGACCCTGCGCGTTTTGCTGATGCGCGCCGATGTGCAGCGCGTCTGCCGAAGTCGAGCGCTGCCAGTTGCTGAGCGCTTTGACTGGCACCCGCTCGCGCAACTGTTCAAGGAACGCGAGCCTGGGTAATTCGTCGAGCAGATGGCGCAGGCGCGTCTGCTCTGGCCGGGCCATGTCGAGGAACAATTCGAGCACGGCGACCACCAGCGCGTGGCCGTTATCCAGCGCCACCGCGCCCAGTGCGCGATCCGTCGGGCAACCGGCCAGACCAAACGCCCACAGGACTTCGCCCTCACGCTCGAACGCCGACAGCCACAGATCATGGGGATGTTCGAGCATCGCCAGCGCTTCACCGCCGTCCAGTTGCACGGCGAACTTGGCGCTCAGCTCATGGAAGCGCGGATGGCTTTGCAAGGTGTCGAGGATTTGCTCCGCGAGCGGGCGCGTGTCGATACGCATCTGGCGATCGACCCCGGCCGTGGGGCTGAGCATCAGATTGCGCACATCGTCGCCGGCAGCGTTCTTTGGCCCTAGGCCCGCGGCGAGCAAACTGGCGATCAGTGCTGCCGATTGCTCACCGATCCCGCGAATCTGCAGATTGCCGCGATTGGTCGCTTCGATCGCCCCGCCCGCAAACTGCTCGGCGGCGGCAGCCACGGCCTCGGCTTGAGCGGCGCTGATCGAACCGCCATCGAGCTTGATCCGGCAGATGCCGCCGTCCAGTGCCTGGACGATACGCAGCAACCCCGGGCAGGCCGAGGGGCGTAAGGTGGTGGACATCGGGCGTTCGTTCAAGGGGCTGACCGGTTGTGTGGCGAAGGCGCTTCGCGGACGAAGGCGCGGTATTATGCCTGCTTTGTCCGGCGGCATGAAAAGTCTGCCCGTCGGAACGGCATGTTTAGAGGAATATAAATGTCACCCTGGCTGACGATCGTGGGAATCGGTGAAGACGGCTTCAAGGGCCTGGGCAAAAACGCCCGGCGCGCCCTGCTGGGCGCCTCGCGGATCGTCGGCGGCCAGCGCCAGCTGGATTTGCTGCCGCTGTGCATCCGTGGCGAACGGCAGTTGTGGCCGAGCCCGTTTTCCCTCGCGCCGTTGCTGGAATCGCGCGGCGCGCCGGTCTGCGTGCTGGCCAGCGGGGACCCGATGTTCTACGGCGTCGGCGCCAGCCTGGCGCGTCAGGTGCCGAGCGATGAGATGCTGATTCTGCCGGCCCCCTCGTCCTGCTCGCTGGCCGCGGCGCGGCTTGGCTGGCCGTTGCAGGAGGTGACGATTGTGTCGCTGGTGGCGCGTCCGCTGGCGGCGCTCAATGCACAACTGTTCAGTGGCGTGCGTCTGTTGCTGCTGAGCAATGACGGCAGCACCCCGGCGGCCGTTGCGCAGTTGTTGCGTGACCGCGGCTTCGGTGCCAGTCGCATGAGCGTTCTGGAGCATCTGGGCGGCGATGCCGAGCGACGCTTCGATGCCACAGCCAACCAGTGGACGGACATGCCGATTGCCGACCTCAATGTGGTCGCGATCGAGTGCCTGGCCGACACCTGTGCCCCGCAATTGTCGCGCCTCGCCGGCCTGCCCGACTCGGCCTTCCACCATGACGGCCAATTGACCAAGCGTGACGTGCGCGCCATCACCCTCGCCCGTCTTGCGCCCACTCCCAGTGAACTGCTCTGGGACGTCGGCGCCGGCTGTGGCTCGATCGGTATCGAATGGATGCGCGCCCACCCTGCCTGCCGGGCACTGGCTATCGAGGCCGACGAAGGCCGCCAGCAACTGATTGAACACAACCGCGATGCGCTGGGCGTGCCCGGCCTGCAACTGGTTCGCGGCAAAGCCCCGCACGCGCTGGCCGGACTGGAGCGCCCGGATGCCATTTTCATCGGCGGTGGCGTGACCCGTGAAGGCGTGTTCGAGACTTGCTGGGAACAACTCAAGCCCGGCGGCCGCATGGTCGCCAACGCAGTGACCCTGCAAAGCGAAATGGCCTTGATGCGCTGGCGCGAGCAATACGGCGGCGAACTGACGCGCGTTCATGTCGCCCAGGCGCAGCCGCTTGGCGAGTTCGACACCTGGCGCCAGGCATTGCCGATCACCCTGCTCGATCTGGTCAAACCCCTTGATGCGTGACGAAACCGCCGAACAACCCGCGCCCCTGCGCAGTGGCCTGACCACCGGCAGCTGCGCCACGGCCACCAGCCTCGCGGCCGCGCGCCTGCTGCTCACCGGCGTGGGCGCCGATGCAGTGCACATCACTCTGCCCAAGGGCAAGCAGGTGCAAATGCGCCTGGAGTTTTGTCGCCTGAGCGAGGACGGCGCCGAGGCCGGCACGATCAAGGATGCCGGCGATGACCCCGACGTCACCCACGGCGCCCTGCTCTATTCGCAGGTGCGGCTGAGCGCCGAGCCGGGGATTCGCTTCAACGCGGGCGTCGGTGTCGGCACAGTGACCCGACCGGGTCTGGTGCTGGGCGTCGGCGAACCGGCGATCAACCCGGTGCCGCGCAAAATGATCGGCGACCATCTGGCCTTGCTGGCTGCTGAAACCGGCTACGGCGGCGGCTTCGATGTCACGGTCAACGTCGAGGGCGGCGAAGAGCTGGCGCTGAAAACCATGAATCCGCGCCTGGGCATTCTTGGCGGCTTATCGATCCTCGGCACCAGTGGCATCGTCCGGCCTTTTTCCTGCGCGGCCTACATCGCCTCGATCCATCAGGGCATCGACGTGGCGAAAACCAACGGTTACCTGCACATCGCCGCCTGCACCGGCAACGCCAGCGAAGACACCATGCGCCGGGTCTACAACCTGCCGGAAATCGCCTTGATCGAAATGGGCGACTTCGTCGGCGCGGTGCTCAAGCACTTGCGCAAGGTGCCTGTGGATAAACTCAGCCTGTGCGGCGGCTTCGGCAAAATCAGCAAACTGGCGGCCGGGCATATGGACCTGCACTCGCGGCATTCGAGCATCGATTTGCCGCAACTGGCGCAGTGGGCGGCGGCGATTGGCGCGGACGCAGCGTTGCAACAAAGCATTCGTGAGGCCAATACCAGTCAGCAAGCCTTGGCCATGGCCAGTGCGGCGGGAATCGCGTTGGGTGATGAGGTGTGTCGCCATGCCTTGAACTTCGCCCGCAGCGTGGTGCCGGCGCAGGTG
This sequence comes from Pseudomonas hamedanensis, assembly GCF_014268595.2. Taxonomy (NCBI): domain Bacteria; kingdom Pseudomonadati; phylum Pseudomonadota; class Gammaproteobacteria; order Pseudomonadales; family Pseudomonadaceae; genus Pseudomonas; species Pseudomonas hamedanensis. Next base: position 3,351,999 of record NZ_CP077091.1, read on the forward strand.
CAAGTCGAGGTGTTTGCAATCGATCGCCAGGGTGGGATTGTCGGGCATGCCGGAGGTTTTGCATGAAGCGCATTTTGCTGCTGGGCGGTGTCACTGAAGCGCTGGCGATCGCTCGCACACTCGGCCCTGAGCACATTTACAGCCTCGCCGGTATCGGCCGCGTGCCAACCGATCTGGTCTGTCAGGTTCGGGTCGGCGGCTATGGCGGCGTCGAAGGCCAGGCGCAATTCATTGCCAACGAGGGCATTAACCTGCTGCTCGACGCCACCCATCCCTACGCCGCACAAATCAGCGCCAACGCCGCCCGCGCGGCGCAACTCACCGGTATCCCCTGCTGGGCCTTGCGCCGCCCGGCGTGGCAACCGCAAGCGGGCGATGACTGGCGCGAGGTGGCCGACTGGGCCGAACTGATCGCCGCCCTCGCACCGTTCCAGCGACCGCTGTTCACCCTCGGCCGCGAACCGCTGCAACACCTCGATCAAATCCCCGCCCACCAGTTCTGGACCCTGCGTGCCCTCGACGTCTACCCGGGCAACGCACGTTGCGAAGTCATCGGCGCACGCGGGCCGTTTCTGCTGGAGGACGAGCGAGCACTGTTTGAACGCCGGCAGATCGATGTGCTGATCAGCAAGAACAGCGGCAGCACCGCGACCGAGCCGAAGCTGGACGTGGCACGCGAGCGCGGGGTGCCGGTGCTGGTGTTGAAGCGGCCGGGGTTGCCGCGGGTTGATCGGGAATTTCTGTCGCTTCAAGAAACACTTGCCGCGTTGGCGGCGATCCTCTCATGAGGCAAGATCCGCAGCTTGCATGACAAGTAACCTATTTGTTACCTTCAGGGCCAGCCGTGATCACACTCGAAGAATATGTACAGGAAGACGAATCAAGCCCGTTTGGGCGGTGGATTTCCACTTTGAGTGTCCAGGCAGCCGCAAAGGTCTCTCATGCGATGGTCAGGTTGGAATTGGGCAATACTTCAAATATCAAATGGTTTGATGGCCTGGGTGAATACAAAATAAATTGGGGACCTGGGTACAGAATCTATCTGATACAAGAAGGAAAACGCCTGATTATTCTGTTCGGCGGAGGTGACAAATCTACTCAAAAGAAAGACATCAAACGGGTCAAGGCATTGGTAGCCGAATTCCGTACTCGAAAAAAAGCTGAACAGAACCGGAGGTAATTTGATGGTTCTCACTCGAAGCTACAAACATTCAATAGCGGAGCGCGCCCAGCGTGATCCTGAATTTGCTCAAGCATTGCTGGATGAAGCCGCGACTTTATTTTTGAATGGCGAGCCAGAGATGGCCAGGATAATTCTGCGCGACCTCATTAACGCCACCGTAGGTTTTGAAGAGCTCGCAAGGGAAACCGAGCGACCCAGTAAAAGCTTGCATCGGATGCTCTCAGCGAAAGGCAATCCGAGCATGGATAATCTCGCCAAAATATTCTCGGTAATCCGAACTACGCTTGGTGTAGATATGCAGGTTCATGCTGTCCCTGTGAATTGAGCAACCCGTAGCGCACTGCGACACCAAACCGCACGACGCTTTTTTACTTATCGGCGCTGATCAGGCTAAATGGGCCGCGCCTGATCGCCCACCCAACGGACCTGTCCCATGAACCGACGCCGGTTAGCATTTGCCTGGATCGCCTGCTTTGCAGTGCTGTTCAACATGCTCGCCATGCCGATGAGCGGGGCGATGGCGCAGACGGCCAGTACCCCGGCCGGGCAAATACTCTGGAGCAGTTTCTGCACCGGCAGCGGGATGAAGATGGTGGCGATCGACATCGGCGCCACCGATCAAAAGGCCCCGGCAAACGACAGCCATTCGAACATGCAGCATTGCTGGTGTTGCTCAGGCTCGGCGCCGCTGGTTGCGCTGCCGGGGCATTCGCCGCAGTTGTACTTCGCCCGATTCGAGAGCAATCGCAGCGTCGCGCCCGTCTCGCTGCAAGCCCCGACACCGCGCCAGCAATGGCCGAGCCTCAATCCCCGCGCTTCCCCTCTGGTCTGATTTGTTCGCGCAATCACCCGCGTTTCAAATCGTTCTGGAGAACTGCCATGTTCAAGAAACTCATCGTCCTCGCTGCGCTGTTGCTGCCGGCGTGCTTCGCCCACGCCCACGAATACAAAGTCGGTGCGCTGGAAATCGCCCATCCATGGTCGCAAGAGCTGCCGCCGAATGCGCCGACCGTAGCCGCCTATTTCATCATTCACAACACCGGAAAAACCGCTGACCGACTGCTCGGCGTCGACTCGCCCATCGCCCCCGAAGCGCAACTGCACGAGCATGTCATGCAGGGCGATCTGATGAAGATGCAGCAAGTGCCGGGCGTGGACATCGCGCCGGGCGGCACCGTGACGTTTGCGCCGATGGCTTATCACGTCATGCTGCTCAACCCGACCGATCGCAGCCAGCTCAGCGACGGCAAGCGTTTCCCGATGACCTTGCATTTCGACAAGGCCGGTGACGTTACCGTTGAGGTCGCCGTGCAGAAGAAGCCACCAGAAGCCACCCAGGCCCACGTGCACGCTCAGTAACCGAACCGGCTGACTTCGCCCATGCGTGCGCTGCGCATCAGGCCATCCACGCAACGCCGTCAGGCTCGACACCTGAGCCGCGGCAGCTGGATCGCCCTGTTCGCCATGTTGATGATTTTCATCGGCCCACTGATTTCCCAGTCGATGCCGATGGATCAACACGCCTCGACATCAATGCCAACCAGCCTGGACATGTCGATGGACATGCCGGGCATGGACCACAGCGACCATGGCGCCAAGCCCGCAGCCGAACACTGTCCGCCACAATCCTCGCACCATGTACTGTGGGAAAAGTGCGGCTATTGCAGCCTGCTGTTCAATTGCCCGGCACTGACCGGCGGCGGCGACTTCATCGCCTTCAACCTCCCGCCGCTGAATACCTTCACCGCGCCCTCGCCGCGTCTGGGCCATGCCCGCCAACCCTTCTTCCCCGGCGCTCGCTCCCGCGCCCCGCCCATCGCCGCGTAAACCCGCACCTTTGATTGCACACGGTTGAGAAGACAGCTCCAGGCTGCCGGCCGTGTTGTTGACGACTGTTCGATGGAAATTGTCATGCCCAGGTTTACTGCTGTATCACGCGTGGATTCTGCCCGCGCGTCTTTTGCCGCGAGCGAATCGCCGATTCGTTTCAGGCCCGCGACTGCCGCTCTTTGCGGCGTACTGCTGGCGCCATTGGCATTGGCCGATGATCACGCCGCGCACCGCGACGAGCTGAGCCCGACGGTGATCACCGCGATCGCCCCGAGTTCGCCGCTGACCATCGTCAGCAACCCCAAGGACCCGCGCCAACCGGTGCCGGCCAGTGACGGTGGCGACTATCTGAAAACCATTCCCGGCTTCGCCCTGGTGCGCAATGGCGGCACCAATGGCGATCCGGTGCTGCGCGGCATGTTCGGTTCGCGCCTGAACATCCTCACCAACGGCAGCATGATGCTGGGTGCCTGCCCGGGCCGGATGGACGCGCCGACTTCTTATATCTCCCCGGAAACCTACGACCAGCTCACCGTGATCAAAGGCCCGCAAACCGTGCTTTGGGGACCGGGTGCATCGGCCGGCACGGTGCTGTTCGACCGGGAGCCGGAGAGCTTCGGCGAACTCGGCACCCGGGTGAACGCGAGCATTTTGGCCGGCTCCCATGGGCGTTTCGACAAAGTTGTGGACGCTGCTGCCGGCGGGCCGCTGGGCTACGTGCGGGTGATCGGCAACACCGCGCATTCCGACGATTACCGCGACGGCAACAACGACATCGTCGCCTCGCGCTACGACAAGTGGAACGGTGACATCGCCCTCGGCTGGACGCCGGATGCCGACACGCTGATCGAACTCACTGCCGGCAAGGGTGACGGCGAGGCGCGCTACGCCGGGCGTGGCATGGACGGTTCGCAGTTTCTGCGCGAGAGCCTCGGCCTGCGCTTCGAAAAGTCCAACATCACTGACGTGCTGGAGAAGCTCGAAGCGCAGGTCTATTACAACTACGCCGACCACGTGATGGACAACTACACCCTGCGCACGCCGTCCGGCACCGGCATGATGGCGGGGCCCATGGCGTCCAACGTCGACCGCCGCACCCTCGGTGCACGCATCAAGGCGACTTGGCGATGGGCAGACATTGAGCTGATCACCGGTCTCGATGCGCAGACCAACGAGCATCGCCAACGCAGTGCCATGGGCATCGATACCTACAAGCATCTGCCCTACAGCAAGGACGCCGATTTCCACAACTATGGCGTGTTCAGCGAAATGACCTGGTACGCCGCCGAGCGTGATCGCCTGGTCAGCGGCGCGCGGCTTGACCGAGCCTCGGCCAGGGATTATCGGCAGAGCATCGGTTCGGGAATGATGACCCGCGCCAACCCGACCGCCGACGATACCCGCGCCGATACCCTGCCAAGCGGCTTCTTGCGCTACGAGCATGACCTGGCCGACAGCCCGGCCACGCTTTATGCGGGTCTGGGCCACGCGCAACGCTTCCCGGATTACTGGGAGCTGTTTTCGCCCAAGTCCGGCCCGGCCAGATCGCTCAACGCGTTCGATTCGATCAAACCGGAAAAGACCACACAGCTCGATTTCGGCGTGAACTACAAAAGCGCCGGACTCGAGGCCTGGGCCTCGGGCTATCTAGGCGTGGTGCGCGATTACATCCTGTTCGATTACACCCCGGGAATGATGGGCATGAGCACATCCCGCGCCGAGAACATCGACGCGCGGATCATGGGTGGTGAACTCGGTGCCGCTTACAAGCTCAGCGAACGCTGGAAGGCCGATGCGACCCTGGCCTACGCCTGGGGCAAGAACAGCAGCGACGGCACGGCCCTGCCGCAAATGCCGCCACTGGACGCACGTTTCGGCCTGACTTACAGCGAAGAAAACTGGAGCGCCGGGGCACTGTGGCGCGTGGTGGCCGCGCAACACCGCATCGATCAGAACAAGGGCAACGTGGTCGGCAAGGATTACGCCCAGAGCTCGGGTTTCGGCGTGTTTTCGCTCAACGCTGCCTACCGGATCAACCGGCACTGGAAGGTCAGCAGCGGCGTCGACAACCTGTTCGGCAAGGCTTACGCCGAACACCTGAACCTGGCGGGCAACGCCGGATTCGGCTACCCGGCCAATGACCCGCAAGCGATTAATGAACCGGGGCGCACGCTCTGGACCAAAGTGGATATGAGCTTCTGATAGTCAACCCCACCCCATGTGGGAGCGGGCTTGCTCGCGAAGGCGGAGTGTCAGGCGACATCAATGTTGAATGTGCCGCCGCTTTCGCGAGCAAGCCCGCTCCCACAGGGAATGCGATGTTGCAACCTGAACGAACAACGAAAAGAACCAAGCCTAGCGGAGCACACGTGATGCAAAAGCCCCAACCGAATTTCTACAACCTGGCCTGGCGTTGGCATTTTTATGCCGGTCTGTTCGTCGCGCCATTCATGGTCATGCTGGCGCTGACCGGGATCATTTACCTGTTCAAGCCGCAGCTCGATTCATTGATGTACAGCAGCCTGCTTGAAGTGCCGAGCGGGCACCACACCGTGCCGGCCGATGATTTGCTGCAGCGGGTCAAAAGCGCTTATCCACAAGGCCAGGTAACGCAATACCTGCCCCCGCCGAACGCCGAGCGCAGCGCGCAGTTCGTGGTGAAGAATGCCGGGCACGAACTCAACGTGTTCGTTGATCCCTACCACGGCGACATCCTCGGCGAGCAGGACGCCAAGCAGAATCTCCAAGCCATCGCCCGCGCGATTCACGGTGAATTGATGATCGGTACCGTCGGTGATCGCCTGATCGAAATGGCCGCCGGCTGGGGCGTGGTGCTGGTGGTATCCGGTCTGTTTTTGTGGTGGCCGCGCGGTCAGGCCGCCGGCATTCTGTGGCCACGGCTGAACAGCCGCGGCCGTGTGTTATGGCGTGATCTGCACGCGGTCACCGGCTTCTGGGGCGCGACCTTGTTGCTGCTGATGCTGCTCAGCGGCATGACCTGGACCGGCTTCTGGGGCAAGCAATACGCGCAGGTATGGAACGTGTTCCCGGCGGCGATGTGGGAGAACGTGCCGACCTCGGACATCGAAGCCCGCAGCCTCAACAGCGCTACTCGCCAGACCGTGCCCTGGGCGATGGAAAACACACCGATGCCGATGTCCGGCGACCACGCCGAACACATGGCTCATGGCAACGCCCACGCCGGTCCCGCCGCCCCCGCCGTCAGCCTGCAAGCGGTGCAGGACATCGCCAGCGAACGCAAGGTCGAACCCGGCTACAGCATCACCCTGCCGACCACCGCCACCGGTGTGTTCACCATCGCCGTATTCGCCGACGACCCACGCAACGACGCGACCCTGCATGTCGATCAGTACACCGGCAAGGTCCTCGCCGATGTGCGTTTCGAGCACTACGGCACGGTCGCCCGAGCCACCGAAATCGGCGTGATGCTCCACGAAGGCAAAATGTTCGGCACGTTCAACCAGATCGTCGTGCTGCTGATTTGCCTGATGATCCTGCTCAGCGCCGTCAGCGGTGTGGTGATCTGGTGGAAGCGCCGCCCCGAAGGCAAATTCGGTGTACCGCCGCTGCGCCATGATCTGCCGACATGGAAAACCGGCGTGGCGATCATGCTGGTACTGGCGGTGGTGTTTCCGTTGGTGGGGGCTTCGCTGGTGGTGGTGTGGTTGCTCGATCGGTTTGTGCTGCCGCGAGTCGCCCGGCGCACGGCTGATATGCCACGCTGAGATAAGTGGAGCGGGCCGTTTCTACTGCCCGCTCCAGCTTTTTTATACAGACTTACAACTCGTCGCGCAGTCTGACAGGCCCCGGAGTCGGGCTCTGCTGACGTCGGGTCCGCCAGGTGTTGCCCATGCGGCCGGTCTGATGCCAGTAATGGCCGGCCACCAACACCCTGAAATCACCCAGTTCCATTAGCCGTGCCAGAAACTCCCCGGGACTGAGCCGGCTTACCCAGCGTCCGCCCTCAAACGTGACGGCCCGGGTCGACAACAGATTTTTTTCCGCCTGCGAATACACAGGGGTGTACTTGAGCAGCACGCCATGCGGTGTCGAATAGTAATAGTCCCGGATACCCAGGCCTTTCTCGACAGGTTCATGGGTATGCGCAAGCACCAGCGCAGGCGAGGCGAAATTCGCGTACACCTGATCGGCATCCGGCACCAGCAGGGTGTTGCCTGAGACGTGGAATTGATGGGTGGCCATCAGCGCATATCCCGCAGGGTAACGCGGCGCCGGGTTACGCCAACTGACGGCAGAATCTGCCCCGGTGCGGACTATGCGCACCAGCGGATTTTCTTCGCCGACGACATAAACCATCGGCTCCAGTGGCACAAATCGGCTGCTGGACTGCTGCGCCAGAACCGCGCCCTCGTAACCGGTGTCGACCACGGCGTCATCCGTTCGCTGATGGGCATAGCGGGCCGCGTCGTCGGGATGATGGAATATCGGCCCCAGCGCCGGAACCGGATGATCCCGCCAGCGCTGCTCGGCGCGGACATCGACCTGACGCGGCTGCCAGTCTTGCGCCACTTGGCCATGACGCGACCAGTATGCGCTGGTCTCGATCACATCGAGCTGGCCGGCGTGGGCCATCCGGCGCACATAGTCGGCAAACTTGAAGGTGCCATCGGCAATGTCGCGCTCATCGATTGCCGCCTGCTCCATCGATACAAAGGCGTTGGGGCGCAATTCGATCTGGCCGAAGCGGTCGTGGAACTCACCGGGTTCGAACGCATGGAGTTGCAGGCGCAAGAGCGCGCCGTCGGCGCAAGAGAAATAGATGGGCCTGTATCCCTGTGGTGTATTGGCCTGCGCACACGCCCGCTGCACGTCGCTCAGGGGGAAACAGAAATACTGCAAATCATCGTTCGGCGCGCCAAGAGCCGGCAGTGCCGAGCGCAGATAAATCCCGTACAGGGCAAACCCTTCAGTGAGCTTGCCTTGCTCGAATACCCGATCAAGTGCCAGCGCCGACTTTTGCACTTCGACTGGCAGGCTGGCGATGTACAAACCCTGCGGCGAGCAAGAGATGAAACCGAAGGTTTGGGTGTCTCGACTCAGCAAAGCCTCGTGAACATACCGCGCAGCCGCATCGGCCTGAACAAATGCCGGGCTGCACGCCGGAGCGCTCGTGGCTTTGCTGTAACCCGACGGCGGCGGCAGGCTGATCGAAGAGGTCGGCCACTCGCTCACCGTACCGGGCAGGCCCCACAGCAAACTGCCGACCACCACGTTCAGGTGACCGGTCTTGGCCAGAGCGTCGACCCACGCAGAGGGCAGCAACTCGCCACTGTGAATGCATTGTTTGATCTTTTTCGCATCGAACGACTCAGGCACCGCCTGGTACTCGGCCAAGGTAAACAGAAAATCAATGAACAACTGATCCCACAGTCCAGGCTCATAACGAATCACGGCACCGTCCGGCGCGAACAGGTATTCACTCAAGTGCCTGTCCCGCAGGTGCACAAATACCGAATACAGCGTGTGGACCGAGAGCATGTTGGCGTAGATCTGCTTCTCCACTGACGACAACAGCACTGAAAGTTCTCTGGCGACTCTTGAGCGATAACGTGCGATCACCCGGCAGCCCGCCGGAAACGAGCCGAGTGCCGGATTCTCCTCCGGGTAGATTTCGCCGATGTCGAAATCCTCCCGGGATATTTCGATGGGCGTGGTCGCGACATACAAGCCGTCGGTCCTTTTCAGGATTACGCCGCCATAAGGCCTTTGCGTCATGCCGGGTATAAGCCCTTTGGCATATACCGCCGCGTCATCGGCGCTTTGAAACACCGGCGTCAGCTCCCGGCGTTGCGGGTAGGCACTCGGTTGCCAGTCGGTCGTGACAAGGCCTGCCCTGTCCCAACACCGGCTCGTGCGCATGACCGTCAGTTCGCCGCTGCTGCCGACGACCCGGACAAAGTCCTCTGCCTGCATCAGTCCCTGGACAAGATTGCGCTTGAGCGTGTCCAGGCGCAGCAGGGGTGAATCGTCATCAAACAGCGTGCTGGTCGAGTGTTTTACATATTTGAGCAGCGCACCATCGTGGGTGGAGATATACAGCGCAGCCGTTGCCAATGGCGCGAGCGAGCGACGGCGCGCGTAATACACCGAGATCGCCAGATCGTCAGGCGCGATAAAGTGCTGCGCCAGCCAGGCATCGGCAGCATTCGCCGGCAGCTTTACCCGTTGGCGCGAGTAGAAGCAGGCGTGCAGGTGAAAGCCTTGCGGGTATTGATACCAGGGTGGCGTTCGCTGCACACCGAACACGGCTTGCAGCTGGAATACGTTGTTGCGCTGGTCGCTGACGGGCACCAGTTCACTGGCAATGTAGGCTTCGCGACTGTCGTGCTTGAGGATGAAGCCGAACCACGGACGAGCCTGATCCTGTAGCCGTGTGTCGTGCGCATAACGGTCCAGCGCCGCGTCATCAGCACTGGAGAACATTGCGCCGAAGGACACCGGTTCAGGGCGCCTCAGGGTCGAAACCGCAGTCAGGAGCGGCGCAGACCACGTCGCCGCTATTTGCCCACGACCGCCCCACAGAGTGTTGTCCAGCAGGGTCGTCATGCGAGCGGCCGCGGCCTGCTCGCGAATCAACGCTTCAGGCAGGACAGTGCCATTGTCCAATCCCGCCGCCAATGCACCGGGCTGTTCGGGCGTGCCCAGACGACTAGACAAATCGCGCGCCAACGCTGTTGCGGACGGTTGATAGCTGATCAGACTGTTTGGCGCGCCTGAAACATACAGCGCGATGTTGTCGAGCAACACCTGCCGGGTCTCTTCGACACTGAGCATCTGCAGGCTCAAGGCAGCCTGCTGACGACTCCAGTGCAAACTTTGAACGTGCAACGGGTCGAGCCGCGACAAGGCTTCGTGGGCGACATACCGGGCATGCAGCACGCAATCGTCGGGGAAAATCGGCCTCCCGTTGCTGTCGAGGGGATAGAGCGTGCCCAGCCTCAGCGAAGCGATGTCTCCCGCCAGCGGTTCGGTCGCAACAAACCCTTCTGGAGTCTGAAAGACATAGCCGACGCGCTGACGCTCGCGGCGCTCGCCGATCTGTTCGTGGGCATACCGCGCGGCATCGTCCGCCGATAAAAATGAGCGACTCAGCACCGGCCAGTGAAAGTCCGCGTATGGCGTCCAGTCGAGGTCGACCCGACCGAGCCGCGCCCACAGCGGGCTACCCCGGAGCACCTCAACGGTACCTGCGAGGACCAGCATCGCGACAAATTCGCGCGGACGCAGGGCGCCGCTCGCAAGTTTCGCCTGCACGCCGCCATCGCCAATCGTTCCGTCGGCCTGGGCAACACTCAGCGCCGCTTCGATCGGGCTGCCGCTGAAGGTGTATTTCAGCATCGCGGCGTCCTTTGTCTGCAAGTACAACGACAACGGTTCGCCGGGGGCAGACAGTTGCCGGCTTTTGCCATGGCAGGCGACGGCCCAGGCGATTGCCTGTGGCGTGAAGAAACTCTCGTATAACCACGGTTGGGTGGCAGGTAATTGCGCGCGGGGCGGTCCGGATGCGTCATAAAAACCCTCCAGCGCGTAACCGTCCGGAAGCTTCAGCTGACCACCCTCGCCGGGCGGAAACAACCGCGCAGGGTCCCACGCCGCCAGTCCTGCCGGGCGCGCCAGCGTCGCCACGAACGCCTTGCCTGTAAGGTCCCTCAGCAGCAGGCCTGAAGTCTGCGCGCCTTTAAGTTTCAAGGCAGCCAGCACGGCGCGTTCGGCAGTGGAACAGACGCGGGTCATCAATGGCATTTCGCGCACCACGCCTTGGGCAAAGGCTTTGCCCCGCTGCCAATTACGTGGCACAACGCCGACGGAGTTACCCCAATCAGCATTGGAAACGACCACCTTGAGTTCACCGACAGTGGCAAACTTTCTGATGATGCTTGGCACGTCATAGGTCCCGTGCGGATGGCCGGGGGGCGAACCCGCGTCGTGCCAGCTGTAATAGTTGAATTCTTCCTCCGAACCGCTGGGCGAATACTTCAGCAAGGTGCCATCGGGGCCAGACAGATAAACGCTGGGGAAGACCTCCTGATTAGCCACATCGCCAATGAAATCCTCACTGGAGAAGAAGTTGATGAACAGCCGCAGGTTCATTTCATCCAGATCCGGATAAAGCTTGCGAAAGACTCCATGGCGAGGCGGATGGCTGTGAATGTTGGCTGCGAAGCTGTAGCCCTTGGGTGGCACCAGCAAGCTCGACGCATCGAGTTCGATAATCGTGGTCAGGTCGAAGCTGCTGACATCGCCAGCAATGGGTGAAGTGGCAACGAACTTACCGTCCGGACGCTGCAGAATCACACTTCCATATTCTCTGTCCGCCTGGAGCGGAACACGCAAATGAACCCAATAAGCAGCATCCTCTTGCGTAAGGAACGCTGGACTTAAAGGTGGGAGTTTTTTTGTCGCGGAACCCGCCGCACGGCCAGACCGGCCCGACACATCATTCATAAGACATCCTGCGCAAAAGAGATCGGCATAAACATCGAATGAGTGTCTGCCCGTCCCGCGCGCAGCCTGCGGTACATGTTTATCGTTTCTGTATCGATTTGCGCGCCTGCGACCGGCGCCCCAATCTGGCGCACCCTACTGCACCAGCGCGCCCGCAATGTTCGTTGCTGGTGCGCACCCTCTGCGCGCAACCGCTCTAAAACGACATTTTGCTGCCTGGACCCGACCGGGCACAGCCCTTGCAAAACAGCCCTTCAGTCGTCCGCCTCTGCCAACCAGAAAAATTAAATGTTCACGGAGATCGCACAATGAAGCGTCGCAGTTTGATCAAGGCTTTCACACTCTCGGCAAGCATTGCCGCGATGGGCATGACCTGGACTGTTCAGGCGGCCGAAACCATCAAGGTGGGAATTCTGCATTCGTTGTCCGGGACCATGGCGATCTCCGAAACATCGCTCAAGGACATGGCGCTGATGACCATCGACGAGATCAATGCCAAGGGCGGCGTCAATGGCAAGCAACTCGAAGCCGTCGTGGTCGATCCAGCGTCGAACTGGCCGCTGTTCGCGGAAAAGGGCCGGCAACTGCTGACCCAGGACAAGGTGGCGGTGGTGTTCGGTTGCTGGACCTCGGTGTCGCGCAAGTCGGTGCTGCCAGTGTTTGAAGAACTCAACGGCCTGCTGTTCTACCCGGTGCAGTACGAAGGCGAAGAGATGTCGCCGAACGTCTTTTACACCGGCGCCGCGCCAAACCAGCAAGCGATCCCGGCGGTTGAATACCTGATGAGCGAAGAAGGCGGCAGCGCCAAGCGCTACTTCCTGCTCGGCACCGACTACGTCTATCCGCGTACCACCAACAAGATTTTGCGCTCGTTCCTGCATTCCAAAGGCGTGGCCGACAAAGACATCGAAGAGGTTTACACACCGTTCGGTCACAGCGACTACCAGACCATCGTTGCCAACATCAAAAAGTTCTCCGCCGGGGGCAAGACCGCCGTTATTTCTACGGTCAACGGCGATTCCAACGTGCCGTTCTATAAAGAGCTGGCCAACCAGGGCCTGAAGGCCACCGACGTACCGGTGGTGGCGTTCTCGGTCGGCGAAGAAGAACTGCGCGGCATCGACACCAAACCACTGGTGGGCAACCTCGCGGCGTGGAACTACTTCGAGTCGGTGGAAAATCCAGCGAACAAGAAATTCGTCGCCGACTGGAAAGCCTACGCCAAGAAACACAACCTGCCGGGCGCCGACAAAGCGGTGACCAACGACCCGATGGAAGCCACTTACGTCGGTATCCACATGTGGGCGCAGGCGGTCGAGAAAGCCAAGTCCACTGACGTCGACAAGGTTCGTGAAGCGCTGGCCGGGCAGACGTTTGCCGCACCGTCGGGCTACACCCTGACCATGGACAAGACCAACCACCACTTGCACAAGCCGGTGATGATCGGCGAGATCCAGAGCGACGGTCAGTTCAACGTGGTCTGGCAGACCGAAGGCCCGATTCGCGCCCAACCGTGGAGCCCGTTCATTCAGGGCAACGACAAAAAGCCGGATTATGCGGTGAAGAGCAACTGAGTCACCGGGTGTCAGTCTTGCGCCTGGCGTGAGGCTGATGCAATTCCCAGTGGGAGCGAGCTTTTGTGGTGAGGGGATTTATCCCCGATGGGTTGCGAAGCAGCCCCAGCACCATCAGTGGCGGTGTATCAGTTCGATCGCGTCGACCGATATCGCGACTGCTTCGCAGCCGAACGGGGATAAATCCCCTCGCCACAAAGGCTCGCTCCCATAATGTCCGCGTCAAGGCGACTGACTATGCCCACTGCCCTTTACCGATTTATCTGCGTCCTCGCACTTTTGCTGCCGATGTTGGCCCACGCCGGCGACGCCGAAGACTTCGTCGCGGCCAATCCCATGCAGCAGGCCAAGCTGCTGGAAGCCTGGGCTGCGCAGCCCGATCCGGCGCGTATCGAATTGCTCAACGCCCTGCAGCAAGGCGAGCTGAGCATCGACGGCCAAACCAAAACCCTGCGCCTGAACAATCGCCTGCGAGGTCTGATCGACACCGCCATGGCCAGCCACCAATTGCTCGCCGCCGACGCCAAACTCCGTCTGAGCGCCGCGCAGCAATTGCAGAAAAGCGCAAAACCGGCACAGCTGAAATTTCTCGACCAGCAACTCGCCGCCGAGAAAGACGCAAGCGTTCACGCCGCCCTGAGTCTGGCGCTGGCCAATCTGCAATTGGTCGACAGCGACCCGGCAGTGCGTCTCGCCGCCGTGCGTCTACTCGGCGAAACCGGCGACCCGCTGGCGCGCACGCGCCTGGAAGGTCTGCTCCAACCCGGTGTTGAAAGCGATGCCGGCGTGCGCACGGCCGCCGAAACCAGCCTCGCCCAGGTCAAGCGCAAATTGCTGATCGGCGAAGTGCTCGGCCAAGCGTTCAGCGGCATGTCACTCGGTTCGATTCTGCTACTCGCCGCCCTCGGTCTGGCGATCACCTTCGGCCTGCTCGGGGTGATCAACATGGCCCACGGCGAAATGCTGATGCTCGGCGCCTACTCGACTTACGTGGTGCAGTTGATGTTCCAGCGTTACGCCCCGCAAGCCATCGAGTTCTATCCGCTGGTCGCACTGCCGGTGGCGTTTTTCGTTACCGCCGCGATCGGCATGGCACTGGAACGCACGGTGATTCGCCACCTCTACGGTCGCCCGCTGGAAACCCTGCTTGCCACTTGGGGCATCAGCCTGATGCTGATTCAACTGGTGCGTTTGCTGTTCGGCGCGCAGAACGTTGAAGTCGCCAACCCGGCGTGGCTGTCCGGCGGCATTCAAGTGCTGCCAAACCTGGTGCTGCCGTACAACCGCATCGTCATCATCGCTTTCGCGCTATTCGTCGTCGTGCTGACCTGGCTGCTGCTGAACAAGACCCGCCTGGGTCTCAACGTGCGCGCCGTCACCCAGAACCGCAACATGGCCGCCTGCTGCGGCGTGCCGACGGGGCGGGTCGACATGCTCGCCTTCGGCCTCGGTTCGGGCATCGCCGGCCTCGGTGGTGTCGCACTGAGCCAGATCGGCAACGTCGGCCCCGACCTCGGTCAGAGCTACATCATCGACTCGTTCCTGGTGGTGGTACTCGGCGGCGTCGGCCAACTGGCGGGCAGCGTGCTCGCCGCGTTTGGCTTAGGGATCGCCAACAAGATTCTCGAACCGCAGATCGGTGCGGTGCTCGGCAAGATCCTGATCCTCGCGCTGATCATTCTGTTTATCCAGAAACGTCCGCAAGGCCTCTTCGCACTGAAAGGACGGGTGATCGACTGATGAACCAGCCTCTACTTGTCACCGCCACACAAAAGGCCGGGCCGAAAGTCACGTTTGCCATCGGTGGCGTAGTCCTCGCGTTGCTGATCGTCTTGCCGTTGCTGTCGCTGCTCACGCCGGACCATGCCCTGCACGTTTCGGCTTATACCCTGACGCTCGTGGGCAAGATTCTCTGCTACGCCATCGTCGCCCTGGCGCTGGATCTGGTCTGGGGTTACGCCGGTCTGCTGTCGCTGGGCCACGGTCTGTTCTTCGCCCTCGGCGGCTACGCGATGGGCATGTACCTGATGCGCCAGGCTGCTGGGGATGGCTTGCCGGCGTTCATGACCTTTTTGTCGTGGAGCGAACTGCCGTGGTACTGGACCGGCACCAGCAGTTTCCTCTGGGCGATGTGCCTGGTGGTGCTGGCGCCGGGTCTGCTGGCGCTGGTGTTCGGTTTCTTCGCCTTCCGTTCGCGGATCAAAGGCGTGTATTTCTCGATCATGACCCAGGCCCTGACGTTCGCCGGCATGCTTCTGTTTTTCCGCAACGAGACCGGGTTTGGCGGCAATAACGGCTTTACCAATTTCCGTACGATTCTCGGTTTCGGCATCACTGAACCGGGCACCCGTGCGGTGTTGTTTCTGGCCACTGTGCTGTTGCTGGTGGCCAGCCTGTTCATTGGCTGGCGACTGGCGCAAAGCAAATTCGGGCGAGTGCTGACGGCGCTGCGTGATGCGGAAAACCGCCTGATGTTCTGCGGCTACGACCCGCGCGGTTTCAAGCTGTTTGTCTGGGTGTTGAGTGCGGTGTTGTGCGGTCTCGCCGGTGCGTTGTACGTGCCGCAAGTGGGCATCATCAACCCCAGCGAAATGTCGCCGACCAACTCCATCGAAGCGGCGGTGTGGGTCGCCCTCGGCGGGCGCGGCACTCTGATCGGCCCGCTGCTCGGCGCCGGCGTGGTCAATGGCATGAAGAGCTGGTTCACCGTGGCCTTCCCCGAGTACTGGCTGTTCTTCCTCGGCGCGTTGTTCATCGTCGTGACGTTGTACCTGCCCAAAGGCGTGATCGGTCTGCTGAAAAAACGAGGTGAATCATGAGAGTGACAGCGAGTGCTGAATTCATGCTGGAACCGGCGTTCTTTCCCGTCGAGCCGAACAAGGACGAGGGCACCAGCCGCGACTCGATCGGCCTCGGCCAGCGCGTCGGCCCGGGCCTCGACACCCGCCACGGCACGATCCTCACACTGGAAGACATCAGCGTCAGCTTCGACGGCTTTCGTGCACTGAACAATCTTAATCTGTACATCGGTGTCGGCGAGCTGCGCTGCATCATCGGCCCCAACGGTGCCGGAAAAACCACCTTGATGGACGTCATCACCGGCAAGACCCGGCCCAGCCACGGCAAGGCCTGGTTCGGCGAAACCCTCGACCTGACACAGATGAGCGAAGTGCAGATCGCCCAGTCCGGGATTGGCCGCAAGTTTCAGAAGCCGACCGTGTTCGAAGCCTTGAGCGTGTTTGAAAACCTTGAACTGGCGCAGAAGACCGACAAATCGGTGTGGGCCAGTTTGCGCGCGCGTTTAAGCGGCGAGCAGAAGGACCGCATCAGCGAAGTGCTGGAGACGATTCGCCTGACCACCTCGGTCAATCGCCAGGCCGGGCTGTTGTCCCACGGGCAGAAGCAGTTTCTGGAGATCGGCATGCTGCTGATGCAGGACCCGCAACTGCTGTTGCTCGACGAGCCGGTAGCGGGCATGACCGATGCCGAAACCGAGTTTACTGCCGAGCTGTTCAAGTCGCTGGCGGGCAAACATTCGTTGATGGTGGTGGAGCATGACATGGGCTTCGTCGGCTCGATTGCCGACCACGTCACGGTGCTGCATCAGGGCAGCGTGTTGGCTGAAGGCTCGCTGGAGCAAGTGCAGGAAAACGAGCGGGTGATCGAGGTCTACCTCGGCCGCTGAAATTCAGATCGTTCCCACGCTCCGCGTGGGAATGCATCCCGTGACGCTCTGCGTCACACAACGGCGGACGCAGAGCGTCCATGGCGGCATTCCCACGCAGAGCGTGGGAACGATCCCCGGGGAGAATCCATACATGCTGCAAGTCGACAAGCTGCACCAATACTACGGCGGTAGCCACATCCTGCGCGGCCTGAGCTTTGACGTGAAGGTCGGCGAAGTCACTTGCCTGCTCGGCCGTAACGGCGTGGGCAAGACCACCCTGCTCAAATGCCTGATGGGCCTGTTGCCGGCCAAGGAAGGTGCGGTGAGCTGGGAAGGTAAACCGATCACCTCGTTCAAGCCACATCAGCGGGTTCACGCCGGCATCGCCTACGTGCCGCAGGGTCGGGAAATTTTCGGCCGCCTGACCGTGGAAGAAAATTTGTTGATGGGCCTGTCGCGTTTTCCCGGCTCCGAAGCCAAAGAAGTTCCAGCGTTCATCTACGAACTGTTCCCGGTGCTGCTACAAATGAAGCAGCGTCGTGGCGGCGATCTGTCCGGCGGTCAGCAACAGCAACTGGCGATCGGCCGAGCGCTGGCCAGCCGTCCGCGCTTGCTGATTCTTGATGAGCCCACCGAAGGCATTCAACCGTCGGTGATCAAGGAGATCGGCGCGGTGATCAAGCAACTCGCGGCACGGGGCGACATGGCGATTTTGCTGGTCGAGCAGTTCTACGATTTCGCCGCCGAACTGGCCGATCAATACCTGGTGATGTCTCGCGGTGAGATCGTCCAGCAGGGCCGCGGTGAAAATATGGAGGCCGAAGGTGTGCGCGGTCTGGTCACGATCTAACGCGGCGGTCTAATCTGTAGCTTCCTAACGATAATCACAAAACCATGAATTCGATTGTTGCACCTGCCCTGTTTACCCCGAGCTGGCACGCCGAGCTGGAACTGGCTTATGCGCGTTTTGGCGATTGCACGCGCCCGATCCAGCGGCGTCACCTCGGCCCGCTGCGGGTGCAAAAGCACCTGTATGCCGAAGGCCCTGAAGTTTGCCAGCACATCATTGTCCACCCACCGGGCGGGATCGCCGGGGGCGACCGGCTGAACATCAGCGCCCGCGTCGAACACAACGCCTGGGCGCAGATCACCAGTCCCGGCGCCGCCAAGTGGTATCGCGCAGCAGGCCCGGCCTATCAGCAACTCGATTTGCAGGTCGCGGCTGGCGCGACGCTGGAATGGCTGCCGCAGGAAACCATCGTCTACAGCGCCGCGCAGGCTGAACTCACCACAACGATCGAGCTTGAAGGCGACGCGCGGCTGTTCTACTGGGACGTGGTGGCACTGGGTCGCCCGGCCAGTGGCGAGCGTTTTGACCTGGGCCATTTTCAGGCGCACCTGGATATCCGCCGCGACGGCCGGTTGCTCTGGCATGAACGGCAGCGCATTGTCGGCAACGATGGTTTGCTTGATTCGCCGATCGGTCTGGATGGGCAACCGGTGTTTGCGACGCTGTTGGTGACTGGTGAGATCGATGCCGAGCTGCTGGAGCGTTGCCGCTCGCTGGGGCATGCGGTGCGTGGGGATCTGACCCAGTTGCCGGGGTTGCTGGTGGCGCGGTGTCTGGCCGGTGAGGCGTTTCTGGCACGGGCGTGGCTGATCGATTTATGGCGTTTGCTCAGACCGGCACTGCTCGGCCGCGAAGCGCAGCCACCGCGAATCTGGAATACCTGAAATGCATTCTACCTGTAGGAGTGAGCCTGCTCGCGATAGCGGTGTGTCAGCCAAAAAATAATGAAATGACACACCGCTATCGCGAGCAGGCTCACTCCTACAGGGGGATGCGTTTGCAACCCTGAATAACTTTCAATCTGCCCTGATGGAACCCCAACAATGGACCTGACCCCACGCGAAAAAGACAAGCTGCTGATCTTCACCGCCGGCCTCGTCGCCGAGCGGCGGCTGGCCCGCGGCGTGAAGCTCAACTACCCGGAAGCCATGGCCTACATCTCCGCCGCGCTGCTCGAAGGCGCCCGCGACGGCCAGACCGTGGCCGAGCTGATGCACTACGGCACCACCCTGCTCAGCCGCGAGCAAGTGATGGAAGGCATCCCGGAAATGATCCCGGAAATCCAGGTCGAGGCGACGTTTCCCGACGGCACCAAACTGGTCACCGTTCACCAGCCAATCGTCTGAGGCCGCGCCATGACTTACAGCATCCGCGATGCGACGCAGGCCGACCTGCCGGCGATCCGTGACATCTATAACGACGCGGTGCTCAACACCACGGCAATCTGGAATGAACAGGCCGTCGACCTCGCTAACCGCCAGGCGTGGTTCAGCGCGCGTCAGGCTCAGGCTTATCCGGTTCTGGTGATCGTCGACAGCGACAACAGCGTTCTCGGCTACGCTTCGTTCGGCGACTGGCGGCCGTTCGACGGGTTCCGCCACACCGTCGAACATTCGGTGTACGTGCGCAGCGACCAGCGCGGCAACGGCCTCGGCCCGCAACTGATGACTGCGCTGATTGAACGGGCAAAAACCTGCAACAAGCATGTCATGGTCGCCGCGATCGAAAGCGGCAACGCCGCCTCGATTCGTCTGCATCAACGCGCCGGTTTCATCGTCACCGGGCAGATGCCGCAAGTCGGTACCAAGTTCGGTCGCTGGCTCGACTTGACCTTCATGCAATTGACCCTCAATCCCGGCGCAGAGCCGCCTGACGCCCACAAGGAGTGACACCGATGAACGCTGCCCAACTGCGTCGCGTCAACGCTGAAAGTTTTGCTCATTACCGTCAGGGCTTGATCGACCTGCTGCTCGACGCTGTGGGATACGGCGCCAGCGTCGGCTTCATGGGCGACCTCGATGCCGCGCAGGCGCACGCCTATTTCGATGACGTCCAGGACAACGTGAACAAAGGCCATGTGCTGCTCTGGGTGGTGGTCAAGGACGAACAGGTCCAGGCCAGCGTGCAGTTGGCGCTGTGCCAGAAGGCCAACGGCCTGAATCGCGCCGAAGTGCAGAAACTGCTGGTGCGCGAAGACGCCCGCCGCCGCGGCCTCGGTCAGCAATTGATGAGTGCGCTGGAGCTTGAGGCGCGCCATCTCAAGCGCGGCCTGCTCTACCTCGACACGGAAGCGGGCTCGCCGGCTGAAGCGTTCTATCAAGCCCTGGGTTATATCCGCGCCGGCGAAATTCCCGATTACGCCTGTGACCCCAACGGCACGTACCGCCCGACCGCTCTCTATTACAAGATTCTGCAAGGAGCCCAGCCATGATTCCCGGCGAATACCAGATCCAGCCCGGCGACATCGAACTCAACGCCGGCCGTCGCACCCTCAGCCTGAATGTCGCCAACAGCGGCGACCGGCCGATCCAGGTCGGCTCGCACTATCACTTTTTCGAAACCAACGACGCGCTGACCTTCGACCGCGCAGCCAGTCGCGGCATGCGCCTGAATATTCCCGCCGGCACCGCCGTGCGCTTTGAGCCTGGCCAGAGCCGTGAGGTCGAGCTGGTCGATTACGCCGGACATCGCCGGGTGTTCGGCTTTGCCGGACGCATCATGGGTGATCTTTAAGCCATCAGGTGACTGCAAGAAAGCTATCGCGAGCAGGCTCACTCCTACATGAGACCGCGATCAAATGTAGGAGCGAGCCTGCTCGCGAAAGCGAGTAATGCGAGCGATTTCAGACCCAATTGAATCCCAAGGCAAGCACATGAAGATTTCTAGAAGCGCCTACGCCGACATGTTCGGCCCCACCGTCGGCGACAAGGTGCGCCTGGCCGATACCGAACTGTGGATCGAAGTCGAACAGGACTTCACCACCTACGGCGAAGAAGTGAAATTCGGCGGCGGCAAAGTCATCCGCGACGGTCAGGGCCAGAGCCAGTTGCTCGCCGCCGAGGTGGTCGACACGCTGATCACCAACGCGCTGATCATCGACCACTGGGGCATCGTCAAGGCGGACGTCGGCCTCAAGGACGGGCGCATCGCCGGCATCGGCAAGGCCGGCAACCCCGACGTCCAGCCCGGCGTGACCATCGCCATCGGCGCCGGCACCGAAGTGATTGCCGGCGAAGGCATGATCCTCACCGCGGGCGGCATCGACACGCACATCCATTTCATTTGCCCGCAGCAGATCGAAGAAGCTTTGATGAGCGGCGTCACCACCATGATCGGCGGCGGCACGGGACCTGCCACCGGAACCAACGCCACCACCTGCACGTCGGGACCATGGCATCTGGCGCGCATGCTCCAGGCCGCCGATGCGTTCCCGATGAACATCGGTCTCACCGGCAAGGGCAACGCCAGCCTGCCGGAACCGTTGATCGAGCAGGTCAGGGCCGGCGCCATCGGCCTCAAGCTGCACGAAGACTGGGGCACCACCCCGGCGAGCATCGACAACTGCCTCAACGTCGCCGATCAGTTCGACGTCCAGGTCGCAATCCACACCGACACCCTCAACGAATCCGGCTTCGTCGAAACCACCCTCGGCGCGTTCAAGGGTCGCACCATCCACACCTATCACACCGAAGGTGCCGGCGGCGGCCATGCGCCGGACATCATCAAGGCCTGCGGTTTCCCCAACGTGCTGCCGAGTTCGACCAACCCGACCCGGCCATTCACCCGCAACACCATCGACGAACACCTCGACATGCTGATGGTCTGCCACCACCTTGACCCGAGCATTGCCGAAGACGTCGCCTTTGCTGAAAGCCGCATCCGCCGCGAAACGATCGCCGCCGAAGACATCTTGCATGACCTCGGCGCGTTCTCGATGATCAGCTCCGACAGCCAGGCCATGGGCCGCGTCGGCGAAGTGATCACGCGCACCTGGCAGACCGCCGACAAAATGAAAAAACAGCGCGGCCCGCTGCCGCAGGACGGCGCAGGCAACGACAACTTCCGCGCCAAACGCTACATCGCCAAATACACCATCAACCCGGCGATCACCCATGGCATCAGCCATGAGGTCGGTTCGATCGAAGTCGGCAAGTGGGCCGATCTGGTGCTGTGGCGCCCGGCGTTTTTCGGCGTGAAACCAACGCTGATCCTCAAGGGCGGCGCGATTGCCGCCAGCCTCATGGGCGATGCCAACGCCTCTATTCCGACGCCGCAACCGGTGCACTACCGACCGATGTTTGCCAGTTACGGCGGCTCGTTGCACGCGACCAGCCTGACCTTTATCAGCCAGGCCGCGCACGAAGCCGGGCTACCCGAAGCGCTTGGGCTGAAGAAAAAAATCGCCGTGGTGAAAGGCTGCCGCGACGTGCAGAAAACCGACCTGATTCATAACGATTATCTGCCGGATATTGATGTTGATCCGCAGACTTATCAGGTCAAGGCCGATGGGGTGTTGCTGTGGTGTGAGCCGGCGGAAACGCTGCCGATGGCGCAGCGGTACTTTTTGTTCTGACAACAAAAAAGCCCTTCGGGGCGTGTTCAATGTTGAATCAGAATGACCTGCGTCATCGTTCTTCGCGAGCAAGCCCGCTCCTACATTGGCATACGCACTCCTGTGGGAGCGGGCTTGCTCGCGAAGAGGCCGGGCCAGCGACCGATATACATCAGACTGACTACTCAACCACCAACCGCCCCAACCGCTGACGCAGCATCCGGTTCTCGGCGCGCAACTCACGCACTTCCTCCAGCAGATCCAGCGCCAGCGCCACTCCTTCCCACTCCAGCTCCAAATCGCGGCGCAGCTTGGCGGCGCGCTTGGCCAGGGCCAGTTCGTAATCGGTGAAGCGCCATTCCCGGGGCTGTGCGCCCTGAGGTTCGAGGATGCCGTGTTCGACGATTTCGATCACGTAGACGTCCGGTAAATCGGCCGCCTCACAGAATTCTGCCAGGTCCAGTTGAACGCTCAGGGGGCTGCTCATGATGGGCTACTCCGTCGTCGGGTTCAGAAGTTCTCTCGCGGATTGAACGCAGCTTTTTTTGCCAGTTCCTGCCACAGCGCCTTGACCTCATCGTCAGAGGTTTTCGGCATGACCGCTTTGAGTTGCACAAACAGATAACCGCGCTCGCCGGCCTTGTTCTTCAGACCATGGCCTTTGGCACGCATGCGCTGGCCGTTCTGGCTGCCGGCGGGCACCTTGAGGTTGATCTTGCCGGTCAGGGTCGGCACGGCCACTTCGGTACCCAGCGCCAGCTCCCACGGGGCCAGCGGCAAGGTGATGATCAGGTTGTCGCCTTCGACATCGAACTTCGGGTGCGGCGCAAAACGAATGGTCAGGTACAGGTCGCCATTCGCCCCGCCGCCAACGCCCGGTGCGCCCTGGCCTTTGAGGCGGATGCGCTCGCCGTCGGCCACGCCGGCCGGAATCTTCACGTTCAGGCTCTTGCTGGTGTTGCTGACGTGCTGGCCGTTGGCGTTGTATTGCGGCACCTGAAAGGTGACTTTCTTCGACTCGTTGGCCAGGGTTTCTTCGAGGAAGACCGGCAGTTCCATTTCCACGTCTTGCCCTCGCCGTCCGCGTGATTGGCCGCCCTGCGCGCCACCGAAACCGGGGCCGCGGTTGCCGAAGATCGAACTGAAAAAGTCCGAGAAGTCGCCGGTATCGCCACCGCCACCGCCAAAACCGCCGCGGCTCTGCCAGCCCGGTGGCCCCTGGAACGGCTGACCGTGCTGGCCATAACGACGCAGTTCGTCGTATTCGGCGCGCTTGTCGGCGCTTTTCAGCGCTTCATAGGCTTCCGAGGCGTCCTTGAACTTGGCCTCGGCGTCCTTTTCCTTGCTGACATCGGGGTGGTATTTGCGCGCCAGCTTGCGATAGGCCGCCTTGATGGCCTTGTCGTCGGCTGTCGGCTCCACGCCGAGTATCTTGTAATAGTCTTTGAAGTCCATTGAAGGATCACCATCCGTTATCGATTTCGCGCCTGTCCCAGCGTGCGCCAATTGGCGCGTGCCGGGTTGACCGATCTCAAGGTTGTGACCGGGTGGCGCCGCAGAAGTTTATCGGCAGTGGACGGCGGTTCTTGCGACCGCCGGTGTGTCTGCCGGCCCATGCCAGCAAGTTTGGGGCGAACCGGCGATTTTCAACCGGTTCAGTCGCGAAATAGCAGATGACCGGCCTTCGAATCTGGCGCGCACTGACATACACTGCGCGGCCGTTTTTTGACCGGAACCGAAAGACATGAAAGACGCCTCTCCAGCCCGTGCCTGTGGCATCGACTTCGGCACGTCCAACTCCACCGTCGGCTGGCTGCGCCCCGGCATGGACACCATGATTGCGCTGGAAGACGACAAGATCACCCTGCCGTCGGTGGTCTTCTTCAATATCGAGGAGCGCCGCCCGGTGTACGGTCGTCTGGCGCTGCACGAATACCTGGAAGGCTACGAAGGCCGGCTGATGCGCTCGCTGAAAAGCCTGCTCGGCTCCAAGCTGATCAAGCATGACACCAGCGTTCTCGGCACGGCCATGCCGTTCAAGGACTTGCTCGGGCTGTTCATCGGCCAGCTCAAGGCCCGCGCCGAGACCACCGCCGGGCGGGAATTCGAGCAAGTGGTGCTGGGCCGTCCGGTGTTTTTCGTCGATGACGATCCGCTGGCCGACCAGGAAGCCGAAGACACTCTGGTCGAAGTGGCGCGCAAAATCGGTTTCAAGGACGTGTCGTTTCAGTATGAGCCGATCGCGGCGGCATTCGACTATGAGTCGACCATCGAAAAGGAAGAGCTGGTGCTGATCGTCGACATCGGCGGCGGTACGTCCGACTTCTCGCTGGTGCGCCTGTCGCCCGAGCGGCGCGGTGTCGAGAACCGTCACGACGACATCCTCGCCACCGGCGGCGTGCACATCGGTGGAACCGACTTCGACAAGCAACTGAGCCTGCAAGGCCTGATGCCGCTGTTCGGTTATGGCAGCCGCATGAAGAGCGGCGCCTACATGCCGACCAGCCACCACATGAACCTGGCGACCTGGCACACCATCAACTCGGTGTACTCACAGAAAACCAGCCTGGCGCTGGCCAGCATGCGTTACGACATTGAGGACACCGGCGGTATCGATCGTCTGTTCAAATTGATCGAACAGCGTGCCGGCCACTGGCTGGCGATGGAAGTGGAAGAAACCAAGATTCAACTGACCCGCGCCGACAGCCGCCACGTGCCGCTGGACCGCATCGAGGCCGGGCTGAGCGTCGAGCTGACGCGTGCGCTGTTCGAATCGGCGATCGAAGCGCTGTTGGAGCGGGTGCGCGGCAGTGTCACGCAACTGTTGAATGACGCCGGCGTGGCGGTCGATCAGGTCGACACGGTGTTCTTCACTGGCGGTTCCAGCGGCATTCCGGCGCTGCGCAACAGCGTCTCGGCAATGCTGCCGAACGCGCGGCATGTTGAAGGGAATATCTTTGGCAGCATTGGCAGCGGCTTGGCGATTGATGCCATGAAACGCTACGGTTCGATGGCCTGATCCCGCCCCCAGATATCGGGGGGGCTTTATGGCAGGGGATTTATCCTGTGGCGAGGGGATTTATCCCCGTTGGCCTGCGCAGCAGGCCCCTGCTTTCAAGCTCAGGAGCGGGGCCGCTTCGCGGCCCAGCGGGGATAAATCCCCTCGCCACAGGATAAATCCCCTCGCCACAGTCATCACTCACTCTGCATTCTTTGCCTTACACCATTCCTCCGAGCTTCAATTCGCTCTTCAGGTACGCATAATAAATCGGCCCCGCCACCACCCCTGGCAGGCCGAACGCGGCTTCGAACACCAGCATCGCCAGCAGCAACTCCCACGACTTGGCACTGATCTGCCCGCCGACGATGCGCGCATTGAGGAAGTATTCGAGCTTGTGGATAAAGATCAGATAACCCAGCGCAGCCATCGCCACCCAGATCGACAGCGACAGGCCGACGATGGTAATCAGCGTGTTCGATATCAGGTTACCGATCACCGGTAGCAGGCCGAGCAGGAAGGTCAGCACGATCAGGGTCTTGGTCAGCGGCAGCTTGATGCCCAGCATCGGCAGGACCACCGCGAGGAAGATGCCGGTGAAGAAGGTGTTGAGCAGGGAAATCTTGATCTGCGCAAAAACGATGTTGCGAAACGCCTGCACCAGCAAATGCAAACGGTCGAACAGTGCGGCGGCCAGGGGCTTGCGCTTGGTCACGTCGGGAATGCGCTGCAGGGCGATGATCGCGCCGAGCACCATGCCGATCAGCAACGTGACGAACATGTGCGCGGCGTCCTTGCCGACCAGTTGCAGGTCAGACAGGTGTTTGCTCATCCATTCGCCGATCGCCACGCGAAACTCCGCCGCGCTGGCCGGCAGATAAGCGTCGATGAACGGCGGCAACTGCCCGCGCGCGCGGTCGACCACGCCCATGAATTTATCGAGCGAGGCGCCCGGGTTTTCCGCTTCGTGCAAAAGAAAACTGATGGCCCCGGCGAAGAGCAAAGCCAGCACACTGACCACCAACGTGCCCAGCAACGCCACCGCCAGCCAGCGCGCACGCCGCCCTTCGATCAGCCGTTGCAGTTGCGGGGTGAGCATGTTGACCAGCTCGAACACCAACAAGCCGGCCAACAGGCTCGGCAGCAAGCGCAGTGGCAGCACCAGCAGCAAACCGCCAAATATGATGATGCAGCTGACCCAGAACA
Organism: Pseudomonas hamedanensis; assembly: GCF_014268595.2. Classification (NCBI taxonomy): domain Bacteria; kingdom Pseudomonadati; phylum Pseudomonadota; class Gammaproteobacteria; order Pseudomonadales; family Pseudomonadaceae; genus Pseudomonas; species Pseudomonas hamedanensis. Next base: position 3,378,346 of record NZ_CP077091.1, read on the forward strand.
CAACATGACGCTCAGAAAACGTTGGCATACAGCCTCAAAACGAACGGCGTGAAAGGATGGGCAGTCTGCCAGCGATCCGGGGTTAGCACTAGGGATATGCGGGTGAGAGATTGGCGGTGCGCTCACCGACGCTTTCGCGAGCAGGCTTGCTCCCACAGGGGAATGCATTTCAAATGTGGGAGCGAGCCTGCTCGCGAAGAGGCCAGCCCGCTCACCACAAGGCTCAAATGCTTATTTCTTTTTCAGGCAATCACTCATGAACGCCTTGCGCGCATCCCCCGTCAGCGCCTGGGTTTTCGCATCGGCATTGCAGGTGCTCATTTTCTGCTGCTGCGGCGTCAGCACCTTGCCATCGTTGGCCGCAGGCGCCGCTTTCAGGCAGGTGCTCATGAAGGCTTTGCGCTCGTCGCCCTTGAGGCTCTTGGCGGTCGCATCGGCATTGCAGGTGGTCATCTTGTTTTGTTGCGCCGTGGCGGCGAAACCCTGGGAACACAGGAGCAAACCAATCATCAACAACGGGACACGCAACATCTTCATGGAGTTTTCTCCTTGTCGCCGCACCGATGGATGCAGCCTCTGCAGGAGTGTAGCCAAATCCTGTTACACCTTCCTGCCTTCCAGGTGACTGCGCCGATACTGCTCCGGCGTACAGCCGGCCTGCCGGGCGAACATGGCGATAAACGCCGAGCCGCTGCTGTAGCCCAGATCAAAGGCGATTTCCTGCACGCTGCGCGCCGTCTCAAGGAGCTCGATCGCCGCCAGATAGCGCAAGCGTTGACGCCATTCGCCAAAACTCATCCCCAGTTCACGGACAAACTGCCGCGCCAGCGTGCGCTCGCTGACATGCACTTGCGCCGCCCAATGCGCCAGCGGCTGATTGCTGCCCGGTTCGGCCTGCAAGGCGTCGAGAATCGCCAGCAAACCGGGGCTGCTGGCGTAGGGCAGATAACACTCATGCACTGGCGCCTGTTGCAACTGATCGACCAGCACCTGGGCCAGACGCCGGTCGGATTCCTGCTCGGGTATCTTCACGTCGCGGGCGGCGAAGTCCTTGAGAATCGCCTTGAGAATGTCACTGATCGCCAGTGTGCAGGCCTGTGCCGGCAGTCCGGCGCAGACCTGCCGATCCAGACACACCGCGCGATAGTTGACCGGCTGATGGCTGTAGAAACTGTGCTCGACCTGCGGCGGCACCCACACGGCGTACTGCGGGGGCGACATGAAGCGGCTGCCGCCGACGTCCATGTGCAGCACGCCGTGGGCGGCGTACTCCAGCGTTCCCCAAGGGTGCCGGTGCGGCGCGGCGAACTCGTGAGCGTTGAAATCGGCATAGCGGAAATACACCGCTGACGGCAGTTCGCTGAAATCCAGCAGATCGATGTGTTTGCTGTTCATGCTGTCCGGTTGCAAAGGCAGGTTGTCCGGTTCGCAGTATAGGGCTGCATCCAGACAGAGGATAATTGCGCTTCATCAACGTACTGGTTTCAACTCATGCAATACGCGTTTCCCCTGCTGGCGATTTTTATCTGGGCCGGTAATACCGTAATCAACAAACTGGCCGTCGGGGCGATTTTTCCCGCCGAGATCGGTTTCTACCGCTGGCTGCTGGCCGGGTTGCTGTTTACCCCTTTCATGCTTAAACAGGTGATTGCGCACTGGCCGCAGATTCGTCCCAACCTGGGGCGGATTTTCGTCCTCGGCGTGCTCGGCATGGCCGTGTACCAGAGCCTGGCGTATTTCGCTGCCACCCTGACCACTGCGACCAACATGGGCATCATTCTGTCGCTGATGCCGCTGATGTCACTGGCCATGGCGATCATCAGCCTCGGCCAGCGCCTCACCGCCGGGGCACTGGTCGGTGCGGTGCTGTCGTTTGCCGGCGTGCTGGTGGTCGTGTCGTCCGGCAGCCTCGGCGCGTTGTTGCAGCACGGGGTCAATCTGGGTGACGCGATGATGCTGATCGCCACCCTCGCCTACGCGGTTTACAGCACCTTGCTGAAAAAATGGCAGCTGCGTTTGCCGCCCTTGGTCCTGCTGTACTTGCAGGTGCTGGTGGCGATTGTGGTGTTGTTTCCGTTGTTTGCCGTTTCGCCGAAAACCGGTCTGACCCTGCAGAACATTCCGCTGGTGCTGTATGCCTGCCTGCTCGCCTCGATGGTCGCGCCGCTGGCATGGATGCAGGCTGTGCAGCGCCTGGGCCCGAGCCGCACGACGTTGTTTTTCAATCTGCTGCCGTTGATTACGGCGTTGATTGCGGCGGTGGTGTTGAAAGAGCAGTTGGCGCTGTATCACCTGGTGGGCGGTTTGTTGACATTGGGCGGGGTGGTTTTGTCTGAGCGCTGGACCACGGTGTTGGGCCGCAAGATCAGTATCGCCTGATGCATACCTGTGGCGAGGGAGCTTGCTCCCGCTGGGGCGCGAAGCGGCCCCGCTCTTGAAAATCCAAAGCAGGGGCCTGCTGCGCAGTCCAGCGGGAGCAAGCTCCCTCGCCACAGCAGCGAATCAAAGCCCGGCCGCCTCCAGCCGCGCCGCATGCTCGACAAACAAGCGCACCGGATCCGCGCCCTTGCCGACCAGTCCCAGCGACTGGTTGACGATGTCGAAATGATCCAGCGGATAGTCATCGCCGATCACCGTGCCCAGGTGCGAGCTGTAGCGCCCGACCATGCCGTCGCACTGCCCCGGTTCGCGGACAAAGGTTCTGGCGAACAAGCGGCAACTGCGATTCGTCCCGTCAAAGAGATTGCCGCCACGATCAGTCTTGCCCGGCTGCAACGTCCCCGACCATGAGTAATAGCGCACGCCATTGACCTCCTCAGGCCCGTGCCCGCCCCAGATTGGCGGCAAGCCCTGTGGATAACGCTGATTGAACAGCGCCACGCCCGCGCGGGTCAGCGACTGGTGCGAGGCGTGGATATCCACCGGCAGTTTCGGCCCGTGGTAGCCGGTTTCCATCAGCGCCATCAGCCAGCCGACCCAGCGCAGCAGCGCTTCGAGCAGACGGCCCTTGGCACTGTCGGCGGGGTAGTGTTGTTCCAGATAATCGGCCAGTTCCGAGCCGTGATTGGGGCCAGCCACGGAGGTTACCGAAGCAACCAGATCCGGCCGTTTTGCAGCAGCGTAACGAGCCGTCAACGCGCCCTGGCTATGGCCGAACAGGTTGACCTTCAGCGCGCCGGTTTCACGCAGGATTTCGTCGATCCGCGCCAGCAACTGCTCGCCGCGCACCTCGGTCGAATGGAGCGGCGAGACCTGCACGGCGATCACCGTCGCACCACCACGGCGCAGCGCCTTGATGATCCCGTACCAGTAGGGGTAAAGCAGCAGCCGGACAAATCCGAGCATGCCCGGCACCAGCACCAGTGGATAACGTGTCGACATGGGTAAACGTCCTTGTGGTCGGTGAGTGGCTGCAAGACGTGCAAGACGCCCGCCAAGCATCCACCCCGATGATGACAACTCACCTGCAGCCTACTTCAGCCCCACCACCCCCGCCACAATCAGCCCCACCGAGAGCAGTTTGACCAGGGTCAGGCTCTCGCCCAGCAAGGCATATCCGAGGAACACCGTGCCGAGCGAGCCAATCGCGGTCCAGATCGGATAGGCAATGCTCACCGGCAGGTCGCGCATCGCCAGGGTCAGAAAGTAAATCCCGCCGACCGCCGCAACCACCGTGATCAGCGACGGCCAGGGCCGGGTGAAGCCTTCGGCGTATTTCATGCCCATGGCAAAAGTGACTTCAAACCCGGCGGCGATCAGCAAGAACAGCCAGGCCATCTAGAACACCCTGGCCAGGTCGAGCAGGCGTTGCTCGGCCTCGGCCACCGACACGGCAAAAGTGCGTTCGGCAGATTCTTCGCCTTCTGCGGCCACCACACTGACGTCGTTGATGCCGACGAACCCCAGCGCCGTGCGCAACCACGGATCGGCATGATTCAACGCCTCAAGCGCGCCGCCCGGGCCAAAGCCGAAGCCACCGCGACTGGTGACGATCAAGGCCTTTTTGCCTTGCAGCAACGGGGTGTACTGAGCGACACCGTTGTCCAGCGTGTGATCGAAAGTCAGCCCCAGGCGCACGATCTGATCCACCCAGGCCTTGAGGCCGCTGGGCACACTGAAGTTGTACATCGGCGTGGAAATCAGCAGCAGATCATGCTCGAACAATTCGCCGACCAGTTGATCGCTCAACGCCAGATCAGCCTGCATCGACAACGGACGCGCGTCAGGCTCGGGATAAAACGCCGCCGCCACGAACGCCTCATTGACCGGCGGCACCAGCACTCGGCCGACCTCCCGACGGGTGATCTGCCCCTCTGGATGGCGCGCCTGCCAAGCGCTCAAAAAACCCTCCGCCAAACGCCGCGAAGTCGACCGGTCGCCTCGCGGGCTGCCGTGAACCACAAGAATCCTGCTCATCTATAATTCCTCCGACTAGAATCAAACCACTTGTGGCTTGAAGCTTGAAGCTCATAGCTGCCCCTATTCAAATGAGCAAAAGTCAGTCGGGATGAGTTCATTTCATCCATGGAGTGTTGAATGTTTGCCTCGCTGCCCCTGACCGCCCTGCGCGCCTTCGAGTCGGCTTCGCGGTTATCCAGTTTCAAAGCCGCCGCCGAGGAGTTGTCGGTGACGCCGACGGCCATTTCCCACCAGATTCGCTCGCTGGAAGACTGGCTCGGCGTCGCCCTATTCGAACGCTTGCCCCGTCAGGTGCGCCTGACCGAGGGCGGCGAGCGGCTGTTTCGCAGCCTGCACGGCGCCCTGCTGGAAGTGGCGCAGAGCGTCGACACCCTGCGCCCCCACCGCAGCGGCAGCAGCCTGACGCTGTCGACCACGGCGGCGTTTGCGGCGCTGTGGCTGGTGCCACGCCTCGGCCGGTTTTATGCGCAACATCCGCACATCAATGTGCGCATCGACACCCATTGCGAAGTCATCGACCTGCATCAGGACGCCAGTGTCGATCTGGTCCTGCGCTACAGCCTCGATGATTACCCGAACCTCTATGGCCTGTGCCTGTTCGATGAGTCGTTCGCGGTGTACGGCTCGCCCGAGCAAGTGGCGCTGGCCGCGCGACGCACGCCGACGCTGATCAGCGTGCGCTGGCACAACTCCAGACTTTATGCGCACGGCTGGCAAGCGTGGTGCGCCAAGGCCGGCGAGCGCTGGCTCGATCAGCAGCCGGTCAACCGCGAATACGATGAGGAACATTACGCACTGCAAGCGGCCATCGCCGGCCAGGGCCTGGTGCTGGCGAGCAATGTTCTGGTGTCGGAAAGCGTCGCCAGCGGTTTGCTGATGCCCTACCGCGGTGAAGTACAGGTCGACGGCGCCGGTTACAGCGCGCTCTGCGTGCCGGGGCGGGAACGGCATCCGCCGGTACGCGCATTTTTTCGCTGGCTGCAGGACGAGGCGCGGTTGTCTGGGCTGACGCCAAGAGCGCAGCCTTCGGCCGCTACCGCAGGGAACCCGGCATAAAACCGATAAAACTTTTCCCGGCGCGCAGGAATCACAACCTGGGTAGCGACCGCGTCAGCAGAACGTGGCGCCTGACGGATTAGCCTCCAGGAGAATGAAATGAGTGACCTGCATTTGTCTGATGTTCAAACCCTGCGTGAGCGCGCCCGACAACACGTGGAAAACGGCGCGGTCACCGAGAGTTACAGTGCCAACCGGGAAGAGGTGCTGCGCCTGCTCAATGAATCGCTGGCCACCGAACTGGTCTGCACCTTGCGCTACAAGCGCCACTATTTCATGGCCAACGGCCTGAAAGCCAACGTCGCTGCCGATGAGTTTCTCGAGCATGCCAATCAGGAAGCCGAGCACGCCGATCGCCTGGCCGAACGCATTGTGCAACTGGGCGGCGAGCCCGAATTCAACCCCGACCTGTTGAGCCAGCTGTCCCACGCGCAATACGTGGCCGGCAATACCTTGAAAGAGATGGTCTACGAGGACCTGGTCGCCGAGCGCATCGCCATCGACAGCTACCGCGAGATCATCCAGTACCTGGGCGACAAGGACCCGACCACCCGGCGCATCTTCGAAGACATTTTGGCCGAGGAAGAAGAGCATGCCGATGACATGGCGGACATTCTGAAAGATTTGTAACGCCAGTCAGGCCGCATTCGCGAGCAGGCTCGCTCCCACATTTGATCACCTTTCAACTGAAGGAATGCATTCGAATGTGGGAGCGGGCTTGCTCGCGAAGGGGCCTCTACAGGCGCCCCATTACTTGCTGGGTTTAACAGTCACAGGCGCCTTGCCCTGCTTCATCTGCTCGAGCAACGGCGCACACTGATTCGGCTCGCCGCCGCTCGGCGCGACCAGCGCCAACAAGCCCGCCGCCGGTGCCGCGATCACGCCCAGCGCGACCATCCCCGCCCCGCGCAGCATCAACGGCACGGCTTTGACGCCCGCATCCGGCTTGATGAACTTGCCGCGCACATACAACGGCGACCGCAGCGAGATCAGGCGCCAGCCCTTGGACTCCGGCGTCACCGTCAGGTCAAGTTGCTCGGTGGCCATGTTCGCCGTGCCGTCGACGTAGATGATCGCGTTCTCGGTGTCGAACACAAACAGGCGCGTCGTCGCCAGGCCGGTCTTGATGTCGAAGTCGGCCGCCGCGCAGTTGATCTTCACTTCCTTGTCGCCAAAGATTTTGCCGACCACATAGTTACCGACGTTGAGCCCGGCCAACTCCATCAGTTCACGACTGATCGCGCCGTCATTGATCAGCATCTTCAGGCTACCGTTGGCACTGCCGAGCAACCTGGCCACGGAGTTGCCGCGACCGCTGATATCGGCATCGCCGTGCAGTTCACCGAAACTGGTCTGCATCGGCTCGAACGTCGGGAACAGCTCCTTGAGCTTGAATTTGCGTGCGGTCAATCGCGCCCGGCCTTCCAGCGGCTCGGTGCGGCCATTGAGGCGGATCTGCGCATCCAGCGTGCCGCCGGCCACGCCGAAGCGCAGCGGTTCGAGGCTGAGCTCGCCATCGTTGAGTTTCAGGTGGGTATAGAGGTCGTTGAACGGCAGCTTTTCGCTGTGAACGATGCGCTTGCCGGTGAATTCGACATCGGCGTCCATGGCGCGCCAGCGGTCGGTCTTGAACTCTTCGACCGGCAGCACCTTGTCCGCCGGTTGCTTGCTCGCACCGCCACGGGCTTTTTGCTCGGCGTTGGAGTCGGCACCAATCAGCGGTGCGAGGTCGGCGAACAGCAGTTGATTGGACAGCAGCGCACCACTGAGCTTTGGCCGTGGCTGACTGGCGACATAAGTCAGATCGCCATGAATGTCACTGTCGCCGATTTTGCCGTTGAATTTTTCATAGGTGAATGTCGCACCGCCCGGTTCATGCAGTTTGGCGATCAGATGACCGTCGGTGGAGTACGGCGGTGTGTCCGGCAGAGTCACGCCGGTCAGCGGGTAGAGATTGCCGAGGCTGTCGCCAGCCAGTTTCAGGCGCAGGTCGAGGGCGCCGAGGTTGAGCGGATCGGTCAAGGTGCCGGCCAGTTCGATACGCGTGTCGCCGATTTTCGCCTGCGCCTGCAACGGGAACGGCTTGCTCGCGTCCTGCAACGCCAGCAAGCCGCCGATCTTGCCCTGCCCGGTCAGATTCTGCCCGTGGTATCGACCTTTGACCTTGAGCGCAAAGGCGTAATCCTGTGGTGCGCCGCCCTTGTCCTGAGCGGTTTTTGCCGCTTTGTCGCCGACAATCTCGCTGAACGGAATCGGTTTGCCGAGCGGATCAATCAACACATCGAGATCGGTCTTGAGCGTCTGATCGTCGAGGGTCACGTGGCCCTTGTCGAATCCGATCGCGCCAATGTCCACCACCCAGTTTGACGGCTCGGCATTCGGGTCCTTGGGGTCGAACGTGAACGTCCAGTTGGCCCGGCCATCGGCCAGGCGTTGCAGCTGGGCATTCGGCTCGGTCAGGTCGATCCGCGGAATCACCACGCGCTGCGCCAGCAAGGCCAGCGGCGAGATGCGCAGCTCGACCCGTTTCAGCGTGACCATTTGCGGCTGTTTCGACCAGTCCGGATTGCCCAGGCTCAAGTCCTCGGCGACCACATGCGGCCACGGTACCCAGGCGCGCCAGCCGCCCTCCTCCGGCTCGCGCTGCCAGATCACCGCGAGATTGCCGTTGATGGCGAACGCCCGATGCAGTTCTTCCGACACTTTGGCGTTGATGGTCGGCTTGATCCGGTTCCAGTCGAAAAACACGATAATCAGAATCAGCGCTGCCAGCAGCAGCGCGAAAATGGCGAAGGTCCAGCTGAAGATTTTTCCAGTGCGCGTCATGCACAAAGCTCCTGATCACGACCGCACGCCAACCCCGACGCACAGCTAAAACGGCAGACCGAAGCGGCCCTTATGCAGTCTGTGACTGGCGAAAGGCCCGCAGGTTTTATCCAAAGGCAGTTTAAGCCATAAACAGCGCGGCAAATCTGACCGATCGGTCTAGGTGTGTTACCGCAACCCGCACATTTGCGAGGCGCGAGTGAGTCGAAAATACCCACGACGGTGCACAACCGTCGCCCGCAAAGGCCCGATCTAGAGCCTCCCCGCAGAACAATCAATTCTGTTGATTATTACCATTGCGTTTATGAACTTTTATATCGACTTATCGAGAGTAGCATTGCCTCCGTACCCACTTTATCGCCCTCCCAAGGAGCAACCCATCATGAAACGCCAATTACTGCTCAGCCTTACCCTGTCGATGTTAGCCAGTACCGCTTTTGCCCTGCCGGCTGCCGATCAGGCAACCCCACAAGTGAAAACCAGCCACTCGGTATTCAGCCAGACCGTTGCTGCGGACGGCTCTGACCGTACCCCACAAGGTCAGACCCTGGCTGAAGGCGGTCGTGATCGCCTGGAAGAAAAAGGCCTGGTTCAAGACGGTTCCGATCGCACGCCACAAGGCCAGATTCTGGCATCCGACGGTAGCGACCGCACCCCACAAGGTCAGACGCTCGCATCTGATGGCAGCGACCGTACTCCTCAAGGCCAGACCCTGGCGGATGACGGCTTCGATAAAACCCCACTGGGTCAAGCACTCGCCGAAGGCGGTGGTGACCGTGTGATCGAACGCAACAGCCAATTGAGCTAAGCCCATGGCGGCCTGGCAAAAAAGCCCAATCACCGGATTGGGCTTTTGACTTTTCAAACCCCGTAAAATCCTGCGCGCCACCTTCTCCCGTTCGACGCCGATAAAGCCGATTTGCTAGAGTGCGGCGCTTGTCCTGTCGAAGAACACCCTGCGATGCTGCCCCGCGCCGAACAGAAACAACAGACCCGCAACGCCCTGATGGACGCTGCCCGCCACCTGATGGAAAGCGGCCGAGGATTCGGCAGCCTGAGCCTGCGCGAAGTGAGCAAAACCGCCGGGATCGTGCCCACCGGTTTTTACCGCCATTTCACCGACATGGACGAACTTGGCCTGGTGCTGGTCAGCGAAGTCGGCCAGACCTTCCGCGAAACCATCCGCCTGGTGCGCCACAACGAATTCGTCATGGGCGGCATCATCGATGCCTCGGTGCGGATTTTTCTTGATGTGGTCAGCGCCAACCGCTCGCAATTTCTGTTTCTGGCGCGTGAGCAGTACGGCGGCTCGCTGCCGGTGCGCCAGGCCATCGGGCGCTTGCGCGAAAACATCAGTGCCGACCTGGCCGCCGACCTGACCCTGATGCCCAAGCTCCAGCACCTGGACCCCGCCGGTCTGAGCGTGGTGGCCGACCTGATCGTCAAATCGGTGTTCGCCACCCTGCCGGACATCATCGACCCACCCGCCGCCGCCCTGCCGGAGCACCTGACGCCCCAGGCAAAGATCACCCAACAACTGCGCTTCATCTTTATCGGCCTCAAGCACTGGCAAGGGCTGGGCAGTACCGAGTAACCCCCTTCTCTACCACACACCGCAAATCCCCCCTGTAGGAGTGAGCCTGCTCGCGATAGCGGTCGGTCAGTCCACGAATACTTGACTGATAAACCGCTATCGCGAGCAGGCTCACTCCTACAAGGGTGCAGCGGCATGGCCTCGATTTGGTGCATGACATATTCTTCATGCACCAAAACCTTCCAGAATTCTCCCGCCTGTTGAAAGATCAAGCGCACGCCGACAGCCATTTCCTACGTCCCGTCGGATTGGCGCGGCCCTTGCTCTAGCCTGAGCATTGTCCATTGCCGGAAGCTTCCCGATGCTGGTGATTCACCGCAGAATCGACCCTCAACCCGTCTGGGCCGCCGAATTGCACCTGACCTTCGACGCGCGCAGCAAAAGCCGTTTGCGCTGTTTCAGTGCCGAGGGCGAAGACGTCGGGTTGTTTTTGGAGCGCGGTCAGCCGCCGCTGTATGACGGCGAGTGCCTACAGGCCGAGGACGGCCGCATCGTCCGCGTCTGCGCGCGCCCTGAACAACTGCTGCATGTGACCTGCGCCAACGCGTTTGAACTGACTCGCGCGGCGTACCACCTGGGCAACCGTCACGTTGCCCTGCAAGTCGGTGACGGCTGGCTGCGGCTGCTCGACGATTACGTGCTCAAGGCGATGCTCGAACAACTCGGCGCACAGGCCGAAGCCATCGAGGCGCCCTTCCAGCCGGAGCACGGCGCCTATGGGGGCGGCCATCATCATTCACGCCACGGCGACGAAGATTTCAATTACGCGCCGAAACTCCACCAGTTCGGCGTGCGCCTGTGAATCCGGCCTGGGCGCTGCTGCGTCTGGCCAGTCCACAGCTGCCGATTGGCGGCTACAGCTATTCCCAAGGCCTGGAAATGGCGGTGGATAACGGCCGGGTGAACAACCCGGACAGCGCGCGACGCTGGATCAGCGACCAACTGCTGCTGAATCTCGCGCGCTTCGAAGCACCGTTATTGCTGGCGCATTGTCAGGCGGCGGCGGACGAAGACTGGGCCGAACTGCGGCAACTCTGCGAGAGCCACCGTGCCAGCCGCGAAACTCGCGAATTGCATCTGGAGAGCCGCCAGATGGGCTATTCGTTGCAGCAGTTACTCAACGGTCTACCGGAACTCGACGCGCCCGCTCGCGACTTTCTCGAACAGATCATCGAACCGCATCTGGCCCTGTGCTGGGCCTTGGCCGCGCGCGCCTGGGGTATCAGCCCACAGGACGCTCTCGCCGCATGGCTGTGGAGCTGGCTGGAAAACCAGCTCGCCGTGCTGATGAAAACCCTGCCACTGGGCCAGCAAGCCGCTCAGCGCCTGACCAGCGAACTGCTGCCGCTGTTGCAACAGGCACAGCAGGGCGCCACCCGAATCGACCCCGAACACATCGGCAGCGCCGCTTTCGGCCTGTCGCTGGCGTGCATGGCCCATGAGCGCCAGTACAGCCGGCTCTTCCGCTCTTAGGCCCTTTGTTTTGGAGAATAAAATGCACACCCAACCTCTGCGCGTCGGCATCGGCGGCCCGGTCGGTTCCGGCAAGACCGCATTAACCCTGGCTTTGTGCCTGGCACTGCGCGAGCGCTACAACCTTGCCGTGGTCACCAACGACATCTACACCCGCGAGGACGCCGACTTTCTGGTGCGCAACGAAGCCCTCGCGCCCGAGCGCATCATCGGCGTGGAAACCGGCGGCTGCCCGCACACGGCGATCCGCGAAGACGCGTCGATCAACCTCGAAGCGGTCGATCAACTGAACCGGCGTTTTCCGGGGCTGGATCTGATTTTGGTGGAGTCGGGCGGTGACAATCTCTCGGCGACCTTCAGCCCGGAGTTGTCCGACCTGACCATTTATGTGATCGACGTTTCCGCCGGCGACAAGCTGCCGCGCAAGGGCGGGCCGGGCATCTGCAAATCCGACTTGCTGGTGATCAACAAGATCGACCTCGCGCCACTGGTGGGCGCCTCGCTGGAAATGATGGACAGCGACACCCGGCGCATGCGCAACGGCAAGCCGTTCGTGTTCAGCAACCAGAAAACCGGTCAGGGCCTGGACGAGATCATTGCCTTCATCGAACGCCAGGGTCTGCTGACTGCGGCCTGATTTCAGTTATCACAAGGAAGCTTAGCCATGACACTCAAACACCTTCTTGGCGCTGCGGCGCTGCTGCTGACACCGGCGCTGGCCTTTGCTCATCCGGGGCATGGCGACAGCGGCCTCCTCGCGGGCATCGGCCACCCGATCGGCGGGCTCGACCATTTGCTGGCAATGCTGGCCGTCGGTTTATGGGCGGCGCAGCAACAAGGCGCGGCGCGCTGGGCGCTGCCGTGCACTTTTGTCGGCACCATGCTGCTGGGCGGTTTGCTCGGTTTTGAAGGGCTTGAGTTGCCGGCGCTGGAGAGCGGGATCGCCGCTTCGGTATTGGCGCTGGGCCTGGCCGTGGCACTGGCGGTGCGTCCGCCGCTGGTGATGGCAGTGGCAGCGACGGCGCTGTTTGCACTGTTCCATGGCGTGGCGCACGGGCTGGAGTTGCCGCAGATGAGCAATCCGTGGGCGTATGCGGCCGGGTTTGTTGTGGCGACGGCGGTGTTGCATGCGGTCGGTTATGGCGTGGTTCGCGTGTTGCCGCAGGCAGCGGCGCCGCTGGTGCGCCTGGCCGGGGCTGCGTCGGCGGCGACTGGGGTGTGGTTGCTCGCAGGCTAATTTTTTTGTCTGAACTGGCCTCTTCGCGAGCAGGCTCGCTCCCACAGGTTTTGTGCGCACCACAGATCCAATGTGGGAGCGAGCCTGCTCGCGAAGGCGGTCTGACAGACACCGCGTCTCATCAGGCTGCCGCTCTGCTACCATGTCGCGCAATCGCCCCAGCCCGTGACGACGCCCGCCCATGCCCCACGCTTGCCGCTCCACCACCCAGCCCGAATTGACCGCCCTGTTCGGCGATGTGCAACAGCACTTCCTCAACGTGATCGTGCCGCTGTGGCAAGGCCCGGGCTGGAACGCCGACATGGCGCTACCGTACGAGGCACTGGACGCCACGCACCAGCCATTGCCAGCGCAACGCTACCGGGCGATGGCCTGTGCGCGGCAGTTGTATCTGTTTTCCAGTCTGATCGGGGTTGTGGATAACGCAGACGTCCGTGCGGCGGCGTTGTTCCGGTCCTTGCAACGGCACTTCCACGATGCCGAGCACGGTGGCTGGTTTTACAGCATCGATGCCCAGGGCAAACCGCTGGACGTGCGCAAGGATCTCTATACCCACGCTTTCATCCTGTTTGCCTGCGCGCACTTCTGGCAGAAGTCCGGCGATCCGCTGGTCGAGTCGACGTTGAACGCCGCCCTTGAAATCATCGGTCGACGCTTCGCTACTGGCGATGGCCTGTACGAAGCATGCCTTGAGCGCGACTGGATCACCCTGCAGACCGGCCCGCTGCAAAACCCGTTGATGCACCTGGCCGAAGCCTTTCTGGCGACCCTCGCCGTGCGTGAAGACCCGCAGACGCAAAAGGCGCTGCTTGAGTTATGCACAGCCATGCACAAGCATTTTGTCGATCCGCAATATGGCGTGCTGATGGAGAAGCCGCTGGGCGCTGTGGATAACTGGTACGAGCCGGGGCATCAGTTCGAGTGGTATTTCCTGCTGCAATCGTCGGCGCTGTTGCGTGGCTCGAAACTGCATGGCGCGCTGGATCGAGCGTTTGCCTTTACCGAGCAGTACGGCGTGCTGCAATCGTGCGGCGCGGTGCGGGCGATGCTCGATCTGGAAGGTGATGGACGGCCAAGGGACTCGACGCAGCGGATCTGGGCCCAAGCCGAATACCTGCGCGCGCTGACGTTGCGCGCTGGCAGCGAAGCGGTGGTGTTGCGCCAGTTGCAGGCGTTGCGGCAGCGGTTTCTGCATGCTGGCGGGTGGCATGAATGCCGGGATGAAAACGGCGAGGTCAGTCGCAAGGACATGCCCTCGACCACGCCATATCACTTGGCGACTTGCTATAGCGGACTGGCTGAATATCTGCGCTGACCTGATGGCAAAAGGGATTTACTGTGGCGAGGGGATTTATCCCCGCTGGGCTGCGCAGCGGCCCCGCTCTCTTCAGGGCCGCTGCGCGCCCCAGCGGGGATAAATCCCCTCGCCACAACTGTGTTCTCAGCCGAAATCCGGGTCAGATCAGGCAATCCACTTCTTGTCGCCTGTGAAGCTGATGGTCAGCCACCGCGCCGCATCCGGCTTGCCCAACTGCGCCGAAATCTCCTCGCGCAACGCATCCAGTTGCCCGACATTGCTCAGCGAATAATCCGCCGGCAACACCACGTGAATCTCGATAAACCGCGCCCGTCCGTGCTTTTGCACGTAGGACACATAATCGTCGAAACCATGCGTGACCTTCGCTGCGTCCATGACCTGACGCACCTGATCATCGAGGACGTCCGGGGCAATCCCCAGCACATCGCGTAACGCCGGGCCGAGGATCTTGAACGCCGGTGGCAACATGGTCAGCGCCAATACGATCAGGATCAGCGGGTCGACATACACCGCCCACTCGCCGTACCCCTGGGACCTGAGCAACAGCGCCGCAAGGAAACTGATCAACAACCCCACCGAAAGCATCGCGTCGACCAGCCAACTGATGTTGTCGAACTGGATCAGGCTGGATTTGAGTTGGCGATTACGGTGGCGCACGTAGAAGAAATAGGCGAACTCGACCACCGTAAACACCGCGGCATAAACGATCACCAGACCCAACTCGATCTCACGCCCTCCGTTGATGATGCCGAACACGCCGTTGAGAAACGCGTAGATGGCGATCAACAGCAGGAAACTGCCTTCGATCAGCAGCACCATCGGTTCCAGGTGCCAGAAACCGAACTGGAAGCGCTGATTGCTTTGTTTGGCGATCAACCTGGCGGTGATCAGCATCAGGACTTTGATGAAGGTTGCGATCAGCGAAAAAAAACCATCGAACAGGATGGATTGCGAACCTGAAACAAAACCGGTGACGATCCCGGCGATCGCCACGGCAAACATCAGCAGTGTCGATTGTTTGAGCAGTGCCTGCTCACCTCGGTTACTCACTTTGACTCCTCGAAAAACCTGAAACACCGCAGGGTGCGGTGGGGTTGTTGCGAGGGGAGTTTACCTTATCAGCGGTTTTCGCCCGATTATGTGGCGAGGGAGCTTGCTCCCGCTGGACTGCGCAGCAGGCCCTGCTTCTTGCTGAGTTGAAGAGCAGAGGCGCTTCGCACCCCAGCGGGAGCAATCTCTGGCCACAGGATCAGGTATCAGGCTTTGTTACGTTCGATGGCAAACCCGGCCCAGGTCTGGCTCACCGGCATCAGCTCCAGGCTGTTGATGTTGATGTGCGCCGGGGTGTTCATCACCCAGAAAATCGTCTCGGCGATGTCCTGCGGCTGGATCGGCTCGGCACCGGCATAGGTCGCGTTATAGCGCTCCTGGTCACCGGCAAACCGTACCAGCGAGAACTCGCTTTCGCACAGGCCGGGTTCGATGTTGCTGACCCGCACGCCGGTGCCTTGCAGGTCGCAACGCAGGTTCAGCGAGAACTGTTTGACGAACGCTTTGGTCGCGCCATACACGTGGCTGCCCGGATACGGATAGTTGCCAGCGATGGAGCCGAGGTTGACGATACCGGCGCCACGCCCATGAGCAATCAAGCGCGGCAGCAGCAGGCGGGTGGCGTACATCAGACCTTTGACGTTGGTATCGACCATGGTGTCCCAATCGTCCAGATCGCACTTCGGCGCCGGGTCCACGCCCAGCGCCAGGCCGGCGTTGTTGATCAGGCCGCGCAGTTTGGCGAACGATGGCGGCAGGTTGGCAATCGCCTCCTCCATCGCCTTGCGGTCACGTACGTCGAGAACCAGACCGTGCACTTCAGTCTGCTTCGACAGTTCGGCACACAGGGCATTGAGGCGTTCCTCACGACGACCGGTCAGCACCAGTTTCCAGCCGGCCTCGGCAAAACGACGGGCACAGGCTTCACCAAAACCGGAGGTCGCACCGGTGATAAACAGGGTGTTGGACATCGTGTTCTCCTTGCTTCGGCCACCGCGGCGGCCCTTGGAATAGAAAATCAGCAGGCAGCATGCCCGCCCTCGCATTCACGGGCAACACCTACAATCTGTACAAAAAACGACCAACCGCGCCAACGCCATAGCGACCGTGGCCTGTAGCCATGTGCACGCATGTTATCCACAGTCTGCTCCACAGTTTTCGGGGGCAAGTGCAACGGCGCCAAGCCGCGCCCCACAAGGCTTTGCGGGCGAAATGCAAAGTTTTTTGCTTGACCCTGAGGCAATGGATGTGCGGGACATGGCATTTTGCACGACCGATGGCTCAACATCGTGATCGCGCGAGGCCAGCAATTACGGCCCTCAGCGCAGTCTTTCCAGAGTTTAATCACAGACTTATCCACAGGCTCGACTACCCGTGAGCAGGCCGGTCAGCCGCCCTATAAAAAGGTTGACAATAGCGCCTAACGCTTGCTTGAAATCGCCTGATCAAAAAACAACCACAACCCTGAAAGCCTTGCGCCATAAGGCCTGCGACCACATACACCCACGTTATTCACAGCCAGCTCCACAGCAAACGGGGACAAGTCAAAACTGTGGAAAAACAGCCGTTTGCAGCGTCTATATGTCGCGCTTTGGCAGCTTGGGGAATTTGTTTTCCACAATTCCGAACTCGCGCAATTCCCCTGTAGGAGTGAGCCTGCTCGCGATAGCGGTAAATTGGCCAACATCTGAAGTGACTGACCCACCGCTATCGCGAGCAGGCTCACTCCTACAGGGGGTAGTGGCGAGCTTGGGGATAAAAAAGCCCCGGGACTTTTCGTCGCCGGGGCTGTGTATACAGCGGGAAAATTCAGTGTCCGCCCAGATAGGCGTTACGCACTTCCTCGTTCACCAGCAGTTCTTTACCCGTACCCGTCAGGCGAATCTCGCCGTTGACCATCACGTACGCCCGATCCGACAACTTCAGCGCATGGTTGGCGTTCTGCTCGACCAGAAAGATCGTCATGCCGGTTTTCGCCAGCTCACGCAGTGTCGCAAAGATCTGCTTCACCACGATCGGTGCCAGCCCCAGGCTCGGCTCATCGAGCAGCAACAGCTTCGGCCGGCTCATCAACGCACGGGCGATGGCGAGCATTTGCTGCTCGCCACCGGACATGGTCATCGCCCGTTGCGTACGCCGTTCTTCGAGCCGTGGAAACAGCTCGAACATGCGCTGCATGTCCTCTTTGGCGTACTTGTCGCCAATCGGGATGGTGCCCATCAACAGGTTTTCCTCGACGGTCATGTCAGGGAACACCCGCCGCCCTTCCGGCGATTGCGCGATGCCGTTGGAAGCGATGTAGTGCGAGGACTTGTGGGTAATGTCGACGCCTTGATAAAGGATCTGCCCGCCCGCCGCCCGTGGCTGGCCGAAGATCGACATCAACAACGTCGATTTGCCCGCGCCGTTGGAGCCGATCAGGCTGACGGTTTCGCCTTCGTTGATCTGCAGCGAAACGCCTTTGAGCGCCTGGATCGGGCCGTAGAACACATCGAGGTTTTTCAGTTCGAGGATCGCTTGGCTCATACCAGTTCCTCTTCGTCGGCGCCCAGATAGGCCGCAATCACTTTCGGGTCGTTGCGGATCGCTTCCGGCCCGCCCTCGGCGATGACGATGCCGTGGTCGAGCACCACGATGTGATCGGAAATGCTCATGACCATGCCCATGTCGTGTTCGATCAGCACCACGGTCAGATCGTGCTCGTCGCGCAGCAGCCGGATCATCGCGCTCAGCGCTTCGGTTTCCTGAGGGTTGAGGCCGGCGGCCGGTTCGTCGAGACAGATGATCTGCGGCCGTGTGCACATGGCCCGGGCGATTTCCAGGCGGCGCTGCTGGCCGTAGGACAGCTCACCGGCCAGGCGGTTGGCACAGTCCACCAGGTCGACCACTTCCAGCCAGTAGAACGCGCAATCCAGCGCGTCGCTTTCGGCCTTGCGGTAGCCCTTGGTGTTGAGGATGCCGGCGAGCATATTGCGGTTGACCCACATGTGCTGCGCCACCAGCAGGTTTTCCAGCACCGACATTTCCTTGAACAGGCGAATGTTCTGGAACGTGCGAGCCAGACCGGCGCGGTTGACCAGATGGGTGCCGCCGAACATTTTGTAATACAGCCGGCTGAGGAAGGATTTCGGCGAGACGAAGTCGGTCGGTTTGAACGACTCGCCCAGCAACTGGATGACGTTAGTCTACTGCCCGCGCACGTTGAGTTCGATCTTGCCGCCCGTGGCCTTATAAAATCCGGTCAGGCAGTTGAACACCGTGGTCTTGCCGGCGCCGTTGGGGCCGATCAGGGCGAAGATCGAGTTGCGTTTGACCTTCAGGCTGACATCACTCAAGGCCTTGATGCCGCCGAAATGCATCATCAGTTTTTCAACAGAGAGTACGACTTCACTCATGGCGCAGTCCTCTCGTAGTGAATGGCACCTTTGCGTGGTTTGACCCCGGTGCGGCTGATGCGGATCAGCCCGCGTGGTCGCCAGATCATCATCAACACCATCAGAATGCCGAACAGCAGCACGCGGTATTCAGCGAAGCCGCGCAGCAGTTCCGGAGCGACGGTGAGCACGAATGCGGCGATGACCACACCGATGGTCGAGCCCATGCCGCCGAGCACGACGATGGCGAGAATCAGCGCCGATTCGAAGAAGGTAAACGAGGTCGGGTTGACGAAACCTTGGTAGGTGGCGAAGAACACCCCGGCCAGACCCGCCGTCGACGCACCGATGGTAAACGCCGAGAGTTTGACCAGTACGTGGTTGAGGCCCATCGAGCGACAGGCGATCTCGTCCTCACGCAGGGCTTCCCAGGCGCGGCCGACCGGCATTTTCACCAGGCGATGCTTGACGTACAGCACCGCCAGCACCACCAGGAACAACACCGCGTAGATGAAGTAATACTTCACGTCGGGGTTGTAGGCGATGCCGAAGAACTCGTGAAACGGCACCCCGCCATCCTTCGCGCGCTTGCCGAACTCCAGACCGAAGAAGGTCGGCAGTGGCGCCGGCATGCCGTTCGGTCCGCCCGTCAGCGACAGCCAGTTGTTGAGCACCAGACGAATGATTTCACCGAAGCCCAGGGTCACGATTGCCAGATAGTCACCGTGCAGGCGCAACACCGGGAAACCCAGAATGCAACCGGCCAGGCCCGCCGTGATCGCTGCCAATGGCAGCACCGTCCAGAATCCCAGGCCCAGATACTGGTAACCCAGCGCCAGACCGTAGGCGCCGATGGCGTAAAACGCCACGTAACCCAGATCGAGCAGGCCGGCCAGACCGACCACAATGTTCAGCCCCAGCCCCAGCAGCACGTAGATCAAACCGAGGATGACCACGCCGAGCAGGTAGGAGTTGGAAACAAACGGCACGATGATCGCCAGCACAATGATCAGCGGGATGATCCAGCGCAGCCGCGATTTGTAATCCGCCGGCAGCACGTGCACACCGGAGCCGCTGCTCTCGAATCCGTCGAGGATCTTCAGGCCCTTGGGCGTTTGCAGGAACAGGCTGAGGGCAAAGCGACCGGCCATGACGATGGCTATGATCCACGCCACGCGGGTCGCTTCGAGGTTGAAGCTGTAACCGTCAAGTACGACACCGACAATCGGCCCGAACACGATCAGCGCAATCAGGCCAGCCAGAATCGCCTCGACCAGACTTTTTTTGATATCGATGGATTTTTCAGTGGTTGCAGACATCGCTTACACCTTCGACACAAGAGGACGGCCCAACAGGCCCTGCGGCCGGAAGACCAGTACGAGGACGAGCAGCGAGAAGCTGAACACGTCTTTGTAGTCGGAGTTGACCAGACCGGAGAACAGCGACTCGGAGATGCCGAGAATGATCCCGCCGAGCATCGCGCCGGGCAGTGAACCGATACCACCGAGGACCGCCGCGGTGAACGCCTTGATGCCGATGATGAAGCCGGCATAGAAGTCGAACGTGCCGTAGTTCATGGTGATCAGTACGCCGGCCAGTGCCGCCATGGCTGCACCGATGATGAACACATAGGAAATTACCCGGTCGGTGTTGATCCCCAGGATCGAGGCCATCTTGCGGTCTTGCTGGGTCGCGCGGCACATGCGGCCGAGCTTGGTGTATTTGATGATGTAGGTCAGCAGACCCATGCCGACGAACGCGGCGATCAGGATGAAGACTTTGGTGTAGGTCAGTTGCACGAAGCCGGTTCCGACTTCAACACGCCAGGCACCGGTCAGCAGCGTAGGCACGCCCTGTTGTTTGGCGCCTTGGGCGATCTGCGCGTAGTTCTGCAGAATCAGCGAAATACCGATGGCGCTGATCAGCGGCGCCAGCCGGGTGGAGTTGCGCAGGGGTTTGTAGGCGACTCGCTCGATGACCCAGCCATACACCGCCGTGACGACGATGGTGAAGATCAACGTGCCGAGCATCAGCAGCGGGAAGGATTCGATACCGAAGTACGCCAGCAGAGCCAGACTGATTGCCGCCAGGTAAGCGGAAATCATGTAAACCTCGCCGTGGGCGAAGTTGATCATGCCGATGATGCCGTAGACCATTGTGTAGCCGATGGCGATCAGGCCATAGACCGACCCGAGGGTCAGGCCATTGACCAGTTGCTGCAGGAAAATACCATCCATAACGCAATCTCACGCAGTGAGAACCTGCGCACCGGGGCGCGCGGTTCTTCTAGGAAAAATACAGATGTACGTCGGAGCAATGTCGGAGAGCGATCATCAGCCGCCACCGTCCCCTGTAGGAGTGAGCCTGCTCGCGATTGCGGACTGACAGGCAACACAGGTGTTGAATGCTCAACCGCTATCGCGAGCAGGCTCACTCCTACAAAGGAACCGTGGTGATCAGATGATCGCCTCAGCCCTTACTTCTGCTTTTCCAGCTGGTGATATTTGCCATCCTTGTCCCACTGGTAAACCACGTAGTCGGAGACTTTCAGGTCGCCCTTGGCATCCCAGGTCTTCTCGCCCATCACGGTTTTCACCGGGTTGGCCTTGAGCCACTTGGCAGCCGCTTCGCCGTCGTTCTTCTTGGCACCGTTGAACGCTGCCGCCAGGGTTTGCACCGAAGCGTAGGCATACAGGGTGTAGCCCTCAGGCTCGGTACCGGCCTTGCGGAACGCGTCCACTACGGTTTTGCTGTCTGGCAGCAGGCGCGGGTCGGCGCCGAAGGTCATCAGCACGCCATCGGTGAATTGCGGGCCGCCAGCGGTGGTGACGAGTTCGTCGGTAACGATGCCGTCATCGGACATGAACTTGACGTCTTTGAGGCCTTGCTCACGCAGTTGACGAACCAGTGGACCGGCTTCCGGGTGCAGGCCACCGAAGTAGACGACATCGGCGCCAGCGCCACGGATCTTGGTGACGATGGTGCTGAAGTCTTTCTCGCCACGGGTCAGGCCTTCGTACAGCACCGGCTTGACGCCGCGTTTTTCCAGCTGTGCCTTGGTGGCGTCCGCCAGGCCTTGGCCGTAGGTGTCCTTGTCGTGCAGCACGACAACCTTTTTGCCTTTGAGCATGTCGACGATGTAGTCGCCGGCAACGATGCCTTGCTGGTCGTCACGCCCGCACATACGGAACATGGCACTCAAGCCACGCTCGGTGACTTGCGGGTTGGTCGAGCCCGGGGTGATCGCGATGATCCCGGCTTCGTCGTAGATTTCCGACGCGGGAATGGTCGAGGAGGAGCAGAAGTGACCGACCACGCCGGCGACTTTCTGGTTGGTGAGGTCTTTGGCGACCGTCACCGCCTGCTTCGGTTCGCAGGCGTCATCGCCCTTGACCAGGACGATTTTTTCCCCGTTGACACCACCTGCCGCGTTGACCGCGTCGGCCGCCGCCTGTGCACCCTTCATGTACTGCTCGCCAAATGCCGCGTTGGCACCGGTCATCGGACCCGCTACACCGATCTTGATATCAGCTTGAGCAAACGCAGAAACACCCAGCGCAGTAGCCACTGCGAGGGCCAGAAAGCCTTTCTTGTAAAACGTCTGGGACATGAGGTGGTGCTCCAAGGTTTTTTTTAGTTGGCACTGCGACTTCACTTCACTCAAAGCTCAGAGCAAGGCCCGTGCCATCGGTTTTTTATTCGGCAAAAAGTCGCTGTGTTGTTGTTATTTCGACTGTTTCGTTCCCATTTTCATTGGGCGTGCAACCGTCTAAACCGCGGAAGGTGAAACCATTTATTTTTTCAGGCGCAACCCGCACACGCCATCATTGCAACCGCAGCGGCAAACGACGTGCAACCAGCCTGTAACAGCCCGCGTCACCGAACTGCACACTGCTGGTGCGAGACTGCTACAACCCGCACCATTACAGGCTAGTCGCTCGATGCAAAAGCGCCGCTCGCAGCAACAAATTTCAACACTCAAATGACAATGCGCAGGCACTGGCCCGCGTGGTACAGCGAAAATCCGGCCTCGTACAGGCAACTGCGCAGGCCAGCGCCCGCCAAGGGCTGCATCGGTGCAAAGGGAATCGGCAGTGCTTGTGGATCGCCATTGCACAGGTAATCGGCGAAGGCCTTGCCAACCACGGTGCCGGTCGTCACGCCACGACCGTTATAACCGGTAACGGCCACCAGCCCAGGCGCCGGTTCGAACAGGCGCATCAGATGATCAGGGGTAAATGCGATGCGCCCGGTCCAGGTGCATTCCCACTCGACCGGCTTCAGATTGGGGAAGTAATGTTGCTGCACCCGGTCGGCCCAGGCCTTGAGAAACCAGGTCGGTTTCTGGTTGCCATTGCCCAGACTGCCGAGTAACAGACGGCCGTCCTTGTCGCGACGAATGCTGCTCAGCACCTGACGGGTATCCCACGAGCCCTGCCCGCCGGGAAGAATTGCCTGCGCGGCGTCCTCGGTGAGCGGCACCGAGGCGACCTGATAATAATAACCGGGGAAAAAATTGCGCTTGAGCTCGGTCCAGTCGCCTTCGGTGTAGGCATTGGAGGCGATGACCACTTGTTCGGCGAGCACCGAACCCTGCCCGGTCTGCACCGACCATTGCTGGCCGACGCGTTCGAGTCGAGTCACAGCAGAATGGTCGAACATCTGCCCGCCGAGACCGATGACCGCGTTCGCCAGGCCGGTGACATACGCCATCGGATTGAGCGTGCCGGCGCGGCGATCCAGCAGCGCGGCGGCGATCTTCTGCGTGCCGGTGGCTTGTTCGCAGGCCTTGCCGGTGAGTAATTCAACCGGCGCGCCACGGCGTTTCCATTGCTGCTCGCGACTGCGCAAGTCCGCCTCGCCCTTGGCGTTGTGCGCCATGTGCAAGGTGCCTTCGCGGCGCAACTGGCAATCGATGCCGTACTTGTCCACAAGGCTGAACACCAGCGCCGGCGCCGCGCCGAGCATGCGGTTGAGCTGACTGCCGATCGCCTCGCCAAAACCGGCTTCGATCTCGTCCGGTGGAATCCACATGCCGGCATTGACCAGCCCGACGTTGCGCCCGGAGCCGCCGTTCCCTGCGCGATGAGCCTCCAGCACGCAGACGCTTTTACCTTTTTCCAACAGATGCAGCGCCGCCGACAACCCGGTGAACCCGGCGCCGATCACGCAGACATCGACCTTGACCTCGCCCCTGAGCGCCGAATTATCCGGCCGTTGTGGCGTGAGCTTTTCCCACAGACATTCTTCGCGTAACGGCATTGCCAGACTCCAACAGAAACCCAACAAACACACAAATCAATGTAGGAGTGAGCCTGCTCGCGATGACGTCGGCACATTCAACATCAATGCTGACTGACAGATTGCTATCGCGAGCAGGCTCACTCCTACAGGGGATCT
Organism: Pseudomonas hamedanensis; assembly: GCF_014268595.2. Taxonomy (NCBI): domain Bacteria; kingdom Pseudomonadati; phylum Pseudomonadota; class Gammaproteobacteria; order Pseudomonadales; family Pseudomonadaceae; genus Pseudomonas; species Pseudomonas hamedanensis. The sequence goes on from NZ_CP077091.1 coordinate 3,402,093, forward strand.
TCCCTTGTCAATCGAAGGTAATGCCCTGCGCCAACGGCAATTCCAGCGAATAGTTGACGGTGTTGGTCTGCCGGCGCATGTACGCGCGCCAGGCATCGGAGCCGGATTCGCGACCGCCGCCAGTCTCTTTCTCGCCACCAAACGCGCCGCCAATTTCGGCGCCGCTCGGGCCAATGTTGACGTTGGCAATCCCACAGTCGCTGCCGACCGCCGACATGAACTGCTCGGCCTCGCGCACGTCGGTGGTGAAGATGCACGATGACAGGCCTTGCGGCACGGCATTGTTCAGGCGCAGCGCTTCTTCAAAATCGCTGTAGCCGACCACGTAAAGAATCGGCGCGAAGGTTTCACTGCAGACCACGTCGCTCTGCTCGGGCATTTCGACGATGGCCGGCGAAACGTAATAGGCGTTGGGAAACTGCTCTTGCAGTTGACGCTTGCCGCCGAACACACGCCCGCCTTCGCTCAGTGCCTGCTCCAACGCATCCTGCATGTTTTCGAAGCTGTGCTTGTCGATCAGCGGGCCGACCAGATTGCCTTCCAGCGGATGGCCGATGCGCACTTTCGAGTAGGCAGCCTTGAGGCGCGTGACGATTTCTTCCTTGACCGATTCGTGAGCGATCAGTCGACGCAAGGTCGTGCAGCGTTGCCCGGCGGTGCCGACGGCGCTGAACAGAATCGCGCGCACGGCCATGTCCAGATCGGCACTCGGGGCGAGGATCATCGCGTTGTTACCGCCCAGTTCGAGAATGCTGCGGGCGAAGCGCGCGGCGACTTTCGGCGCTACTTCGCGGCCCATGCGCGTGCTGCCGGTGGCGCTGATCAGGGCGACACGCGGATCATCGACCAGCGCTTCGCCGGCATCGCGACCGCCGATCACTACTTGGCAAAGGCTCGCCGGTGCATCGCTGAAATTCTTCACTACGCGATCAAACAGCGCCTGACAGGCCAGCGCCGTCAGCGGAGTTTTCTCTGAGGGTTTCCACACCACCGGGTTGCCGCAGACCAGCGCCAGCGTGGTGTTCCACGCCCACACCGCGACCGGAAAGTTGAACGCGCTGATCACCCCGACCACGCCGAGCGGATGCCAGGTCTCACGCATGTGGTGGCCCGGTCGCTCGGAGGCGATGGTCAGACCGTACAACTGGCGCGACAGGCCGACGGCGAAGTCGCAGATGTCGATCATCTCCTGCACTTCACCCAGACCTTCCTGGGTGATCTTGCCGGCTTCCCAGGAAACCAGCTCGCCCAGATCGTTCTTGTATTCGCGCAGCACTTCACCGAATTGACGCACCAGCTCGCCGCGACGCGGTGCCGGTACCTTGCGCCACTGCTCGAATGCATGATCGGCGCGACTGATGTGCTGCTCGACTTCGGCGGCGCCTTCCCAGTTCACCGAGGCAATGCAGCTGCCGTCGACAGGCGAATGCACCGGCACTTTGCCGTTCTGGTACAGGGCCGGGTTTACCCCCAGACGATCAAGCAATGCGGCAACCATGGGTCTCTCCTTACACAAAAACAGTAGGTGTGCGGCCATTCTTTCCATGGCCGGGCAGGCCTTTAGTTGTAGCGTCACCAGGGCAATGCAACAAACGACCTTTACGCCAGATATCATTCCGTTTATTCATGCTGCGTGTAGAAAGACAATAAAAAGGACTGGCCATGCTGAACAAACGCCACTTGCCCTCAATCACTGCGTTGCAGTGCTTCGAAGCGGTGACCCGGCACCTGAGTTTCACCCGCGCCGCCGAAGAGCTGAACCTGACCCAGAGTGCGGTGAGCAAGCAGGTCGCTCAGCTTGAAGAATTGTTGCAGCACTTGCTGTTCCGCCGCGTGCGTCGCCGCTTGCAAATGACGCCGGCCGGGGATTTGTACTTGGTGGAAGTCAGGAAAATCCTTTCTCAGGTGGAAATGTCGACCCATTACCTGCGTTCCTACGGCGGCGAGACCGAAGTCCTGCGTGTCTCCACGCCATCGACCTTCGGCGCGCGCTGGCTGGTGCCGCGCCTGAAAGGCTGGCGCCTGCGCCACCCGTCGATTCATCTGGATTTGTGCAACGAGCAAGAGGCGGATGATCTGTTACAGGGGCGTAGCGATCTGGCGTTCTATTTCGGCCAGGCATCGCGACCGGGCACGGAATGCCTGAAACTGTTCGGCGAAGAACTGGTGCCGGTCTGTGCACCCGGTAGCCTGCCCGACACGCCATTCACTGACCCGACGCAACTCACCGATCTGGTGTTGCTGCAAAATGCTTCGCGCCCTCAGGCTTGGCACGACTGGTTCGACAGTCAGGGCTACCACACCGAACACAGCTACCACGGGCCGCGTTTCGAGACCTTTTATATGTGCATTCGGGCCGCACAAGTCGGCTGTGGTGTGGCGCTGCTGCCGCGGTTTCTGGTGGAGGAGGAATTGGCCGAGGGCAAACTGGTCATACCCTGGCAACACGCCATGCCCAGCAGCGACGCCTATTACCTGGCCTATCCGGAACACGCGGCGGAAGTGCCGAAGGTGCGCGACTTCGTCAAATGGATGCTGGCGCAAATCGATAGCCCGGCTTGAAACTGACCTGGCCCTTTTTGTGGGAGCGGGCTTGCTCGCGAAAGCGGTGTATCAGTCGATGCAAGAGTGGCTGGTTTACCGCATTCGCGAGCAAGCCCGCTCCCACAGTGGATCGGCGGTGTTCTGAAAAAATGCTGGCAATCCCCACCGCTGATATGCGCCACTAGCGCCATCGATATAGACCGCGCAAGGCGCGGCGCAACTGGAGACCCCGTTTATGAGCGAGAGTGTGTTTGCCGATCGCATCGTGCAGAACCTGCTCGACACCGACTTCTACAAGCTGACGATGATGCAGGCGGTGCTGCACAACTACCCCAACGTCGAAGTCGAATGGGAGTTTCGCTGCCGCAACGCCGAGGACCTGCGCCCGTATCTGGCCGAGATCCGTTTCCAGATCGAGCGCCTGGCCGAGCTGAGCCTGAGTGCCGATCAGTTGAGTTTTCTCGAGCGCATCACTTTCCTGAAACCGGATTTCCTGCGTTTTCTCGGTCTGTTCCGCTTCAACCTGCGCTACCTGCACACCGGTATCGAGAACGGCGAGCTGTTCATCCGTCTGCGCGGTCCGTGGCTGCATGTGATTCTCTACGAAGTGCCGCTACTGGCCATCGTCAGCGAAGTGCGCAACCGCTATCGCTACCGCGACACGTCTCTGGAGCAGGCACGCGAACAGCTTTATCGCAAGTTCGACTGGCTGACCGCTAACGCCTCGGCCGATGAACTGGCGCAACTGCAAGTTGCCGATTTCGGCACGCGTCGGCGCTTTTCCTTTGGTGTGCAGGCGGAAGTGGTCAACGTGCTAAAGCACGATTTCCCGGGGCGTTTCGTCGGCACCAGCAACGTACATCTGTCCCGCGAGCTGGACATGAAACCGCTGGGCACCATGGCTCACGAGTGGATCATGGCCCATCAGCAACTCGGCCCGCGGCTGATCGACAGCCAGATTGCAGCGCTTGATTGCTGGGTTCGCGAGTACCGTGGCCTGCTCGGCATCGCCCTCACCGACTGCATCACCACCGATGCCTTCCTCGGCGATTTCGATTTGTTCTTCGCCAAGCTCTTCGACGGCCTGCGCCATGACTCCGGGGACCCGGTGGCCTGGGGCGAGAAGTGCATCGCGCACTATCACAAGCTCGGCATCGACCCGATGAGCAAGACCCTGGTGTTCTCCGACAGTCTGACCCTGCCGAAATCGTTGGAGATTTTCCGCGCGCTGCACGGTCGCATCAATGTGAGCTTCGGCATCGGTACCAACCTGACCTGCGACATTCCGGGTGTCGAACCGATGAGCATCGTGCTTAAAATGACCGCCTGCAACGGCCAGCCGGTGGCGAAGATCTCCGACGAGCCAGGCAAGACCCACTGCAAAGATCCGAATTTCGTCGCCTATTTGCGACACGTGTTCCAGGTTCCTGCCGAATCCAGTCTATCTAGCAAGGAGTGAATTCATGCAAGCCGTACAGCGTGAGATTGCTGAGCAGCTCAAGGTGCAAGCGCCATTCGCCGACGACCAGGCCCTACAGGCGGAAGTGGCCCGGCGCATCACCTTCATCCAGGATTGCCTGGTCAATTCCGGACTCAAGGCCTTGGTGCTGGGCATCAGCGGCGGCGTCGATTCGCTGACCGCAGGCCTTTTGGCCCAACGCGCAATGCGTGAGCTGCGCGAGAAAACCGGCGATGACCGTTACAAATTCATCGCCGTGCGCCTGCCGTACGAAACCCAGTTCGACGAGCACGACGCCAAGGCTTCGCTCGATTGCATCGGCCCTGACGAGATCCACACAGTCAATATCGGCCCGGCGGTCAAAGCGCTGGCTGCTCAGGTCTCTGCTTTCGAAGGCAAACCGGCGGCGTCGGTGGATTTTGTGCTCGGCAATACCAAGGCGCGGATGCGCATGGTTGCGCAGTACACGATTGCCGGCGCGGCTGGCGGCTTGGTGATTGGCACTGACCATGCGGCGGAAGCGGTGATGGGCTTCTTCACCAAGTTCGGCGACGGCGCCTGTGACCTCGCCCCGCTCAGCGGCCTGGTAAAAAATCAGGTTCGCGCGATTGCCCGCAGCTTCGGTGCGCCGGAGTCGTTGGTCGAGAAAGTGCCGACTGCCGACCTTGAAGATCTGTCACCGGGCAAACCGGACGAAGCGGCGCATGGCGTGACGTATACCGAGATTGATGCGTTTCTGCACGGTGAAACGGTGCGTGACGAGGCGGCGAAGATCATTGTCGATACGTACAACAAGACCCACCACAAGCGGGTCATGCCGTTTGCTCCTTGAGGAGGTAAATAACGGCAAAAGCTGCCGCAGGCGGCGATCCGGCTTTCGAGTATGAAAGTCGAATTATCGCTGTCTGCGACAGCTTCGGCCGCGGTACGCGGAGATTTTCGATCAGCGCTCCTGCCGTGCTTCAAGATTTTCGGGGGCTTTGACCGTAATCGTGATCGGTGCAGATTCGCTCCCGAAACGTGCCACTGCCTTGAACACGTATACACCGGGCTCCAGCAACGAAGCTGTTGCTTGCCAGCTACTATCCAAGTCAACGTAAAATGGCATCACAGTTGTCTCACCATTGCGTAACGTTCCTACGAAATGTCCCGCAGCCTTACCCGTGAACGAAAGAGTCGTCACCGTAGTCTCGTCGCCATCCTGCAGATCTTTGCCGTCTCCGCCGATTTCCTGAATTCGCGTGATTTCAGGCTGTTTCGCTTCGCCGACATAGAACTCTATGTGCTGCCCCGGAACGCCCGTCGGTGACTTGGCAGCCAATATATGTCTTGTGTCACTTGAGAAAGCGAGCTCGCCTTCCCAGTTACCATTGAGCACGTCAATGGTCTTGATCACTCCACCTATATCCATCACCTCTACCTTGCTTGAGCTAGCTGTACCGGTAATCGTAAGCTCGGTGTCCGTCGTAACCGTCAGGTGAAATACCCTTCCAGATTCGCCTGTCAGAGCAGTAATAGAAACCCTATCCCCAGGCGCCTCGCTGATAATCACGGTGTAGACCTCAGACTCTTGGCCGTCATCCGCTTGGGCTTTGAGCGCATAGGTCTGGCCATCTGCTAGCTCGAGCTCGCCGCTCCAGCTGCCATCCATCACCATATACGTGTCAATCGGTTCCAAGTCGCCATCTGTCAGCAACGTGATATAGCCGTCCTCTGCCGATCCCATAATCTTCAGCTTGGTGTCTGCGGTAGTTCCCTTGTCCGGTACCAGCGTCCCTTCGGAATCTTCAATCCGGATAATCTTGACTTCGCCTCCGGGCGTTTTACTGACAGTCACGGTGTAGGTGCCAGACTCTTCGCCACCCTCCGCCTGGGCTTTCAGCACGTAAGTTTCGCCAGCGGCGAGCTCAAAATCGCCACCCCAGACGCCATCCGCCGCCGTAAACGTGGCAACCGGCTCCGTGTTGGCACCCTCCAGCAGCTTGATCTCGCCGTCCTCTGCCGAACCGCTGATCTTCAGTTTGGTGTCTGCGGTAGTTCCACCGTCTGCTATGGCCCCTGTCGAATCCTCCAGCGAAGTAATCTTGACCTCGTTTTCGGACACCTTTCCTACTGTAACGGTGTAGATGTCGGAGTCCTTCCTGTCATCCGCCCTTGCTTTGAGTGAGTAGACTTGCCCCGTTGTCAGATTGAGATTGCCGCCCCAACTGCGGTCACGCTCCACCTCAAATGTAGCGATCGGTTCAACGTCAGCACCATTGAGGATCTTTATCTGCCCTTCCTTCGCGAAGCCTTTGATCAGCAGATCCGTCTCTTCAGTCTGGCCTCCGTTTTCTACCGGCCCGCTGGAATCTTCCAGCGTTTGGATGAAGGGTTTCGTTACAACCGAAGTCAACGCAAAGGGATCGGAGGGCTCATCCTCCTCATGGGCCAGCCGATACTCGTGCAGTCCTTCAGGAAGGTTATCTACCAGAAAAAATCCGTCGCCAGCCGCGTTTGTCTGGCTGTTATGTTTGGCGACACCATCGATAAGGAGCTGCAGGATAGCGTTCCCCGGCCCGGTGATGGTGAAGTTGGCTCTTGGGTAAAAAATCACGCTGCCATCGAAAACTTCCTTCCCACCCGCAATCACCTTAGTGATTTTCAGATCCGCAAAGGTCGATTTCCTGCTGTTGCCATCCATGTGGTGAATCCTCTTCGTAATCGCCAAGAACGAGGATTCATCTAACCGCGCCCTTGAAAGAGCGGTCTACTGTTAGAAATAACAGGTATGGGCGCCATTTAGACGAACGGTAAAGATTCGTACACACCACGCCAGACGCAAAAACGCCGCTGGCGGTCATCGCGCAGCGGCGTGTCTGGTGTAAGCGCTGGCCCCAAAATTACTTCAGGGTGACAGTGCCTTTCATCATCGAAATGTGGCCCGGGAACGAGCAGAAGAAACCGTATTTTTCAGCGGCATTCAGCTTCGACACATCGAAGGTCACCGAATCGGTTTCCTTGGCACCGATGATCTTGGTGTGGGCGATGATGCGCGCGTCGCCATCCTTCAGATAATTCTTGTCGATACCGGCTGCCAGGCCGTCCGTAGCGATCGGCTGCATGTCCGCTTCTTTGCTGATCACCAGGTTATGGCCCATGACATTCTTCGGCAGGCTACCGGAGTGGGTCAGTTCGACGGTGAAGGTCTTGCAGCTCTTGTCGATCACGATTTCCTTGGTGTTGAAGGACATCTGATCGGTGGAGTCAACGGTGGTTTTGCATTCGGCAGCCATCAATTGGCTGCTGGCCAGCGCCAGCAGGGATACCGCAACAACTTTGGAAAACATGGTGAATCTCCAAGGCAGGGTTAACAAAACACGAGTGGTGGAAAGACTGCCTGAAATCTTCGCAAGTTCCTATGACTTGTGTCAAAGATTGTATACAACTTTCAGGCTATGACACTCATCGACACAATCTAACGGCCAGATGACTTGGCCAGACTTATGATCGGCCCATCCATTGAGACGGAGTGCCTGTCATGTTTTTTAACGGTCTGTTGTGCAGCTTGCTCGCCGCTTACGCCTGTGGCGCCAGCGGCAGCTTTGAATCGCCCGAACGCGAAGTTTAGCCCTTGGATCGAAGCTCGCCAGCCATTACCCTGTGACGGATTGACTCAGGAGTAAGGCATGTCTTTGAAGTCCGTGTGTGTTTTTTGTGGTGCCAACGCCGGCAGCGTTGCGGCTTACACCGAAGCGGCTGTCGCCCTCGGCCGGGTGCTAGCCGAACGTCAGTTGACGCTGGTTTACGGCGGTGGCGCCGTGGGTTTGATGGGCGTTGTCGCTGACGCCGCACTGGCCGCCGGCGGCGAAGTGATCGGCATCATCCCGCAGAGCCTGATGGACAAGGAAATCGGCCACAAAAGCCTGACGCGCCTGGAAGTGGTCGATGGCATGCACGCGCGCAAGGCGCGGATGGCCGAACTCAGCGATGCGTTTATCGCCCTGCCCGGCGGTCTCGGCACACTGGAAGAGCTGTTCGAAGTCTGGACGTGGGGTCAGCTCGGCTATCATGGCAAGCCGCTGGGTCTGCTGGAAGTAAACGGTTTCTACAGCAAACTCACGGCTTTTCTCGACCATATCGTCGGCGAAGGCTTCGTTCGTGCGCCACACCGTGACATGCTGCAAGTGAGCGAATCGCCAGATACCCTGCTTGATGCGCTCGATCAATGGCAGCCGACCGTCACGCCAAAGTGGGTCGATCAAAAACCCGGTTAACCCCCGGACGCCGATACAGGGCAGAATACGCGCCGCTCAACCTCACCTTCGACCTAGAGGATCGCCCATGGCCAAACCCAATTACTCCTTCGCCAAACGTCAACGAGACCTGGCAAAGGAACAGAAGAAAGAGGAAAAGCTTCAGCGCAAGAAACAAACCGCTGAGGAAGCGGCACTGAACCCCGACGGTGAAGTGGCGACGGATGATGATGTTGATGCACCCGATGCACCGAAAGAGCAGGCGCCCGACGCCTGAGCCCCACCGGGTTTGATGATCGAATCAGACCCTGCGGATTTGTGACAGGGCTGGCGGTTTTGCTGCCGGCCCTCACAGCCCTCCTCAAAACACCCCATTTCCCTTGTAGGAGTGAGCCTGCTCGCGATAGCGGTGTGTCAGGTAAAACATTCGCTGCTGACACACCGCTATCGCGAGCAGGCTCACTCCTACAGTTTGATCTGCGTTATTCCTGAGGCATCACCGTAACCCGCACTTCCGGGTCGTGATTACCCCCACCAAGAATCACCCCGCGCAACGGCGACACATCAGAAAAGTCACGGCCCCAGGCCAAGGTGATGTGTTCCAGCGCCGGCTGCACGTTGTTGGTCGGATCAAAATCCACCCACCCGAGCACCGGGCAAAACACCGAAACCCAGGCATGGGACGCATCGGCGCCGATCAGGCGTGGCTGCCCCGGTGGTGGCTGGGTCAGCAGGTAGCCGCTGACATAACGCGCCGCCAGCCCGCGCGAGCGCACGCAAGCCAGCATCAAGTGCGCGAAGTCTTGGCACACACCACGCCGACGCTCCAGCACTTCTACCAGCGGCGTCGCCACCTGGGTGGCTTCGGCATCGAAGGTGAATTCGCTGAAAATCTTCTGCATCAAGTCCTGCACACCCAGCAGCAGCGGACGTCCAGCCGGGAAACAGCTTTGTGAAAACTCGACGAAGCTGCGCTTCAAGTGCACATAGGGCGACTGGAACCGGTAGCGACAGGCTTCAAGCAAGTCGGCAGATAACGGCTGGCTACTGTAGGTGAGCGCATCACGGGTCTGCTCCCACGCCGGCGATTGATTGAAATCCAGCGCAGGACGCGCCAGCACTTCAACGGTGAGCCGCGCGTTGACCTGCAACTGATCATGCGGTCGCTCGAACGCCAGCCGGGTCAGCGGATTGCCAAACACGTCCAGCTCATCACGCCGCACCGTCGGCTCCGGACTGATCAGCAGTTGCTGTTCGGTGCAGCGCTGCCAGTCGCACTCACGTGGCCACAGATGCGCCAGTTGCTGCGCGAGGGATACCGGGCTGTCGTAGTGATAGCTGGTGTCGTGAAAGATCTGGTAATGGGCGCTCATCAGACGGACACCGTGCGCTGGCTGACATCATCGACATGTGCGAAATGGCGCAGGGCCAACCGGTCCGAGACTTGTCCGCTGGCCTCGGCAATGTCTTGCAGCAGATCCGCCAGGCCGTCGAGCGCGGCACGCACGCTGGACTTGCCGAACAACGGGTTTTCCAGGCAACCCAGCTCAAACCGCGACAGGCGCTCGACCAGCTGCGGCAAACCGGTTTCGCGGGGAGCGCCGAAATCGTCGTTCAAGCGTTTCAACGTGCGGGTGACCAGTTTCAACTGAAACAACACCGCGTGCGGGTTCTGATCATCCAGCAGCAACAGATCGAGGACCGGAATCAATTGCGCCACCGCCAGATATCGCGAGCGGTAGGTGATGCTGCTGTTACCCAGTTCGAGCAGCCATTCCAGCCCCGCTTGATCGAACGCACCCGCGCCGCGCAGAAACGCGGCCAGACTGGCGCTGAGAAACTGCAGGCGCTCGATGCGCCGGCCGATCATCAGAAAGCGCCAGCCTTCGTCGCGGGTCATGTCATCCAGCGCAAACCCCGACAGCGCCGCCAGCGACATCACCAGACGGTTGAGGAAATCCAGCAGTTCGCCAAAATCCGGCTGGTCGGTGTCCAGCTCCATGGCTTCACGCTGCAATTCAACCAGCGCTTGCCAGTTCTCCCGGGAGAGCTTGCCGCGCACCTGCGAGGCAGCCCACTGCAAGCGTTGCAGGTTGGCGCGCAGGCTGAACGACCAGTCCTCGCCCAACAGCGCAGCGAGCAGGCGTTCCGGCAGCTCACCCTCGTCCGGCAGCAACGCCAGCCGTTCGCCAAGATCGACCGCCGCCTGCAACGCCTGCGGATCATCGCCATCGACGTAGCGCGCCAGCATGATGCGCAGCAGCCGCGCGCTGTCATCGCAGCGTTCACAATAACGGCCGAACCAGAACAGGTTCTCCACCACCCGCGAGGGCAGGTAAGGATCGCGCCGCACCAGATCGTGCACACCAATATTGCGCTGCGCCTTCCACTGCTCGCCACTCGGCGCACGGTCGCCCAGCACCCAGGTGTCCTTGCTCGCACCGCCGCGCTGCATCGACACCACTTCGGCATCGGCGTCGGCCGCCACGCGTGTCAGCCCGCCGGGCAGCACGCGGTAGCCGTCGTGACTGGCCACTGCGTACATGCGCATGCCGATTGCCCGGGGTTGCACATGGCCTTCTTCAGCTTGCCAGACCGGCGCCTGCGAGAGCTGCGCCAGTTCCTGGGCGACATAGGCATAGGGCCGCGCCTGCATGCGCTCCGCCAGTGCGTGGCGCTGTGTTTCATTAAGGTCCCGGCCAAAAACCGGAGCGAAGCTTTGCGAAGGGAACGCGGGTTTGATCAACAGCTCCGGGAGTTTTTCCAGTGCCTGCGCCAGCACCGGCGCTTCACCGCACCACCAGGTCGCAATGGACGGCAGGATCAGTTCCTCGCCGAACAGGTACTGATTGATCTTCGGTAGAAACCCCAGCAGCCCCGGGGATTCCAGGACTCCGCTGCCCAGCGCGTTGGCGACCAGCACCCGCCCCTGACGCACCGCCTCGAGCAGACCGGGGACGCCCAGCGCCGAATCGGTACGCAGTTCCAGCGGATCGCAGAAATCGTCGTCGAGGCGGCGCATGATCGCGTGCACCCGGCGCAGACCGCTGAGGGTTTTCAGGTACACCGTGGCATTGCGCACGGTCAGATCACCGCCTTCGACCAGTGGATAACCAAGCTGGCGGGCGAGGTACAGATGCTCGAAGTAGCTTTCGTTGAAACGCCCCGGCGTCAGCAGGACCACCAGCGGCGTGTCGTCCTCGCCGGGCGCCTGTCGCGCCAGGGTTTCCTGCAACGTGCGGAAGAACCCGGCCAGGTGCTGAACCTTCAGATCGCGGTACAGCTCGGGGAAGGCACGTGAAACGATGGTGCGGTTTTCCAGCGCATAACCCGCGCCGGACGGCGCCTGGGTGCGATCGGCGGTGACCCACCAGCGACCGTCCGGCGTGCGCGCCAGATCCACGGCGTACAGGTGCAGGAAGGCCGACTCCGGTGGAGCGATGCCCTGACAGGGCCAGAGAAAATTGTTGTGGCCGAACACCAGTTCTGCCGGCAGCAGGCCTTCGCTGATCAGCCGTTGCGGGCCGTACAGATCCGCCAGCACGGCATTGAGCAGCCGGGCGCGTTGCGCGATGCCGGCCGCCAGGTGCTGCCATTCATCGGCAGCGATCACATGGGGCAACAGATCCAGTTCCCACGGCCGATCAGCCCCTTTCGGATCGGCATAGACGTTGTACGTGACGCCGTTTTCCTGAATCTGCCGCGTCAGCAAGGCCTGCCGCTGCACCAGTTGCGCGGGACTGCTGCGCTGTAACTGATCGAACAGCCGCTGCCAATGCGGGCGCACCGCGCCGCTGCCGTCGAGCAGTTCGTGATAAGTACCCGCGCTCAGCGGGTAGCGGTCTAGCAGGTCAGGCATGGAAAGCTCGGCAGACAGCAGGGAACGGTCAGACTAACGCAGGCACATGACGTGCGGATAGTTGAAAAATCCGCATGAAATGTATGACTCAGAAACGGCGCAGATCGATTGTCATCGGCAGCTCGTCACTGATTTCCACTTTCGGTATCGGAAGTTTCCCTGGCGTGTGGCCGAGACGGAAAAACCGCGCCATGCGCCGACTCTCTGCTTCATTGGCATTGACTGGCAACGTCTCGTAATTGCGCCCACCGGGGTGGGCAACATGATATTGGCAACCGCCCAGCGAACGGCCCATCCAGGTGTCGAGCAGGTCGAACACCAGCGGTGCGTGCACCGGGATGGTCGGGTGCAGGCAGTTGGCCGGTTGCCAGGCGCGATAACGCACCCCGGCGACGAACTCGCCGACACGACCGGTCGGGTGCAACGGTACCGCGACACCATTACAGGTCAGCAGATACCGCTGCGGCGTCAGGCCGTTGAGTTTGACCTGCAAACGCTCCAGCGACGAATCGACATAGCGCACCGTGCCGCCCGCCGTACCCTCCTCGCCCAGCACGTGCCAAGGTTCAAGAGCTTGCCGCAATTCCAGCTCGATGCCGTTGACGGCGTAATCGCCGACCTTGGGAAAACGAAATTCCAGATGCGCGGCGAACCACTCCGCGCGCAACGGATAACCGGCGTTGTTGAGGTCGACAATGACGTCGGCGAAATCCTGCTCGATAAAGTGCGGCAGCAGGAAGCGATCGTGCAGCTCGGTGCCCCAGCGCGCCAGTTTCGGCGGTGCGTAAGGCTCGCGCCAGAAGCGTGCGACCAAGGCTCGCAGCAACAACTGCTGAGCCAGACTCATGCGCGCATGCGGCGGCATTTCAAAGGCGCGCAGTTCCAGCAAGCCGAGACGCCCGGTGGCGCCGTCTGGCGAATAAAGTTTATCGATGCAGAATTCGGCACGATGGGTATTGCCGGTGACATCGATCAGCAAATGGCGCAACAGTCGATCGACCAGCCACGGCGCGCACTCTGCGCCCGGTTCGGGCATTTGTGCGAAGGCAATTTCCAGTTCGTACAACGCGTCATTACGCGCCTCATCGACCCGTGGCGCCTGGGAGGTCGGGCCGATGAACAGCCCGGAAAACAGGTACGACAGCGATGGATGGTTGTGCCAGTAACTGATCAGGCTGCGCAGCAGATCCGGCCGACGCAGAAAGGGTGAATCCGCTGGTGTTGCGCCGCCAAGAACGAAATGGTTGCCGCCACCGGTGCCGGTGTGGCGTCCATCGATCATGAATTTCTCGGTGGTCAGGCGGGTTTGTCGCGCTTGTTCATAGAGGAATTCAGTGCGCTCGACCAACTCGTCCCAAGTCGCCGACGGCTGCACATTGACCTCGATCACGCCAGGGTCCGGAGTGATGCGGAAATTGTTCAGACGTGGATCGCTCGGCGGCTCGTAGCCCTCCAACAGCACCGGGCAGCGTAGCTCCGCAGCGGTAGCTTCGATGGCCGCGACCAGTTCCAGATAATCCTCGACGCGCTCCAGCGGCGGCATGAACAGATAGAGCCGTCCCTCGCGGGCCTCGGCACAAAATGCGGTGCGGGTCAGCCAGTCGGCGGACTCATCGATTTTCGGCACGCGTTCATCCACCGCAGCAGGTTCGCCATGAACACCAAGCTGCGCGGGATCCGGCAGTTCAGCAAAGTCCTGATTCGGATCGTTGGGATGGATGAACGGATATTCCGCCGCTTTCACCCAAGGCTGCGACGCCAGCGGCAGGCGATACCCCAGCGGCGAATCGCCGGGCACCAGACGGCAATGTTCATCGCGCAGATACCAACGCCCGCTCTGCCATTGATCGCCCTTGGCCATGCGCGCCAATGGCAACACCTGACCGATCACCTTGTTCAGGCCCTGACTGAAGACTTTGCGCAGCCGGGCGCGCTCCAGCGGCTCCTCCAGACGCGAATCTTCGGCACTGACATTGCCGGGCAAGGTGCCTTCGCGCCAGAGGTAATAGAAATTGTCCTCGTAGGCCGGGAAGACAAAACGTGCGGGTAATTTCAGCCGCTCGGCGACGCTCGCCAGAAAGCGTCCGGCCAAAGCGCCATCGGCACCATAATCCTCCTGCTCGTCAGCGATCAGCGCAGTGTTTTGCCAGATCGGCACGCCATCGCGGCGCCAATAACAATTGAGCGACCAGCGCGGCAATTGCTCACCGGGATACCACTTGCCCTGGCCGAAATGCACCAAGCCCTCAGGCGCGTAGTGACTGCGCAGACGCTGGAACAATTCGGCCGATAGCCGGCGCTTGTCCGGCCCCAGCGCGGCGGTGTTCCACTCGGCGCCGTCGGGATCGTCGATGGACACAAAGGTCGGCTCGCCGCCCATGGTCAGGCGCACATCGCCTTCGAGCAGATCGGCGTCGATCTGCTTGCCCAATGCCTGGATCGCCAGCCATTGCTCATCGGTGTAGGGCCTGGTGACGCGGGGCGCCTCCCAGATTCGCTCGACTGACATGTCGTGGCTGAACTGACACTCACACGGTTCGACCAGACCACTGATCGGCGCCGCCGAGGACGGATCGGGACTGCAGGCCAACGGAATATGTCCTTCGCCGGCGAACAGCCCGGAGGTGGCGTCAAGGCCGATCCAGCCCGCACCCGGCAGGTACACCTCGCACCAGGCGTGCAGGTCGGTGAAGTCGACGTCGGTGCCGGACGGGCCGTCGAGGCTCTTCACATCGGCGGTCAGTTGAATCAGGTAGCCGGAGACAAACCGTGCGGCCAGCCCAAGATTGCGCAACAGCTGCACCAATAGCCACGCGGAGTCGCGGCAAGAGCCAGAGGCCTGTTCGAGGGTGTGCTCCGGGGTTTGTACACCCGGCTCCATGCGAATCAGATAACCGATGTCTTCGCTCAGCCGCTGATTGAGCGCGACCAGAAAATCCACTGCCGGCAGCGGCGTGCGGTCGATACCGTCCAGATAGGCCTTGAACGCCGGCGTCAGCGGCAGGGTTTCGAGGTACGGCGCCAGTTCCTTGCGCTCGTCGGTGGCATATGTAAAAGGAATGTACTCGGCGTAGGGTTCGAGGAAAAAGTCGAAGGGGTTGAACACCGCCATCTCGGCCAGCAGGTCGACTTCAATGCGCAGCTCACTGGTTTTCTCGGGGAATACCAGACGCGCGAGGTAGTTGCCCTGAGGGTCCTGCTGCCAGTTGATGAAGTGCTGCTCGGGCGAAACTTTCAGCGCATAGGACAGAATCCGCGTGCGGCTGTGAGCAGCCGGGCGCAGGCGTACGATCTGCGGGCCGAGTTCGACAGCGCGGTCGTAGCGGTAATGCGTGACGTGATGCAATGCGACATGAATCGACACGGCGTGCCTCCTGCGAGCCTGGGCGTATGGGAAAGCGCGCAAGACTTATGCCATGCACAGGTCCGGGCGATTTCGCGAAATGCTCAAGGCAGTACAGCACCAAAACCGGGCGATGCGGGGAAATGCTTTGGTGAGTTTGCTTCTATTTGTGGCAGGCATGGGATGCAGGCTGCCTGAGCAGGCCTCTTCGCGAGCAGGCTCGCTCCCACATTCGCAATGCAGCCCCTGTGGGAGCGAGCCTGCTCGCGTAGAGGCCAGTGGCTTCAACCCTCTTTTTCTTCTCGTTCCCTCGCTCTGCGCGGGAATGCAGCCCTTGACGCTCTGCGTCATAGCTTCGCTCGAACTGACACCGGGTGAAGGCTGGGACGCGGAGCGTCCCAAGAGGCATTCCACGCAGAGCGTGGGGACGATCAGCAAAACGCCAACCCGAAGGTTGGCGTTCTGTTTAGCGTGGCACTACCGGCTTGCGCGTCGGCTTCGGCCCTTTGCCTTTGGCCGCATCCTTGCGCTCCTTGGCCGCCTGCTGATTGCGGGCGAACGCGGCGGCCTTGGCCTGTTCACGCTTGTCCCAGGGGTTACCGCCATCACTGGCACGCGGCGGCAGGCCGGTGTGCTGGGTGAGGATCTTGGTGGTTTTCTCTTTCGCGACCTTGTGGCTGCCGGCCGGGGTCGAGTTCTTGCGACGGGCGCTCTGGTAGCTGTCAGTCGCCGGCTGATGCGCCGGGATCAGCTGATCCTTGCCCGAACCGATCAGATCGGCCCGGCCCATGCGCACCAGCGCTTCACGCAGCATCGGCCAGCCTTTCGGATCGTGATACCGCAAGAACGCCTTGTGCAGACGACGCTGCTCTTCGCTCTTGACGATGGTCACGCCGTCGCTTTTGTAAGTCACCTTGCGCAGCGGGTTCTTGCCCGAGTGGTACATCGCGGTAGCGGTGGCCATCGGCGAGGGATAGAACGCCTGCACCTGATCGGCACGAAAGCCGTTGCCCTTGAGCCACAGGGCCAGGTTCATCATGTCTTCGTCGGTGGTGCCCGGGTGAGCGGCGATGAAGTACGGAATCAGGTACTGCTCCTTGCCCGCTTCCTTGGTGTACTTCTCGAACATGCGCTTGAACTTGTCATAGCTGCCGATGCCCGGTTTCATCATCTGGTTGAGCGGACCTTCCTCGGTGTGTTCCGGGGCAATCTTCAGGTAACCGCCGACGTGGTGGGTCACCAGCTCCTTGACGTATTCCGGCGACTCGACCGCGAGGTCGTAACGCAGGCCGGAAGCAATGAGGATTTTCTTCACGCCTGGCAACGCACGGGCACTGCGATACAGCTGAATCAGCGACGAGTGGTCGGTGTTCAGGTTCGGACAGATCCCCGGGAACACGCAGGACGGCTTGCGGCACGCGGATTCGATTTCCGGGCTTTTGCAGGCGATGCGGTACATGTTCGCGGTCGGGCCGCCGAGATCGGAAATCACACCGGTGAAGCCCGGGACCTTGTCGCGGATCTCTTCGATTTCGCGAATGATCGACTCTTCGGAACGGTTCTGGATGATCCGGCCCTCATGCTCGGTGATCGAGCAGAAAGTGCAGCCGCCGAAGCAGCCGCGCATGATGTTCACCGAGAAACGGATCATGTCGTAGGCCGGAATCTTCTCCTTGCCGTACGCCGGGTGCGGAACACGGGCGTAAGGCATGCCGAACACGTAGTCCATTTCTTCGGTGGTCATCGGAATGGGCGGCGGGTTGAACCAGACATCGACCTCGCCATGCTTCTGCACCAGCGCGCGGGCGTTGCCCGGGTTGGTTTCCAGGTGCAGCACGCGGTTGGCGTGGGCGTAAAGAACCGGGTCGTTGCGCACCTTTTCCATCGACGGCAGGCGGATCACCGTCTTGTCGCGAGTCATGCGCGGGCTGGCCAGAATCTGCACGACCTTGGCTTCCTGCGGATCCTCGACCGGACCCTTTTCCTGCTCGATGGCGCAGGCCTGAGTGTCCTGAGTATTGACGTACGGGTTGATGATCTTGTCGACCCTGCCCGGACGGTCGATGCGCGTGGAGTCGACTTCGTACCAGCCCTGCGGCGTGTCACGACGGATGAACGCGGTGCCGCGCACATCGGTGATGTCTTCGATCTTGTGGCCCCACGACAGACGCTGGGCGACCTCGACAATGGCCCGCTCGGCGTTGCCGTACAGCAGAATGTCGGCGCTGGCGTCGATCAGGATCGAGTTACGCACGCGATCCTGCCAATAGTCATAGTGAGCGATGCGGCGCAGCGAAGCTTCGATGCCGCCAAGCACGATCGGCACGTGCTTGTACGCTTCTTTGCAGCGCTGGCTGTAGACCAGGCTCGCGCGGTCCGGACGCTTGCCGGCCATGCCACCCGGGGTGTAGGCATCGTCGGAGCGGATTTTCTTGTCCGCGGTGTAGCGGTTGATCATCGAGTCCATGTTGCCGGCCGCGACGCCGAAGAACAGGTTCGGCTCGCCGAGCTTCATGAAATCGTCTTTGGACTGCCAGTTGGGCTGGGCAATGATCCCGACGCGGAAGCCTTGCGACTCCAGCAGCCGGCCGATGATTGCCATGCCGAACGACGGATGATCGACGTAGGCATCTCCGGTAACAATGATGATGTCACACGAATCCCAGCCAAGCTGATCCATCTCCTCCCTGCTCATCGGCAGGAATGGCGCTGGCCCGAAACATTCGGCCCAATATTTTGGATAGTCAAATAACGGCTTGGCTGCTTGCATGTCGACGACCGGTGTTGAAGTGAAAAATCGCGGGCGCGGAATATAGCACAAATTTTGACCAATTCCGACGGCAATGGTCGGTTTCTCGATGAAGCCGCCCGCCACGTCAAACTGCCCGGAAGATGACACGTTTTACCGGAACGCACGACACACAGAACGGCAAGGAAGCCGACCACCCGTCGATATCCGTTTGTGCGGATATCACGGCGTGAACGTTAAAGGATGACAGGCAATGCCACTGAAACCGCCCGCTCGGGGCAAAACCACTGTCGAGGTGCACGTCCAGCCCAGGCCCGGTCCCGACAGCCCGACAATCCGGCCCGATTATCCGTCGCCTCACGGCGGCGGGTCGGTGCACTGGATTCCCACACGGACGTCGACAGGCGGCCGGACAACCGCGGGTACCGACCTTGACGCCATCACGCCTGCGCCTGCGCGGGTCACGGTCAACGCCACAACCGAACCCGGGCCTGCACCTGCGATGGTTGCACGTCCGTTGAAGGATTACTGGATACACCCCTCGATCGTGCTGCCGGCCCCGAATGCCGACGGTATTTCGGTTTACAGGGGACGCCACTACGTGAACGTGCCAGAAAATGGCGCCGTACAGGTGGCTCTGGACCCTGTCTCCGGCCTCTACCAGGCGAAGCTGCCCAACGAGCTGAACCCTTCCGGGCCGAAGCTGCAATCCGATCCCGAAAGCAGAGTCTGGCGACCGGTCGAACAATTGTCGCCCGCGACCTACCCGTTATCTGCGGCACGCTTGCAACGATTTCGCAGCGACCTCGATGTCAGCGACCTGGAACCGGACAGTCATGGCCTGTATTCCACCAACGGGAAACTTTACGCGGTTATCGAGAACCACACCTATCAGATGCTGCACGATCTTGACGCGTCGTCGCCGCACACGACAGTGATGCGCATCGTCCGCCCGGAAGACCCGATCGCCACGCACGAGCACAATGTGTATGTCGCAACACGTGACGGCAGCTCGGAGCCGGTCGTTTTCGACTCTCGCCACGGTTGGCAGGGCATTGTTGTGCCAGGTGCCGCCGGAATGCGGCGCAGTGCAGCGCCCGAACAATTAATAGTTCAGCGCCTGGAAGCGGCGAGCAAGCTTGAACAATTCACCGAGACCATCAATAAAGATCACGATGAAAATCAGCGACTGATAGCTGCATGGATGACCGCAAGGGATTCACAAGGCAATCGAGCCGACATCGTCAAAAACGAAAAACAGGCACTGCGTGAGCGCAAATCACACAATAAGCAAGAGCTGGCGAGGCTTGATGAGGCCTATAACTACTACACAGACAACAAGTCCGTCATAAAGGCTCTCATTACAGAAGCCGTCTACAACCAGAGCGTCATTGCGCTGCAAAAAAGGCAAATGCTCGCCTATCAACAACTGGTCGAATGCAGCCTGACGCGCCGGGCACTCGAGGGCCCTTTGCTCGACGTCCACCCAGACAGGCTCCAGGGGACCATAGACTTCCTGACCCGGATAATCAGCCGGATGAAGGCGCGACAAAGGATTGCCGATAATCTGATTAAAAAATGGCGGCTCTCGCCTGACGACTTGAGTGGCGACATCCTTTCACCCATGGATACTCATAACGTCGTCGCTTCGTGGGTCCTGGCCAAAAGCCTGACGCTGGACAACCCCCAATCGACCGGTACCGCCCCGCAGGCTTCTGAGCTGGCGGCGCAGTTTGGTCAGGCAACGTTTATATATGGCGCACTCGACAGGATTCCAGACGGCTCGCGCCCTGCCGTTCTGAGCGAGCTGTCGGGGCAATGCGCCGCCATCCGCGACTGGTACGAACGACTGGACCTGGCACCTGGCCCGCAACAACTCGCCTCACGCGATGAAATTATCACGCAACTGGAGCTGTTCGAAGAAACGCTCGCGCATCGCCTGAAACGCTATCACGAGAAACAGACTGAGCGTCCAGCGCTGCCCTTCCACGAACAACCAATTGATTTCGACTTCATCCCGCCACAAGACAGAAGCGGCACCGCCCCCCGGCCCAGGCGTATTTTTCGAGCCAAAAAGCACGGCGTCTACAAGATCAATGTCGGCGAATCACGACACACTGCGCAGGGCGAAGAGATTATTGAGGTCCGCAATCCTCTTAACCCCGATCAGCCTTTACAGACCTATGAACGAAGGGCCGGCGAATGGCAACCGGTGCGCACGCCCACGCAAAAGGAGCTGTCAACGCTGATCCAGGAAGCCCGCCAGCATCTGGCGCAGTCGGACGCGCATGTACAGGCGGCCCTGAACGAAGAGCGCCGGAAAAACAATCCGGACAACATCGTCGAAATGCTCGAGAGCAAAGCTAATGTGCTGGATGACCTGGTCCTGGAGCTTCAGCTTTTTGAGCAGACCGACCCTAATGCCGGCGACCTGATACGAAGCTTGAAGGGAGACGGTAAGCGCCTGCGCCAGGAAGGCGAAAACATTCGCCTGCGGATCTACAAGGACAAAAACTTTTTGAGCGCCGAACGGCTGATTTATCTGATCGACAAGGGACAGGTTCGTGTAGTTGAAAACCACCACCGGTCACCACGAGGCAAGGGCCAGAGCAAAGAGTTTCTCGACATCTACTCAATCCACGATGTCACCGATGGCAAAGCGCTCTGGCAAGCGCATTTTCACTACGCGACCCAGCATGCCCCAAAGTCGGACTTCAACGTGCGCGGCGCTCACCTGAAAATCCTTGAGCAGAGTCAGAAAGGGCGTTTATCACAACGCAAAGAAGAAATGGAAGGCCGCAAACACACCCCCATCTGGCGCGAACAACTCGACGGACGCACCGCGCAAAGAATTTTCGATCTGGCGGTGCCTCCCCGAGCCGGTGAAGCCTCCACTTCTTCGCAAACGACACACAACCCACGCGGTCCAGTCGCCGATTGAACGGCGCTGATGCAATCATTGTTTCAAGGATGAACAACACATGGCAGTAAAGCCCTCCACCCGAGTCAATGTCTCGGTCGATGTCCACGCGCCACCGAAGAACCCGGTCGACGGGCATCTGTCCGACACGCCGGTCCGCACCGGCCCTGGCCTGACCACGACGACACGCAATCCGCCACGCACGGACAGCCCGACCGGAACCGCTGACCTGGATGCCATCCTGCCCGCACCGGCAGTAACGGTCAGCGAGCAGCCCCTGACCGTTACGCCTCCGACATCCCCGACGGCGCCGCTGGAGCAATACACACTCAGTGCAAACGCTGCATTGCCGAGCGCCGATGTCGAGGGCTTCAGGACTTTCAAGGGACGCCGCTACGTCGACCTGAACGACGGCCGTGTCGTACAAGTAGCACAAGACCCGGACACGGGGCTGTACCGGGCCAGACTGCCGAGCGAACTCACGCCTTCGGGACCGACGCTGATTCGCGATCGTGACAGCAGGCGCTGGAGATCGATGAATGACAACGATGCCATCGCACCATTGACCGGCACACGTCTGCAGGCCTTCGTCACGGACCTGGACTTCAGCACTGCCACTGCCGACAGCGACGGCGTGTTCCACCATGACGGCAAGCTTTACGTGGTTATCGACAACCGCGGTTATCAGGTCTTGCAGGATCTCGATGCGTCCACGCCGGCGCAAAAAGTCTGGCGTATCGCCCGGTCCCCAGATCCGGTCGCGGCCGACAGTAGCAACGTCTATCACGCCAGTCGAATTGGCCAAACGCTGGCCATTACGCGCAATCCGGCCCACATCTGGGTCGCTGCCCACCCCGGACTCAACGGTGGCATGCGGCGTAATCCACAACCGCAAGTGAGCGTCGCCGAGCTGCAAATCATGTACACGGCCATGGCCGCGGCCCACGGTGACTTGAAGCACTCGGCGGCCCGGTACAACACGCTTTTCGCCGAGTCACGGCAACAGGCCGAGGGTAGTGACGCGAAGACCGCCGCGCTGGTCGCCGTCGAGATACAGCTGATCAAGCACGTCAAACTCCAGACCACCTTCGTACAGTCGTTTATCGACAACAAGGACGGCCTGATCCGCGTTAAAACCAGAGCCCTCTACAACGAAGAATTGCACACCTTCCAGCTGGAGCGAGTCGAGTACCTCAACCGGTTGATGGCGGTGATGGATTTGAGGATCAGGCCCACGGTCACGGCACTGACCGCTGACAACTTCAAGAAAATCATCACACACATGAACAAGAAGCTGAAGCTGCTCGAAGACCGCCAAGGGGTCATCGATCAGTTGAGCAAAGCCGCCCCGCGCACCAGTTTTCAGTTCGACGAAGATTTCAACGCTGTTCCGGGCTTCGACCTGGTCAACCGTAACAAGCTGACCGCCTATCTTTGTCTACTCTCGGACAATCCCGAGAACCCGCCGGCAAAAGGCATGCAAACCTTGCTGGCGATTGACCTGTTCGCCAACGATCTGAACAACATTGCCGAACCGCAACAGCCAATGGCACTGATGCTGGCCGACAGTCAGATCAGGGCGGAAAAACAGCACTTTGCGTCACTGCTGTCCTCCGCCAGCCCTGAGAACGCGGGGTATATCAAAGAGATCATCAGTCTTATCGAGCCTTTCGAGCAGCGCATCGACAGCAAACTGAGCGATATCTTCGCCACGTTCCGCCGCCGTGGCGAGCCACTCAGCCTCGATCAGGATATCGACTTCGACTTTGTTCCCAGGCAGACGCTCAGCACCGAAACGGCGACGCCCGCCCCTGCGCGCAAAGTCTTTCGCACGCGCCAGCACGGTCTTTACAAAGTGCTGGTGGGTGAAAAGGAAGTCGCTGCGGATGGCAACATCACCGTCAAAGTGGCGGATCCGTTCCGCCCCGATGGCCAGCCGCAGCGCTACGAAAAACGTCAGGGCGAATGGCTGCCGGTGCGTCCGCAGACTGCCGAAACGCCCAAGCCCCTGCTTGTTGCGCAGGCGCACCGTTTGCTCAGCGACGTCGCCGGCCACCTTGCCGAGGCCAAGACTCGGGAATCGCGACATGACAATCCCACGGACATTCTCGAATACCTGGGCAAGGCCGCCGACCGGCTCAGTGAGCATGCTCATCAGTTAGCCCATCACCCGGAGGCCGCCGCTGACGCTGAGCTCACGAGCCTCACCGATCGTCTGCGCAGCGCAGGCGATTCGCTGAGCGCCGAAGGCCAACGGGTTCTGGTGCGCATGTACAAAAACCGGGACGTGCTGGACATCATGCGCCTGAACTATCTACTCGATCATGCAGCACTCAGCGTGACCTGCACCGTAGAGCGCAAACAAATCGGCAAAGGCCGCGACAAGTCGTTCCTGGACGTTTATTCCATCAGCGACCGCGCCGATGACGCGCCACTGTGGGAAGCGCATTTCCACTATGACAAACACGACAGCCTGGCCCTCAACTTCACGGTCAAGGGCGGGCACCTCAAAACGCTTGAACAGGCCGGACGGGGCGCATCCTCCCAGCGCCGGGATGAGCAGGCCGGTCTGCCCCATGTGGCGATCTGGCGCGAAACGATCGACGGTCGCACGGCCCGCAAAATATTCGATCTGGCGACATGAAGTCGCCAGGCATGTAACCAGCCGATTCAGCCCTGCAGTGCTGACGTCGAACATCAGGCAATGACGCCGAATGTCCCTTCAGTGCGCCACTCGCGCAACTGACGGGACCATCTTTTCAAGGACATGAAAGTGAAAAACAAACCACCCGTCAGAGAGACCACCACAGTCGAAGTCAGCCCGTCGGTGACGACACGGCCCATCCCCCATTCGCGGGAATTCGACCCCCACGCGCGGACAGACACGGGTTCACTTGCCATTTCACGCGAGAATCTGCCGACATCGACAAGGACCGCTAACGAGGCCGAGCTGGATGCCATCCTTCCCGCGCCGCGAGTGACCGTCAACGAATTCGATCCGCCCGCACAACCGCCTGCCACGCCTGCACCACAACCCCTTGAACACTACCGGGTACCTGCCACCGCACGGCTTCCAGCTCCCGACGAACGAGGCCTGCGGACATTCAAGGGACGCCACTATGTCGACTTGCCCGACGGCTTGGTCGTACAGGTCGCGACGGACGCGCAAACGGGTCTGGTACGCGCCACCTTGGCCAACGAACGACTACCCTCCGGCCCGGAGCTGGTGCGCGATGCCATCAGCGGACGCTGGGAAGTGCGCAGCGACCTGGAGCCGATCCTCTTCCCGCTGTCCGCAAGTCGGCTGGAAGCGTTCCGGACTGCACTGGATTTTACCGGCGTCGAACCTGGCGGCGACGGTACGTTTCACCACGATAACAAGCTCTATGTGGTCATCGGTGAGCACGCCTATCAGGTTCTGCACGATGCTGACTCGTCATCACCGTCAGTACCGGTGCTGCGGATCGTGCGCACTGAAGATCCGGTTGCCCATGACGAAGGCAACCGGTACGTGGCCTCCCGCCCGGGTCGCTCGCAAGCGATCGTTCGCGACCCTCGCGACGGCTGGGTCGGCGTCAACGTGGCAGGGGTTGGCGGCATGCGCCGTGGCGAACCGCAACGAACGCTGTCGCAACGACTGGCGGACCGGTTTGCCACGCTTGCCAACCGCCTGCACAGCCCGGAGTCGCGCGTGCGAAAGCTGTTTCCGACGTTTGACGAGCAGCAGATCGCTGCCTATGTGCGTTCGCTGGGGGACGATGTCGCAGGTGCACTGACGCGGCGTGAAGCCGATTACAAAACCCTGAAAAACGCTCTGCAGGACTGGACCGGGACCAACGCGCAATCGCCGGCCATCAAGGCGTGGGCGCAACGGGTTGCGCTGGAGATCAAACGCTGCTGGCGCCATGAGACCGGCGCAATCCTGAAGCTGACTGGCGCCAGCGCGACGCTGCCGGCACTGACAGCAGATTTCAGCCACGTGCGCACGCTGGAGCTGAACGGGATCCTTTGGTCAGGCACTGGCGAAACGTTTCTTAACGGTTTTTCCGGCCTGCAACGCCTGTCCATCACCGATTGCGGACTGGATAAGCTGCCCGCTGCCATGACCGGAATGCCCGATCTGCAGACGCTGGATCTGCATGCCAATCGCCTGGAGCTCGACGAACAATCCGCCGCCGCCCTGGGCACGATGGTGACTCTGGAGCACATCGACCTGTCCGCTAACCCGTTGGGCAGACACCCTGACTTCAGCGCCATGTCGCGACTCAAGACACTGAATCTGCGTAGCACGCAATTGGAGCAATGGCCCATCGGCCTGACGCAGCACAGCGGCCTCGAGCGGCTCGACCTGCGCGACAATCTTCTGCGCGAGGTGCCTGAGGCACTCGTCGCGCCGGCTGCTGATCAGTTTGAACGGATCTACCGGATCAACGCCGTCACGCTGATCGAACGCAACGATTTTCCTGCCGGTTACTGGAAAACGCTGGAAGCATTCTGGCAACGCGTGGCAGCCGCCCCGTCGCATCCGGGCATCGACCCCCTGCCGGGCGCGTTCAGACTCGACAGTGACATTCCCGAAGTGGCGATTGTGCAACGGCTGTATCCGGATAAAACCCCGCAAGAGGCCAGAGCCTACTTAATCGCCTTGGGCGACGATGCAGATACGCTCCTGGCGCAACGGATCGAACAACTGGATTTGCTCGAATCTCAGTTGCAAGGTTATGTCGCGGCCCAAGAGACCGGCACGGCCAGCGGCAGCCCGGGCGAAACATCGGCACGACGCGTCGCCCGGATCATCAAGGCATGCTGGCTCGACGATTCCGTGCAAACGTTGAGGATCACCGCAGGCAGCGGTCCGCTCCCAGCGTTGACGCTGGACTTCAGCCATGTAAAGCGACTCGACCTCTTGTCCATCACCTGGTCGGATGACGCCGACACTTTTCTCGGCAACTTTGCCAATCTGGAGCAGCTGTCCATCAACCAGTGCGGGCTGAAGACGTTACCCGCCGTGGTGGGTGGAATGCACTCTCTGCGCCGCCTGGACCTGAGCGCCAACCGCATTGAACTGGATGAGCCAGGCGCGGCCACACTCAGCGCGCTGAGCCGTCTGACGATCATCGATCTGTCCCATAACCCGTCACTCGATCTGTGTCCGGATTTCAGCGCGATGGCTGGCTTGATTTCGGTGAACATGAACAACACCGGCATCCGTCATTGGCCGACCGGGCTGGAGGACAAATCTGCCCTGACGGGCCTGGACCTGCGCAATAACCGCTTGCGGGAGGTGCCAGGCCATCTGCTTGAGCCGACGCTTGAAAAAATGCCAGGCATCGCCCGGATAAACGGCGCGACACTGCTGCTGGGCAACGATTTCCCGTCCGACTACTGGCGCCACTTCGACGCCTACTGGCGCCAACTGAGCGACGCCTATCCGGAGCTGATGGACCCTCTACGTCCTGATGCCTTCGACAGTGAAAACTCGCTGGCGCAGCGCTATAAAAAACTGTTCCCGGCTAAAAGCATCAAGGCCTGCCGGGAGTTCCTCTGGAATCTGGAAGCGGATAGCGTCAACGGGCGGCTGGAGGCTCTGGAACAGGAGTTCGGCCAGTTGAAAAGTCAGCTCGATGATTGGGTATTTTCCGGAGGCGGCAATCGCCAGCGCTACGTTCGCGCCAATCAGTTACAGATCAACGCTCAGACCCGCAACGACCGTACAGCGGCACGGGATCGCATCATCGCCTGCTGGCGCCGGGAAACCGCGCAAAAGCACGCCGTCGATGGCACGCCGATTGGCCTGGAGCTGGACCTCAGCGGTCTGATACTGCCGACCCTGCCGGACCTGAGCATCGACTTCAGCCACGTCGGCTCACTCAATCTGGCCCGAATGAACCTGGCTGAATCCCCGGAAGGTTTTCTGACGCGCTTTCGGCATCTGCGCTGGCTGGACATGTCGAACAACCGGCTCAGGGAACTGCCGCCGGCCGTTGGGGAAATGCATGCAATGACGCGCCTGTTTCTCCACGGCAACCAGCTCCAGCTGACCGATGAGACGGCCGCGATCCTCGCCGGGCGGGTTACGCTCAGGGCGCTTTGGCTCAACAACAACCCGCAATTGGGCGTCTTGCCGGATTTCAGCCAGATAACGGACATGCGTTCGATCGATCTGTCGACCACGGGCATTTCCAGCTGGCCCAGGGGGCTGTTCGACCAGCCACTGCTGGACTCCATCAACCTGAGCCACAACCGGATCACCACCATTCCGGACTTCGTCACCGCGCCGCCTGCCGATCGCCTGGCGCAATCGGTGCGGGCCAACAACAGCACGCGGGTGACCAATAACCCGCTCGTCGACACCACTGCCGCCCAACTGGCAGGCTATGTTCAACGGCTCAGAGACGCAGGGCTGGCATTGAACCGTGGCCCCAACCTGGTCACGTCCTCACAGCTCGTGGCACGCCAACCCGATCGCAATCCTCTGGAGCTGCGTGAGCAATGGATTAGCGGACTCTCCGCCGACGAGGTCACCGCACGGCGAGCGCAATGGCGGATGTTGCGCGAGCTGGAAGGGTCTGACGGTTTTTTCAACATTATCGAAAGCCGTTCCGGGCATGCTGACTTTCGACGTCAGGTCTGGGAAGTGATCGATGTCATGACCGACAACGATGCGCAATCACGGGCGCTGCGCAGAGAGCTGTTTGATCGAGCTTGCGAAGCGGGTTGTACCGACCTCGCGGCAGCGACCTTTACCGATTTGCAAATCCTCGCGGTAACCCACAAGGCACGTATGCAGGCCCGCCAGGATAAGAACGGAGCGCCACTGGTGACATTGTCCAGAGGGTTGTTCCGCCTGAAACAGGTGGATGACATCGCCGCCGCGCACGTCGCCTCCAGCCGGTTGATTATCAACGATCCGGCAACATCCGAGGCACAGCGCAACGTTCATCGTCGCCGCATACGCGATCAGCATGAAGTGACCATGGCGTATCGCTTCGGCCTGAAGGACCGGCTGCAATTACCGTTTCAGCCACAGGCACTGACTTTTATCCTGATGGCCGAGGTGACACCGGGCATGCTTGAGGTCGCCTATAACAAGGTGATAGTTCTGAATGATTCACCTGAGGAATTTCAGGCGTTGGTGTCCATGGACTTCTGGCAGGATTTCGTCATTTACAAATACCAGACGCAATTCGAAGCCAGTCGGCAGCCCTTTCAGGACCGGCAAGCCGCACTGGACAGCCAGTATGCTCAGGAGCAACTGACCGAAGCCCAGTACATTGCACAGACCAACGATGGGCAGGCACAACTGGCGATTGCCGAAGCGGCGCTGATCCAGGAACTGACCCGGCAAGAGCTGCAACCTCGTACCACCGTCGAGACATCGCCTGCCGATGAATCGGCGGCTCAGACGCCTGCCTGAGCCGGCGGTATCAGGCAACGAGACGGCTGGCCGAATGTCTTCGGCCAGCCGTCACTCGTCGTCGTCGAAGTTGTAGCTGCCCGGGGCGAGGTTTTCGAAGCGCGTGTATTTGCCGATGAATGCCAGGCGAATAAAACCGATCGGGCCGTTCCGCTGTTTGCCGATGATGATTTCGGCGATGCCCTTGTGTTCGGTTTCCGGGTGATACACCTCGTCGCGGTAGACGAACATGATCACGTCGGCGTCCTGCTCGATCGCTCCGGATTCACGCAAGTCGGAGTTCACCGGGCGCTTGTTCGGGCGCTGTTCGAGGGAACGGTTGAGCTGCGACAGGGCAACCACCGGGCAGTTGAATTCCTTGGCCAGGGCTTTCAGGGATCGCGAAATCTCGGAAATTTCGTTGGTCCGGTTGTCACCGCTCGAACCGGGGATCTGCATCAGTTGCAGGTAGTCGATCATGATCAGGCCGACATCGCCGTGTTCACGCACCAGACGTCGGGTACGCGCACGCATTTCCGAAGGACTGATGCCGGCGGTGTCGTCGATGAACAGTTTGCGATCGTTGAGCAGATTGACTGCGGAAGTCAGGCGTGGCCAATCGTCATCTTCCAGTTGGCCGGAACGCACTTTGGTCTGGTCGATACGGCCGAGCGAAGACAGCATACGCATGATCAGCGATTCGCCAGGCATCTCGAGGGAGTACACGAGGACGGCTTTTTCGCTGCGCAACACGGCGTTTTCCACCAGGTTCATCGCGAACGTGGTTTTGCCCATCGATGGACGGCCGGCGACGATGATCAGGTCGGAGGGTTGCAGGCCGCTGGTTTTCTCGTCGAGGTCGGTGTAACCGGTGGACAGGCCGGTAATGGCGTTGTCGGTGTTGAACAGGGTGTCGATGCGATCGATGGCCTTGGTCAACAGCTCGTTGACGCCGACCGGACCGCCAGTCTTCGGTCGCGCTTCGGCGATCTGGAAGATCTGCCGTTCGGCTTCGTCGAGGATCTCTTCGGCGGT
This sequence comes from Pseudomonas hamedanensis, assembly GCF_014268595.2. Taxonomy (NCBI): domain Bacteria; kingdom Pseudomonadati; phylum Pseudomonadota; class Gammaproteobacteria; order Pseudomonadales; family Pseudomonadaceae; genus Pseudomonas; species Pseudomonas hamedanensis. The sequence continues at coordinate 3,431,633 of NZ_CP077091.1, forward strand.
GCGGCCTTCAGGGTTGAACGCGCTGTCGGCGATCTCGGTGCTGATACCGATCAACTGACGCAAGGTCGCCCGCTGACGAACGATCTGCGCATAGGCCTTGATGTTGGCGACGGACGGCGTGTTTTTCGCCAGTTCGCCCAGGTAACCGAGACCGCCGACTTGCGAGGTCTGGCCTTCCTTGTCCAGTTGTTCGGCGAGGGTCACAACGTCGATCGGCGAGTTCTGATCGGCCAGTTTGGCGATCGCACGGAAGATCAGACGGTGGTCATGCCGGTAGAAGTCGCCGTCGGAGACTTGATCGAGCACACGTTCCCAGGCGTTGTTGTCCAGCATCAGACCACCGAGTACGGCCTGTTCGGCCTCGATGGAATGTGGCGGCACCTTCAGGGCAGCGGTTTGCAGATCGTATTGCTCGGGAGCGGAGATATCGTTCATGGCCACTTGAGAATTAGGTGAAAAGCAGGAGTTTCAGAAAGACAAAGGGCACGACCTGTAAACAGGATCGTGCCCGATGTTAACCGTCTGACGGGCAAGCCGCCAGCCGATCCGTGTTGCTTAAGCTGCTACCACGACAACGCGTACGGTGGCTTCAACTTCGGCGTGCAGGTGCACGGCCACGTCGAATTCACCCACGTTGCGGATGGTGCCGTTCGGCAGACGAACTTCGCTCTTCGCAACTTCAACGCCGGAGGCGGTCAGTGCGTCAGCGATGTCGTGAGTACCGATCGAACCGAACAGCTTGCCTTCGTCGCCAGCGGTGGCAGTGATAGTCACTTCCAGCTCGGCCAGTTGGGCAGCACGGCTTTCAGCCGATGCTTTACGGTCTGCGGCAGCTTTTTCCAGCTCGGCGCGACGCTCTTCGAACGCAGCCAGGTTGGCAGCGGTCGCAGCGGTAGCCTTGCCGAAAGGCAGCAGGTAGTTACGGCCGTAACCGGCCTTAACGTTTACTTTGTCGCCCAGGTTGCCCAGGTTGGCGATTTTTTCCAGAAGGATCAGTTGCATGTGAAAATCCTCTAACTTTTAACCTTCACCGTTCGCGCTGTCGGTGTCTTTCGACACGTGACGACCGCGAAAATCAATCAGGCTGTCGACAATGGCCAGAACCACGAGCAACGGATAGATCAGCTGCATGAACAACAGCAGCGTGACGTACAACCCCACCAGCCAGAAACCGGCCAGTCGCTTCTGCCCGACCAGCCCGTGAATCAGGGCGAGTCCGGCGAACACCAGCGGTACACTGCACAACGGCGTCAACATGGCCATCTGTGCACCGAGATTCGGGCCCAGAAGCATCAACGCCAGCAGCAACATCGCCGGCCCCAGCGGGATCCGGATGGCGCGAAATTCGCGACCAAAACCACCCGGGTTGTACAACAACGCCTGCCAATGCCGCCCGACAATCAGGCTCAGCACGCTGACGATCTGCAACAAAGCCGCAATCAGTCCGGTCAGGACCGGTGCAATCAGGGACGCGAAACGCGCTTGCTCATCGACCGACAATTGCTTGTAGGTCTCACCGAGAAGCGCTGGCATGACCTTTATAAGGGCCTGCGCGAGCATCTCGATCTGGGCCGCAAACGCGACGCCGAGCACCACTGAAAACACCACCCCGATCGCCACGCTGACCAGCAGCGTACGGACCCAGGATTCGCTTGCGCGCAAAACCAACGCAAGCCCCGAAGAACCCAGCAGCACCAGAAGTGCCCGTGGGTCATCGGCATACAGCCACCAGATCAATGCCGGCAGCAGTCCCAGGGACAGAACGCCGAGGGCGTCCGTCAATCCGCGCCGCAGCAGCACAAGGCTCCCGGCGGCGGCACCCAACCAATACAACAACGGCAATGTTGCACACCCGGCCACTACGAGAGTGGCCTGCAGGCGGCCGCGCATGATGAACTCAGCTAAGGCACGCATGCATTCAATCCTTTGCTACTTGTCGACTGCCCGGTCTCAGCGGCCGTGGCTGTCGGTGTAGGCCAGCAGGGCCAGGAAGCGGGCGCGCTTGATAGCGGTGGCCAGCTGACGCTGATAACGAGCTTTGGTACCGGTGATGCGGCTTGGAACGATTTTGCCGGTCTCGGATACGTAAGCTTTCAGAGTGTTGAGATCTTTGTAATCGATCTCTTTCACGTCTTCAGCGGTGAAGCGGCAGAATTTACGACGACGGAAGAAACGTGCCATTTGATAGGCTCCTTAATAAGGTCCGTGGATTACTCGTCAGCGTTATCGCTGTTGTCGCTGTCATCAATGTCGGTGCCTTCGGCGCCTTCGTGCTCAGGACGGTCGCGACGCTCACGGCGCTCACTGCGGTTTTCTTCAGCCTTGAGCATCTCGGACTGGCCGGTAACGGCTTCGTCGCGACGGATGACCAGGTTACGGATCACTGCATCGTTGTAGCGGAAGTTGTCTTCCAGCTCGGCCAGGGCCTTGCCAGTGCACTCAACGTTCAGCATCACGTAGTGAGCCTTGTGAACATTGTTGATTGCGTAGGCCAGTTGACGACGGCCCCAGTCTTCCAGACGGTGGATTTTGCCGCCGTCTTCTTCGATCAGCTTGGTGTAACGCTCAACCATGCCGCCGACTTGCTCGCTCTGATCCGGGTGGACCAGAAAGATGATTTCGTAATGACGCATGAATGCTCCTTACGGGTTGTAGCCTGCCGCTCAAAAACGGTCAGACAAGGAGTGAATGACACTTATGGACTTGCTGGCGCGGGGCACATGCGTGCCTGCCGTCACAGCAAGGGGCGCAATTGTAGAGAAGGGACTGCGGGGGCGCAAGGCAATTGGTGATTATTTGAACAACCACCAATTCTTGCCACACCACAAAACAATGTAGGAGTGAGCGTGCTCGCGATGAAGGTGCAACATTCAACTTAATATGCTGAATGTAACTCCGCTATCGCGAGCAGGCTCACTCCTACAAGGGATTTGCAGCAGGTCAGGCTTTTTTCGCGGCAGCCTTGGCCTTCGCGCCACGCTGGCGCTGGGCTTCGAACAGGCATACGCCGGTTGCGACCGAGACATTGAGGCTGCTGACGCTACCGGCCATCGGCAGGTTGACGAGGTAGTCGCAATGTTCGCGAGTCAGGCGCCGCATACCTTTGCCTTCAGCGCCCATGATCAGGATGGTCGGGCCGGTCAGGTCCTGGTCATAAATGCTGACTTCAGCTTCACCGGCCGTGCCCACTACCCACAGGCCACGTTGCTGGAGCTTTTCCAGGGTACGCGCCAGATTGGTCACCGCAACCAGCGGAATCACTTCCGCCGCGCCGCAGGCCACCTTACGAACCACCGGCGTCAAAGTAGCCGACTTGTCTTTCGGCACGATCACCGCCAGCGCGCCGGCCGCATCGGCCGAACGCAGGCAGGCACCGAGGTTGTGCGGATCGGTTACGCCATCGAGTACCAGCAACAGCGGCGCGCCCTCGGTGCGATCCAGCAGCTCGTCGAGCATCGCCTCGCCCCAGACCTGACTCGGGCTGACTTCCGCCACCACGCCCTGATGAACGCCTTCAACCCAGGCGTCCATTTCACGGCGTTCGGCCTGGCCGACCTGAACCCGGTTTTGATTGGCCAGTTCCACCAGCGTCTGCACGCGCGGATCGTTGCGGCTTTCCGCCAGCCAGATCTGCTTGACGCGTTTAGGGTGGTGACGCAGCAACGCCTCTACCGCGTGAACGCCGTAGATTTTTTCCAACTGACTCATGACTTCGCCTTCGGTTTACGCGCCCCGCCACTTTTGGCTGGAGCAGAACCCGCTTTCGGCGGGCCTTTACGGTGTTTGCTCGGTTTGGCTGGCTTGCCGCCGGTCGCCTCAGGCGCCGACCGCCCGGTCTTTCCCCCGGACGCCGCTTTACCACCGTTTTTCGCATCGGCCAGCAAGGCCTTTTTCAATTCACGGCTTTTACGCAGTTCCGCGTTTTTCGCCACGGCATCGCTTGGGCGATAGGCTTCGGCAACCTTTTCCTTGGCCGGACGACGGCTGGCGGTTTTCGCTGGAGCCTTTTCCTCCGCAGACTTGGCAGCAGGCGCGGCGGTTTCGGCGCCACGTTTTTTGCGACCGATCGGCGCGCTGATGGTTTTTTCCGCCATCTCGAAGTCGATCTTGCGCTCGTCGAGGTCGACGCGCATGACGCGTACTTCAACGGTGTCGCCAAGACGGAAGCTGCGACCGGTGCGCTCGCCCGCCAGGCGGTGATGCACAGGATCGAAGTGGTAGTAATCGCCAGGCAACGCGGTGACGTGCACCAGGCCTTCGACGTAGATATCGGTCAGTTCGACGAACAGACCAAAACCGGTCACGGCGGTGATTACGCCCGGGAACGACTCGCCAACGCGATCCTTCATGAACTCGCACTTGAGCCAGTTCGTTACGTCACGGGTCGCTTCGTCGGCGCGGCGCTCGCTCATCGAGCACTGCTCGCCGAGCTGCTCCAGCGCCGGCTCGTCGTACGGATAGATGCGCGCCTTCGGAATGGTCATCGCACCGGCACGGCGAACGTGCGGGGTGTCTTGTTTCGAATGGATCACGCTGCGGATCGCGCGGTGCGTGAGCAGATCCGGATAACGACGGATCGGCGAGGTGAAGTGGGTATAGGCTTCGTAATTCAGGCCAAAGTGACCATCGTTTTCAGCGCTGTACACCGCCTGACTCAACGAACGCAGCATAACCGTCTGGATCAGGTGGAAATCCGGACGATCCTTGATGCTCGCGAGCAGGGCCTGATAATCCTTCGGCGACGGACCGTCCTTGCCTTTGTGCAGGGACAAACCGAGCTCACCGAGGAAGGCGCGCAGCTTTTCCAGACGCTCTGGCGGCGGACCAGCGTGAACGCGGTACAGCGCAGGAATCTCGTGTTTCTTGAGGAATTCGGCGGTGGCCACGTTGGCGGCCAGCATGCACTCCTCGATCAACTTGTGCGCATCGTTGCGGACGGTCGGACGGATTTCGGCGATCTTGCGCTCGGAACCGAAGATGATCCGGGTTTCCTGCGTCTCGAAATCGATCGCGCCACGCACGTGACGAGCGGCCAGCAACACTTTGTACAGGGCATAGAGCTGCTTGAGGTGCGGTACGACGTCGGTGTACTCGCCGCGCAATTTGCGCGCCTCGGTAGCCTTCGGCGTTTCCAGCATCGCACTGACCTTGTTGTAGGTCAGACGGGCGTGGGAATGGATCACCGCTTCGTAGAAGCAGTAGTCGGTCATTTCGCCAGACTTGGAGATGGTCATCTCGCAAACCATGGCCAGACGATCGACTTGCGGGTTCAGCGAGCACAGGCCGTTGGACAGCTGCTCGGGCAGCATCGGGATCACGCGCTCGGGGAAATACACCGAGTTGCCGCGCACCTGGGCTTCGTTGTCCAGCGCCGAGCCGATCTTCACGTAGCTGGAAACGTCGGCAATCGCCACGTACAACTTCCAGCCGCCGGAGAACAGGCGCAGCTTGCCCGGTTTGGCTTCGCAATAGACCGCATCGTCGAAGTCGCGAGCATCTTCGCCGTCGATGGTGACGAACGGCAGATGGCGCAGGTCGATGCGCTTCTCTTTGTCTTTTTCTTCAACTTCCGGCTTGAGCTTCGCCGCTTCTTTCAGAACCGCTTCAGGCCAGACGTGCGGAATGTCGTAGGTACGCAGCGCGACATCGATTTCCATGCCCGGCGCCATGTAGTTGCCGACCACTTCGACCACATCGCCTTGCGGCTGAAAGCGCGGCGTCGGCCAGTGGGTGATTTTCACCTCGACGAACTGACCGATCTGCGCGTTGGCGTTACGGCCTGGGGTGACCAGCACTTCCTGTTGGATTTTCGGATTATCCGCAACGACGAAGCCGATGCCGCCCTCTTCGAAGTAGCGACCCACGATGGTTTCGTGCGCGCGGGATACCACTTCGACGATCACGCCTTCGCGGCGACCGCGACGGTCGAGACCGGAAACACGGGCCAGCGCACGGTCGCCGTCGAACACCAGACGCATTTGCGCCGGGCTCATGAACAGATCGTCGCTGCCATCGTCCGGCACCAGGAAGCCAAAACCGTCACGGTGACCGCTGATGCGACCGAGGATCAGATCGAGCTTGTCTACCGGCGCGTAGGTGCCGCGGCGGGTATAGATCAGTTGCGCATCGCGCTCCATGGCGCGCAAGCGGCGGCGCAGGGCTTCGATCTGGTCTTCCGTGGTCAGACCAAACTCTTCGACCAGTTGCTCGCGGGCAGCAGGCGAACCCCGATCGGCGAGGTGCGCCAGGATCAGTTCGCGGCTGGGAATAGGGTTTTCGTATTTTTCCGCTTCACGAGCGGCCTCGGGATCGAGGGACTGCCAATCGGCCATTAGAGAGTTTTCACCTTGTCTATATGCGGGTTAGTTTGGCATAGGCGCCGTGAAACGGGAAATTTCCGACTCTATAAGAGCCGTACAGGGCCCTGTATCGACGCTCTGATACCGATTTGAACGCCGCTGGTAAAAAAATTCAGTTTTTTCTGCGGCAGGGGTTTACAGTTAAAAAGCTGCTCCGTATAGTGCGCGCCATCGACGACGCACAAGCGCTTTCGATGATGCCCAGGTGGTGAAATTGGTAGACACGCCAGCTTCAGGTGCTGGTGACCTTACGGTCGTGGAAGTTCGAGTCTTCTCCTGGGCACCAATTTCGAGTTTGAGACTAGATCAGTTTCAAGACTCACACAAAACCCGCGAAAGCGGGTTTTTTGCATTTCAGGGAACGGATTTGTTAAAACCGGTTTATTAAAATTAAATCAGGGGTTTACAGATCAAAAAGCGCTCCGTATAGTGCGCCACATCAACAGCGGCAACGCTTGCGATGAATGCCCAGATGGTGAAATTGGTAGACACGCCAGCTTCAGGTGCTGGTGACCTTACGGTCGTGGAAGTTCGAGTCTTCTTCTGGGCACCAATTCAAATTCAAGGTTCAGGCCTTGGATTTCACAAAAACCCGCGAAAGCGGGTTTTTGCGTTTCTGGCTTTCAGAAACGCAAAAACCCTGTGGCGAGGGAGCTTGCTCCCGCCCGGCTGCGCAGCAGTCGCAATCGCACGGTGCAACCAGACAAACAAGAGGGCTGCTGCGCACCCCAGCGGGAGCAAGCTCCCTCGCCACAATGTTTTTCAGCCACCATTGAATTCGTGCGACCGCTACAAGGCGCACTTGAGAAACAATATCGTTTATCATTGTTGCAAGTTTTTGCAATGCGACAGTGAGGAACCCTGCGAATGATGTTTCGAAATACCCTGCGCCGAGGCCTGACCTTCACCCTCCTCGGCCTGGCACTCGCCACTCCCCTCACCCAGGCAGCCGATGCGGTGTCCCTGACTCTTTACAACGGCCAGCACAAGGAAGTCGGCGACGCGATTGCCAAGGCGTTCGAAGCCAAGACCGGTATTCACGTCAACGTACGCAAAGGCAGCAGCAATCAGCTCGCCAGTCAGGTCATCGAAGAAGGCGACCGCTCGCCTGCCGACTTGATCTACACGGAAGAGTCGCCACCCCTGAACAACCTGGGCGAACAAGGCCTGCTGGCCAAGACCGATGACGCGACACTGGCCGTTCTGCCAAAAGAGTACGTCGCCAGCAACGGCACCTGGATCGGCGTGACTGCGCGGGTGCGCGTGGTTGCCTTCAACCCGAAACTGATCGATGAAAAAGACCTGCCGAAATCGGTCATGGAGTTTTCCGATCCGAAGTGGCAAGGCAAGGTCGGCTTTGTCCCGACCAGCGGCGCCTTCCAGGAGCAGGCTGTCGCGATCATCAAGCTGCACGGCCGCGACGCCGCCGAAGAATGGCTGACCGGTCTGCGCGCGTTCGGCAAGACCTACAGCAATAACATGGTCGCGCTCAAAGCCGTGGAAAACGGCGAAGTCGCCACGGTCCTGGTGAACAACTACTACTGGTTCGCCCTGCAGCGCGAAAAAGGCCAGCTCGACTCCAAACTGCACTACTTCACAGGTGGCGATGTCGGCGGCTTGATCACCGTGTCCAGCGCTGCGGTTTTGAAATCCAGCAAACATCCAAAAGAAGCCCAGCAATTTCTGGCCTACATGGCCAGCGAAGAAGGCCAGCGCGTGATCACCCAGACCACCGCCGAATATCCGCTGCACAAAGGCATGGAATCGGACCGCGGACTCAAGCCGTTCAGTGAACTGCAAGCGCCGAACGTCACCCCCGCCGATCTGGGCAATGCTGAAGAAGCGCTGGAGCTGGAACGCGAAGTTGGCTTGAACTGATGGCCGCATCGTTATCCGCCCCCGCCGCGCGCGGGGGTTATGTACCAAGACGCAAACGACCGTCGATCTGGCTGGTGCTGCCGGTCTTGCTGCTAGTGGTGCTGAGCCTGTTGCCGCTGGCATATGTCGGGCTTAAAGCCTGGCAGGCCGGCTGGGCCGAAGCGCTGCATTTGTTATGGCGCCCGTACGTGTTCGGGCTACTGCGCAATACCCTCGCATTGATGGTTGGGGTGACGATCACTTGCGCCGTGGTCGGCCTGTCGCTGGCGTGGTTGCTGGAGCGCAGCAATCTGCCGGGGCGGCGCCTGTGGGGCGTGATTCTGTGCCTGCCGTTTGCCGTACCGGCGTTCGTCAGCAGTTTCACCTGGGTTTCTCTGAGCGCCCAATTCGAAGGCCTGGGCGGGGCAATCCTGGTGATGAGCCTGTCGAAGTATCCGCTGATCTTTTTGCCGGTGGCGGCGACCCTGCGCAATCTTGATCCCTCCCTTGAAGAATCGGCCCGCACCCTTGGGCAGAATCGCTGGGGCGTATTTTTCCGCGTCACCTTGCCGCTGCTGTGGCCATCGCTGTTGGCCGGTTCGCTGCTGATTGCCTTGCACATGCTGGTGGAGTTTGGCGCGCTGTCGATCATCGGCCTGCAAACTTTCACCACGGCGATCTACCAGCAATTCGAGCTGGAATTCAGCAACGCCAATGCAGCGATGCTGTCGGCCGTGTTGCTGGCGCTGTGTCTGCTGCTGTTATGGCTAGAACTGCGGGTACGCGGCAAGGGCCGACATGTGCGCACCGGACAGGGCGCGGCGCGTCAGGCCGAACAGGTTCGCCTCGGCCCGTGGGCAGCGCTCGGTCAGCTCTATTGCCTGTTGCTGGCGATCGTCGGCAGCGGGATTCCGCTGGGGATGTTGGCGTACTGGTTGGCGGTCGGTTCATCGGCTGCCTTTCCGGCGGCGTCGATTGGCGAGGCGCTGTTGTCGTCGCTTGCATTGTCGTTGGGCGGCGCAGCGTTATGTCTGCTGCTGGCAGTCCCAGTCGGGCTGCTGGTGGTACGTCACAAAGGCCGACTGGCGATCTGGGCCGAGCGCCTGCCGTATCTGCTGCATGCGCTGCCAGGCTTGGTGATTGCATTGACGCTGGTGTATTTCGCCCTGCACTACGTGCCAGTGCTGTACCAGACCTCGGGGTTGCTGCTGATCGCCTATGCGCTGCTGTTTTTGCCGCTGGCTCAGGCGCCGATTCGTACCGCCCTGAACAAGGCAGCGCCGCAGTTGGAGGAGGCGGCGCGCACGCTGGGGGCTTCGTCGTTCACGGCTTTTTGTCGAGTGACGTTGCCGATTATCTTCCCGGCATTGGGCGCGGCGTTTGCACTGGTATTTCTTGATGCAATGAAGGAACTGACGGCGACGCTGCTGCTAAGCCCGACCGGGCTTAATACGCTGGCGACCGAAGTGTGGGCGCATACCGCGAATGTTGAGTTCGCAGCGGCGGCGCCCTATGCGGCGTTGTTGATTGTGGTGTCGGGGTTGCCGGTTTATCTGCTGACGACGCGGATGTATCTGAGTCGCTGATACCGCTTTCGCGAGCAGGCTCACTCCTACAGGGGAACGCATTCCAAATGTAGGAGTGAGCCTGCTCGCGATAGGCCAGTCCAGCCAGCATCAAGCCCTGAACTGCCCCAGGCTCGCCTTCAACTGCGCCGCCAGGCCATCCAGCACCTTGCCACTGGCCGTGGTCTCCACCACTGCCTGAGCCGCTTTCTCGGCCTGCGCATGAATGGTCTCGACGCGCCCACGAACAGCCTGCGCCCCTTGCGCCTGATGCGCTGCCGCTTGCGTCGCCAGACCGATCGCCGCGTGCACTTGTTCCACCGAGGCCTGCACCGACTGTTGCAGCCGTGCGCTGTCTCGCAGCACCAGCAGGCCTTCGCTGGCCTGACGCCCGGCCTGACCGATTGCTTCGACCGCTTCACGTGCACCTTGCTGCAGCGCGACGATGTGCGCCTGAATATCGCCTGTGGAGCTTTGCGTCTTGCTCGCCAACGCACGCACCTCGTCGGCGACCACCGCGAAACCGCGACCGGTCTCACCCGCCCGCGCGGCCTCGATGGCCGCGTTCAACGCCAGCAAGTTGGTCTGCTCAGCGATGCCGTGAATCACCGTCAGCACCACTTCGATTTGCTCGCTCTGCTGCGCCAGGCGTTCGATGACCTTCGCCCCGGTATCGACCTGCCCGGCCAGCGCTTCAATCAGGCTACCGACCTTGGCCGAAGTCCGAGTGTTTTCATCGGTGGCCTGACGAATATCGACAACCTGCTTTAGCGCCGCCTGCATCGCCTGGCTTTCCGACTGCGCCTCGTCAGCCATTTGCGACAGCGCACGCAAGCTTTCCGCGACCTCGTCACGCTGCATCCCGGCAGCCGCATCGGCGCCAGCGTTGCGCAAGGTCATCGCGCCAATTTCAACGCCAGTGCGCTGAGCGACATCACCTGCCTCGCGCACGATCGGCTGCAACTTATCCACAAAGCGATTGACCGCCGACGCCATGTCGCCGATTTCATCCTTGCTGTTGATTTGCACGCGCTTGGTCAGATCGCCCTCGCCCGCGGCCAGGTCATCCATCGCCGCGTTGAGCATCTTCAGGCGATTGACCACGCGATGACCAAGCACCACTGCCAGCAACAGCAGCACGCCGCAACCGACCAGTGCCAGCCCCATGCCTATTCGCCAGCGCAGGGTCGCAGCCGCTTCCTGGACAGTATTGGCCGTGTTGGTTTTCATCTCGGTAGCCGTGGCCTGCGCCGATTGCAGGCGCGCCTGCATGGCCTTGGCGCTGTCCGCCGCAGCCCCTTTGAGACTGTCGCCGACCAACTGATCGCTGCTGGCAATCAGCGCTAAGAAACGCGAGTCGAGTGCAGCCAGATCAGTTTCCACCGAGGCCGTGGACACGCCCATCAGCACCTTGCCGATTTCCACGCCATTAGGGTTGATCGAGGCTTCGAGGTAATACACCGATGGATCGTTCTTCGCCGCATCCAACACTTTGTCCAGCGCGCGCTCGCCCTGGCCTTTTTCCAGCAAGGCCTTGTTAATCGGGTTTTCGCGATTGAGATAGCGGGTCAGGTGTTGACCAGTGGCATCGTCGTAGACCACGAACAGCACGTTGGGATTGCGCTGGGCACGACGGGCGAACTCCGACAACGTCGGCACATCGCTGTCCCACATGGCGCGAGGCGCGACGGACGCCAGCAACTGCGCCATGTCATTGGCCGAATCCTTGAGATCCTTTTCCAGGGTTGCCCGCAGTTGCGCCTGCTCTTCCTTGAGGCGCGATGACAGGCCGGCGGTCAGCCGCTGACGCGTGCTGGCTGATAGCGCATCGAGGCTCGACGTCACTTCACGCCCGGCCTGCTCAAGCTCCCCGGAGAGTTTCTGGCTGTCGGCCCCAAGGCGCACAGCCAGATCAGCTTCGAGCGCCGTGACCGTGCTCCGCGTCAGGGCAACCGCCACCAACACCTGCACCAAAAGGGCGATACCCAAGGTAACGAACACCGGCCGCAACAAACGGCTTTGTAACAGTGAGAGAACAGCTGACACTTTAAATCCCTCTACTTCTGACGCCATTAATTTGATGGCACTCTTGTAGACAGATTCACAGCAAAGGTCATGCCGTCCAACAGGCATAAACGACAAAGGCCCCGATTAAGAGGCCTTTGTTTTTTACATCAACGACTTATCAAGCAAACGGATGACGCAGAACGATGGTTTCGTTGCGGTCCGGGCCCGTCGAAATAATGTCGATCGGCGCGCCGATCAACTCTTCAACGCGTTTGATGTAGGCACGAGCGTTGGCCGGCAGCTCTTCCAGGGTCTTGGCACCCACGGTCGATTCGGTCCAGCCCGGCACTTCTTCATACACAGGTTGCAGGCCTACGTAGCTGTCAGCGTCGGTCGGAGCAACGGCATTGCCCTGCGCATCTTTGTAGCCGATGCAGATGTTGATGGTTTCCAGACCGTCGAGTACGTCCAGCTTGGTCAGGCAGATGCCCGAGATGCTGTTCACATCGATAGCGCGACGCAGGATAACGGCGTCGAACCAGCCGCAACGACGAGCACGACCGGTGGTCGCGCCGAACTCATGACCTTGCTTGGCCAGGTGCGCACCCACGTCATCGAACAGCTCAGTCGGGAACGGACCCGAACCGACGCGAGTGGTGTAAGCCTTGGTGATGCCCAGAATGTAGTCGAGGAACATCGGGCCAACGCCCGAACCGGTCGCCACGCCGCCGGCGGTGGTGTTGGAGCTGGTCACGTACGGGTAGGTACCGTGGTCGATGTCGAGCAACGAACCCTGAGCACCTTCGAACATGATGTCTTTGCCGGCACGACGCAGCTCATGCAGCTCAGCGGTTACGTCGAGCATCAGCGGCTTGAGCAGCTCAGCGTATTCCTTGCACTCGGCCAGAGTTTTTTCGAACTCGATGGCCGGCTCCTTGTAGTAACCGACCAGCATGAAGTTGTGGTAATCCACCAGCTCACGCAGCTTGTCTTCAAAGCGCGGCATGTTGAGCAGATCGCCAACACGCAGGCCGCGACGGGCCACCTTGTCTTCATAGGCCGGGCCGATGCCGCGACCGGTGGTGCCGATCTTCAGCTCGCCACGCGCCTTTTCACGGGCCTGGTCCAGCGCCACGTGGAAGGACAGGATCAGCGGGCAGGACGGGCTGATACGCAGGCGCTCGCGCACCGGTACGCCTTTCTCTTCCAGCTTGGTGATCTCGCGCAGCAGGGCGTCAGGTGCAACCACCACGCCGTTGCCGATCAGGCACTGCACGCCTTCGCGCAGCACGCCCGAGGGGATCAGGTGCAAGACGGTTTTTTCGCCGTCGATCACCAGGGTGTGGCCAGCGTTGTGGCCACCCTGGTAGCGCACTACGGCGGCAGCATGTTCGGTCAGCAGATCAACGATCTTGCCTTTGCCCTCATCACCCCACTGGGTGCCCAGGACTACGACATTCTTACCCATAACACTTGTCCTCATTCGCGCAAACTTGGTGCCGGCGAAGGCCGGCAGGAAAACTCAAGAAGCCAGTGGCGATACTTGCCAAAGCCCGTTCTGCTGAATCAATTGCCGGTCGCAGTCCGCATCACGGGCGGCGGCCAAAGGTTGCCCAGGCAACGCCTGAACGACACGCTGACCCTCACTGCGCAACTGGCAAACCTGCTGCCAGAGTGCCGCATCCGTACTGTCAGGCATCCAGATACCGCCAGACGGTAACTCGATCTCAGCACGCCCCAGGGTCACCAGGGTTTTCAAATCGGTAGAGAAGCCGGTCGCCGGACGGGCCCGACCGAAGTCGGCGCCGATGTCGTCATAACGACCGCCTTGCGCGATGGACTGACCCACGCCGGGCACGAACACCGCAAATACCACACCGGTGTGGTAGTGATAGCCGCGCAACTCGCCCAGGTCGAAATACAGCGGCAGCTGCGGGAAGCGCACCGAGAGACGCTCGGCGATGGCCAGCAGGTCTTCCAGCGCCGCCAACACTGGCGCCGGCGCATTCGCCAGTCGCTCGCGAGCAGCGGCCAATACTTCACGGCCGCCGCACAGATCGACCAGCGCACGCAGCATGCCGGACAGATCGGCCGGCAGGCCTTCGGTCAGGATGATGACTTCATCGATGGCCTTGCGCTGCAGGGCATCGAACAACTGCTGCTCGACTTCACCGGACAATCCGGCAGCGCGCGCCAGACCACGATAAATGCCGACATGGCCGAGGTCCATGTGCACGTCCGGTACGTCGGCCAGTTGCAGCATGGCCAGCATCAGGCTGATCACTTCAACGTCACTGCTCGGGCTGGCGTCGCCGTACAACTCGGCGCCCAGCTGGATCGGGCTGCGCGAGGACGACAGCGCACGCGGCTGGGCGTGCAGCACGCTGCCGGCGTAGCACAGACGGCTCGGGCCTTCGCGGCGCAGGGTATGCGCATCGATGCGCGCGACTTGCGGCGTGATGTCGGCGCGGAAACCCATCTGCCGGCCCGATTGCGGGTCGATGACCTTGAAGGTACGCAGATCCAGGTCCTGGCCCGCGCCGGTCAGCAGGGATTCCAGGTACTCGATATGGGGAGTCACGACAAATTCGTAACCCCAGCTCTGGAACAGATCCAACACCTGGCGACGCGCCACTTCGATGCGCGCCGCTTCCGGTGGCAGTACTTCTTCGATGCCATCTGGCAGCAGCCAGCGGTCTACCGTTGCCATTACGCCATTCCCCTTTGATCCGGGCGGCCAGCCCGAGGGCTGAGCCTTGATTGAAGCAGAAAACGATTGTTCCGCGCATGAACAACGCAGCGAAAAGCCTGTTACCGGCTTCGCCAATCACTTCCCTCGAAAAACGCTCGAGCCTTTCAACCCGATGCTCTGCAGCAAAAACAGCAATCAAACGTGCAGACGCAAAAAAGCCGGGAATTTCCCGGCTGCCGCATCATACACACGTTTTCCCAAAGGATCACCCCGCCCGAGGTTTTAGCCGCCGGGCGGAGCGATTCAGGTCAACGTCGTATCAAGGCTTGGCCTTTTCCAGGTAATGGAAAAAGTCGCTGCTTGGGTCGAGGACCAGTACGTCGGATTTGTTCGCGAAGCTTTCACGGTAGGCACGCAGGCTACGGTAGAACGCGTAGAACTCCTGATCCTGACCGTAGGCCTTGGAGTAGATCGCAGCGGCCTGGGCATCACCATCACCGCGAACCTCTTCGGATTCACGATAGGCTTCCGCCAGCAGCACGCGGCGTTGGCGGTCGGCGTCCGCACGGATGCCTTCGGCCAGCTCGTTACCCTTGGCGCGGTGCTCGCGAGCTTCACGCTCACGCTCGGTGCTCATACGCTCGAACACGCTGCGGTTCACTTCCTTCGGCAGATCGATGGTCTTGACCCGGACATCGACCACTTCGATACCCAGCTCTTTTTCCGCCATCTTGTTCAGCGACGCAGTGATGTCAGCCATCAATGCATCACGCTCACCCGACACGACTTCGTGCAGGGTGCGCTTGCCGAACTGGTCACGCAGACCGGATTCCAGACGACGGGACAAACGCTCGTCGGCGATCTGCTTGAGGCCGGAGGTCGCGGTGTAGAAGCGCTCGGCATCTTTCACGCGCCACTTGGCGTAGGCGTCGACCATCACCGCTTTCTTTTCCAGGGTCAGGAAGCGCTGCGTCGGTGCGTCCAGCGTCATCAGGCGTGCATCGAACTTACGCACCTGATTGACGTAAGGCACTTTCACGTGCAGGCCCGGCTGAACATCAGCCTGAACCACACGACCGAATTGCAGCAGCACCGCACGCTCGGTCTGAGCGACGATGTAGAAGCAGTTCCAGCCCACCAGTACCACGACGACGCCAACAATAAGGGCGATCAGCGATTTATTGCTCATCAGCGGGTCTCCCTTGTGCGCGTCTGCGGCAGGTCAGTGACATGCGGCACGGTATCCGTGTTGTTGCTGGCGGCGGCCGAACCGGTGACCGGTGCGCTGCCCGAACTGTTCTGGATCATTTTGTCCAACGGCAGGTAAAGCAGGTTGCTCTGGCCGTTCTTGTTGCCGGTCACGAGCACCTTGCTGGTGTTGCTGAAGACTTCCTGCATGGTGTCCAGGTAAAGACGCTGGCGGGTCACTTCAGGAGCCTTGCGATACTCGGCGACCAGCTTGGTGAAGCGATCGGCCTCACCCTTGGCGCGCGAGACGGTTTCGTCACGGTAGCCGTTGGCATCTTCGATGATGCGCTGGGCCTGACCACGGGCTTCCGGCACGACGCCGTTGGCGTAGGTTTCAGCCTGGTTGCGCGAACGCTGCTCGTCTTCACGGGCGCGGATCACGTCATCGAAGGCTTCCTGAACTTCACGCGGTGCCGCTGCGCTCTGTACGTTGACCTGGGTGACCGTGATACCGGTGCGATAGGTATCCAGGAAGCGTTGCAGACGCTCCTTGATTTCGCTGGCCATCAACTCACGACCTTCGGTCAGCACCTGGTCCATGGCGGTGGAACCCACCACGTGGCGCAAGGCGCTGTCAGTCGCGTGCTGCAGGCTGATTTCCGGCTGATCGACGTTCAGCACGAAGTCCTGCAGGTTGCTGATCTTGTACTGCACGGTCAGCGGCACTTCGACGATGTTCTCGTCCTCGGTGAGCATCTGGCCCTGCTTGGTATACGCACGTTCACGCGTGACGTTTTCCATGTACTTCTTGTCGATCGGCGGGAAATAGATGTTCAGGCCCGGGCCGACGGTCTCGTAGTACTTGCCGAAGCGCAGCACTACGGCCTGCTCCTGCTCGTCCACCACGTAGACTGCGCTGTACAGCCAGACAGCCGCCAGCACGACCAGGCCGATGCCGAGCAGGCCGCCGAAGCCGCCACTGCGTTTGCCCGAACCACCGCCGTCATCACCACGTTTCTTGCCACCACCGAACAACCCGTTCAGGCTTTCCTGCAGCTTTCGGAAGGCCTCGTCGAGATCCGGTGGCCCCTTGCGGTCGCCGTTATTGCGGCGCTTGCCACCCCAGGGATCCTGATTGTTCGAGTTGCCACCCGGCTCATTCCAAGCCATAGCGCTCTCCATCTGATAAAGCAAAGACGCACCCACGGCGCGCCGACCAATGCTACAGAATGCCTGCCGTTGCGGCACAACCGCTTTGTCAGGCTTTTATTGCAAAGTGTGTTGCTCGATGAATTCCATCGGCTGCAATCCTTCGCGGCTTACCAGTCGATTCAACTCGACCCGGGGCAAACGAACGGTCAGCAGGCTGACGCCTTCTTCATCGTGTTCTTCTTTTTGCACCGCACCGAGTTCGAAGAACTGCGCACGCAGTCGAGCGAATCGTTGCGGCAAGCGCAATGTGCCAACAAACAAATCACTGCCCAGCAACTCGGCAATGGCTTGCTCAAGCAATTCCAGACCGCTGCCATCACGCGCCGAGAGCCAGACCCGTTGCGGCTTGCCATCGGCATCGCGCTGGATTTGTGGCTCCACGCCTTCAAGCAAATCGAGTTTGTTATAGACCTCGAGGATCGGCAAGTCCTGGGCGCCAATCTCGCCCAGCACCACCATCACCTGCTCGATCTGCAACATGCGATCCGGTTCGGCCGCATCGATCACGTGCAACAGCAAATCGGAGTTGCTCGACTCTTCGAGCGTAGACCGAAATGCTTCGACCAGCTTGTGCGGCAGGTGACGAATGAAGCCCACCGTGTCGGCGAGGACAATCGGACCGAGGTCGTCCAGATCCAGACGGCGCAGCGTCGGGTCCAGCGTGGCGAACAACTGGTCAGCCGCGTACACGTCGGACTTCGTCACGTTGTTGAAGAGTGTGGATTTGCCGGCGTTGGTATAGCCCACCAGAGACACGGTAGGAATATCCGCACGTGATCGGCCGCGACGCGACTGCTCGCGCTGGCTACGCACTTTTTCCAGCCGGCCCTTGATCTGGCGCAGGCGCACCCGCAGCAGACGGCGGTCGGTTTCCAGCTGGGTTTCACCCGGGCCGCGCATGCCGATACCGCCACCCTGACGTTCAAGGTGAGTCCAGCCGCGAACCAGCCGGGTGCTCATGTGATCAAGCTGGGCCAGTTCGACCTGGAGCTTGCCTTCATGCGTACGGGCGCGCTGGGCGAAAATATCGAGAATCAGACCCGTGCGGTCGATCACGCGACACTCGAAAACCCGTTCGAGGTTACGTTCCTGACTGGGCGTGAGGATGTGATTGAAAATCACCAGATCGGCTTCTTCAGCCTTGACCAGGTCGCGCAGTTCTTCGACCTTGCCGCTGCCGATCAGGTATTTGGCGGTTGGCCGATGACGCGGCACGTTAAAAAACGCAACGGTCTCGGCGCCAGCCGAATTAGCCAATTCCTGAAACTCCTGCGGATCTTCGCGCGCCTCAGGGTCCTGTCCATCCAAGTGAACGAGGATGACTCGTTCACCACCACCGTGGCGCTCAAAGAACAAAGGAGACTCCTATCAGGCGTTACCCGGCGCTGGGTCTGCATCACCCTGTTCGCTTTCGGTTGCACTAGGCAGACGAATCGGACGCACCGGCACTACTGTCGAGATAGCGTGTTTGTAAACCATCTGGCTGACGGTGTTTTTCAGCAGGATGACGAACTGGTCGAACGACTCGATCGTGCCTTGCAGTTTGATACCGTTGACCAGGTAGATGGAAACCCCAACTTTCTCTTTACGTAAAGTATTCAGGTAAGGGTCTTGTAGCGAATGCCCTTTTGACATGTGCCGCACTCCTTTAAGGATTCAATAATAAAAAATAGGTAATTCAGATGGCTTTGGCCGTCACACCCCCAAGGATAGACGGCAATTGCAAGGACTCAGCTCAATATGGAGATGGTCCCAAGGTATTTCAAGGCGCGTGGCAGATTGTCGCAATCAAGACTGTCCAGCCAGTGTATATCTTCCCAGCTGCGCAGCCAGGTGAACTGGCGTTTGGCCAATTGCCGCGTGGCAATGATGCCGCGCTCCTGCATTTCAGCCAACGTCAGCTTGCCATCCAGGTAATCCCAGACTTGGCGGTAGCCTACCGCACGTATAGACGGCAACCCCGAATGCAGGTCACTTCTTTTACGCAGGGCTACGACCTCATCGATAAACCCCTGTTCCAACATATTTGTGAATCTTTGTTCAATGCGCTCATGCAGTACCTGGCGATTTGCCGGAGCAATGGCCAGGTTCGCGACAGTATAGGGCAATTGTTGCAGTCCCGAAGCGGCTGCTTCAGTACTTTGCGCAGATTGTTGCTCGCGCAGGGCGGTCATGCTCTGGCCACTGACCCGATAAACTTCCAGGGCGCGACTCAAGCGTTGCGGATCGTTCGGGTGAATCCGCGCCGCCGATACCGGATCGATGACCGCCAACTGATCGTGCAGGGCTTGCCAGCCAAGGCGCGCGGCCTCTTCTTCAATCTGCGCACGGACCTCGGGATCGGCTGCCGGCATGTCTGCCAGACCTTCGACCAAAGCCTTGTAATAAAGCATCGTGCCGCCCACCAGCAGCGGAATTTTTCCGCGCGCGGTGATATCAGCCATAGCCAGCAGCGCATCGCGGCGAAAATCGGCAGCCGAATAAGTCTCGGCCGGATCGAGTATATCTATCAAACGATGCGGGTATTCGGCCAGTAACGCCTTCGACGGCTTGGCCGTGCCGATGTCCATGTCGCGATAGACCAGCGCCGAATCGACGCTGATCAACTCGCAGGGCAGCACCTTGGTCAACTCGATGGCCAGATCGGTCTTGCCCGCAGCGGTCGGGCCCATCAGGAAAATCGCTGGAGGAAGCTGGCTCATCAACGACCGCGCAGGAACAGTTTGTCCAGATCGTCCAGGCCCAGTTGGGTCCAGGTCGGTCGGCCATGGTTGCATTGACCGCTGCGCTCGGTGTTTTCCATGTCGCGCAGCAGACCGTTCATTTCCGCCAGGGCCAGGCGCCGGTTGGCGCGGATCGCGCCGTGGCAGGCCATGGTGCCGAGCAGTTCGTTCAGATGCGCCTGGATCCGGTCGCTGGTGCCGTACTCCATCAGGTCCGACAGCACGTCGCCGACCAGCCGGTTGGCTTCGGCCTGCTTGAGTAACGCCGGAATCTGCCGGATCGCCAGGGTTTCCGGGCCAAGGCGTTGCAATTCAAAGCCCAGACGCTGAAACCACGCCGCATGTTCTTCAGCGCAATCAGCTTCGCGCTGACTGACCGCCAATGACTCTGGCACAAGCAGCGGCTGACCACTGAGGCCTTCGCTGGCCATGGCGATTTTCAGCCGTTCGTACATGATTCGCTCGTGAGCGGCGTGCATGTCCACCAGCACCAGCCCATGAGCGTTTTCGGAAAGAATGTAGATGCCCTTGAGCTGCGCCAGTGCGTAACCGAGCGGCGGGATGTCTTCCTGACCGGTGGGCAATGCGTCGGCGTTGGCTTGCGGCAACGGTGCGAAAAACTCTTTGTAAGCGGCCTGAGCCTCGGCCGCGGGCACGGCCGATTGCGGACGCGGCGTGTATTGATACTGATAAGCGCCGCCAGCGCTGGCGCCGGAGGACGTGTTGAACGCCGGTTGCGCCTGCGGTTGTTCAAGCAACGCATTCGCGGCCAGACGCATCTCGCCCTGTGGGCCGAATTCGCCCGCCTCGATTCCGCTCGGTCGAACGATCGTCGTGGTGACGGAGCCGGCCAGTTGATCTTCCGGGCGCACATCGCCCAACGCGCGGTGCAGTGTGCCGTAGAGGAAATCATGGACCATGCGCCCGTCACGGAAGCGCACTTCGTGCTTGGTTGGGTGCACGTTGACGTCGACCGCTGCCGGATCGACCTCGAAAAACAGCGCAAACGTCGGATGCCGGCCATTGAACAGCACATCGCGATACGCTTGGCGCACGGCATGAGCCACTAGCTTGTCGCGCACCGCCCGGCCATTCACGAAGAAATACTGCAAGTCCGCCTGGCTACGGTTGAACGTCGGTAAGCCCACCCAGCCCCACAAGTGCAGGCCGTTGCGCTCGATCTCGATCGGCAATGCCTGCTCGAGAAAGCCCGAGCCGCAGATTGCCGCGACACGCCGGGCGCGGGCCGCGTCGTCATGGGCCTCGTGCAGACTGAGGATGGTCTTGCCGTTGTGGCGCAGATGGAAAGCCACATCGAAACGCGCCAGCGCCAGGCGTTTGATCACTTCTTGCAGGTGATCGAATTCGGTTTTTTCGGTCTTGAGGAACTTGCGCCGCGCCGGGGTGTTGAAGAACAGGTCACGCACTTCCACCGAGGTGCCGACCGGATGTGCCGCCGGTTGCACCCGGGGCGCCATATCGCGACCCTCGGTTTCCACCTGCCAGGCCTGATCGGCATCGCGGGTGCGTGAGGTCAGGGTCAGGCGCGCCACCGAGCTGATCGACGCCAGCGCTTCGCCACGGAAGCCCAGGCTCATTACCTGCTCCAGGTCTTCGAGATTGCGGATTTTGCTGGTGGCGTGACGGGCCAGGGCCAGTGGCAGGTCATCGGCAGAAATACCACTGCCGTCGTCGCGCACGCGCAGCAGCTTGACGCCACCCTGCTCGACGTCGACATCAATGCGCCTGGCGCCTGAGTCAAGGCTGTTTTCCAGCAGCTCCTTGATCACCGAGGCTGGACGCTCGACCACCTCACCGGCGGCGATCTGGTTCGCCAGCCGTGGGCTGAGCAGCTCGATGCGCGCAGTATTCAGGACCTGGTTCATTCTTTGGATGCCAGTTCGGTGCCGGGAATGGTCAAGTGCTGACCGACTTTCAGCTCGTCGCTTTTCAGATTATTGGCGGCGCGCAAAGTGGCTGGCGAGACTTGATAGCGCACGCCGATCATCGCCAGCGTTTCACCCGGACCGACGCGGTGGTCGCGCGGGCCCTGGGCGATCTTGCCGGAGTCACGCAGCCAGGCGATGTAAGTGCCCGGTGGCGGATTCTGCTGGAAGAACTGGCGCACGCCGCTGCTGATCGAGCGTGCCAGCGCCTGCTGGTGGCTCGCCGCCGAAAGCTTGTTCGCTTCGTTGGCATTGGAGATGAAGCCGGTTTCGACCAGGATCGACGGGATATCCGGGGACTTCAGCACCATGAAGCCGGCCTGTTCCACGCGCTGTTTGTGCAGCGGCGTGACCCGGCCGATGTTGGTCAGGACTTTCTGGCCGACATTGAGACTGGAGGTCAGCGATGCGGTCATCGACAAGTCGAGCAGCACGCCGGCGAGCATGCGGTCCTTGTCGTCGAGGCTGACGTTGCCGGCACCACCGATCAGGTCGGAGCGGTTTTCACTGTCGGCCAGCCAACGGGCGGTCTCGGAGGTAGCGCCACGATCAGACAGAGCGAACACCGACGCACCGAACGCGGCCGCTGACGGTGCGGCGTCGGCGTGAATCGAGACGAACAGGTCGGCGCCCTTCTTGCGGGCAATTTCGGTACGCCCGCGCAACGGAATGAAGTAATCACCAGTACGGGTCAGTTCGGCGCGGAAGCCTTTCATGCCGTTGACCTGACGCTGAAGCTCGCGGGCGATCTGCAGCACCACGTCTTTTTCACGCTGGCCGCGCGATCCGGACGCGCCCGGGTCTTCGCCACCGTGGCCGGCATCGATCACCACAATAATGTCACGCTTGCCGGCCGGGGCGGGCGGCAACTTGATTGCCGGTTCGGTCGGGGTCACCGGCACTGCCGGCACAGTCGCTACCGATGGCGTCGGGGCCGGCGGCGGTGCGGCGTCGGCCGGGTTGTCGAACAGATCGACCACCAGCCGGTTGCCGTACTGCGCGTTGGGCGCCAGCGAGAAGCTTTTCGGCGTGACAGCTTTTTTCAGGTCGATGACCACCCGCAGGTCAGTCGGCGTGCGCTGGGCCGAGCGCATCGCAGTGATCGGCGTATTCGCCGTCTGTACATTCAACGGCGCGCCGAGGGTGGCGCCGTTGATGTCGATCACCAGTCGATCCGGTGCGGTGAGGGTGAAAACGCTGTGTTGCACCGGGCCGCTCAGGTCAAATACCAGTCGCGTGTTGTCCGGCGCCCGCCACAGGCGCACGCTGTTGACCTTTGAATCGGCCACAGCGTTGACGGTTACTGCCATCAATATCAGTCCAGCGGCAGCCACCAACGCGCGAAAGCGCATACCAAACCCCATCATTTAATTGAATTCCGATGCCAAAGCGGCACACCAGGCCTCGCCACGCGAGCCCTGGGCTAAAATTTTCAGCGAACGCCCGCTGTCTTGCGGGCTAATGGTAATGGTCAGGTCAGGCTTTGGCAAAAAGCCTGCACCTTTATCGGGCCACTCGATCAGGCACAGGGCATCGTCTTCGAAGTAGTCGCGGATGCCGAGAAACTCCAGTTCTTCCGGATCGACCAGGCGATACAGGTCGAAGTGAAAGGCGCGAATGTCGCCAATCTCGTAGGGCTCGACCAACGTGAAGGTCGGGCTCTTGACTGCCC
The DNA here is from genome assembly GCF_014268595.2 of Pseudomonas hamedanensis. Classification (NCBI taxonomy): domain Bacteria; kingdom Pseudomonadati; phylum Pseudomonadota; class Gammaproteobacteria; order Pseudomonadales; family Pseudomonadaceae; genus Pseudomonas; species Pseudomonas hamedanensis. The sequence continues at coordinate 3,454,854 of NZ_CP077091.1, forward strand.
CGACATGCCCCAGCCCTCGGATGATGCCCCGCGACAGCGTGGTTTTGCCCATGCCCAGGTTGCCCTCGAGAAAAATCAGACCATGGCCCTGGGTCACGCGGGCGATCCGTGCGCCAAAGTCGCTCATGGCCTGTTCATCGGCCAGGTACAGGGTTACTTCAGACACGGTGCTTGCTCCTCCAACAACTGACGAATGGCTGGAATCAGATCACTGGCCGCCAGCCCACGGCCGAATTTCCCTTGCTGCAGACCGGCATTGGCGTGCAGCCAAACCGCGAGACATGCGGCATCGAATGCGTCCATGCCTTGCGCCAGCAACGCGCCGATCAGACCGGCCAGCACATCACCGAGCCCGGCCGTGGCCATGGCCGGATGCCCTTGATGACACAGTGCCAGACGGCCGTCCGGGTGAGCAATCAGACTGCCGGAGCCTTTGAGCACGACAACCGCCGAATATTGTTTGCTCAAGGCCAGCGCCGCCGCCGGGCGATCAGCCTGGACCTCGGCGGTACCGATTTGCAGCAGACGCGCCGCCTCGCCCGGATGCGGAGTAATCACGCAATCCTTGGGCAGCTGGACAAACTCCCTGGCCAGCAGGTTCAGCGCATCGGCATCCCACACCTGCGGCAACGCGGCGTTGGCGGCTGCTGATAACAAGGCGCGGCCCCAACTCGCCTGACCAAGGCCCGGCCCGACGACCAGCACCGAGACCTTTTCCAGCAGGCCCATCAGTTGATTGGCTGACGAGGCGCCAAGCGCCATGGCTTCTGGTACACGGGTCAGCGCTGCCGGCACATGCTCGGGACGAGTCGCCAGCGACACCATGCCCGCGCCGCTGCGCAAGGCCATTTGCGTGCTGAGCAGAATCGCACCGCCAAAACCGTGATCGCCGCCAATCAGCAGCACATGGCCGAAACGCCCCTTGTGTGAAGTCGGCGCGCGCGCGGCAAGTGTTGGAAGGTTAGCGGCGTTCAGCCGTCGCGCGCTGACGGGAATGTCACGGAAGGTTTCGGCAGTGGCATGCAAGTCATTAAATACCAACTCGCCGACGTGATCGGCTGCGTCGCCGGTCAACAACCCGATCTTCAGGCCAATGAACGTCACTGTAAGCTCGGCGCGCACCGCAACGCCCAGTTCCCGACCGGTGTCGGCGCACAGTCCCGAAGGGATATCGACGGCCGCCACCGGCAAACCGCTGGCGTTGATCGCAGCAATGGCAGCCGCATAGGGTTCACGTACCTCGCCACTCAACCCGGTGCCAAGCAACGCATCGAGGACAACGCCGCGCAATTGGCTTTGCACCTGCCAGCGTTGCACCGCAACGCCTTCGGCAAGTGCCTCGGCATGGGCCGAGGCCGCGTCGCCCTGCAAACGCTGCGGATCGCCGACCGCCAACACCTGCACCGACCACCCGGCACGTTGCGCAAGCAGGGCCACCAGATAACCGTCGCCGGCATTGTTGCCGTGGCCGGCGAGCACCGTCAGCGCGTTCGCTGCCGGCCACTGGCGCACCAGCGCGCGCCACGTTGCCCGGGCGGCACGCTGCATCAGTTCGAAACCCGGCGTGCCGGCGGCAATCAGCCGTGCGTCGAGTTCGCGCACCTGTGCGGCGCGGTACAGCGCGTCGGGTAATTCATCTTTCGTCTGCGGCATGCGTCTTCGGGCTCCGATGTCTGGCAGAATTATACGCACCTCAGCTCCGGTTTCTCTCGCCTCATGTCCGCCATCACCACAGACCTGCCCGCCCTCGCCCAATCGATCAAGGACTGGGGCCGTGAGCTGGGCTTCCAGCAAGTCGGCATCAGTGGCCTGGACCTGGCCGAGCACGAGCAGCATCTGCAACGGTGGCTCGAGGCCGGCTATCACGGCGACATGGATTACATGGGCGCCCATGGCAGCAAACGCTCGCACCCCGAGGAACTGGTGCCGGGCACTTTGCGCGTGATCTCGCTGCGCATGGACTACCTGCCCGGCGATACGCAAATGGCGCAAATGCTGGCGCAACCGGAAAAAGCCTACGTGTCGCGTTATGCCTTGGGCCGCGATTACCACAAATTGATCCGTAAACGCGTTCAACAACTGGCCGACAGGATTCAGGCGCAGATCGGCCCGTTCGGTTTTCGCGCCTTTGTTGACAGTGCTCCGGTGCTGGAAAAAGCCATCGCCGAGCAGGCCGGGCTGGGTTGGATCGGCAAAAACACTCTGGTGCTCAACCGCAAGGCCGGCAGTTATTTCTTTCTCAGCGAATTGTTCGTCGATCTACCGTTGCCGGTAGATGAGCCGCACAGCACCGAACATTGTGGGCGCTGCACCGCGTGCCTCGATATCTGCCCGACCAACGCCTTCGTCGGTCCGTATGTGCTGGACGCCCGGCGTTGCATTTCCTACCTGACCATCGAGCTGAAAACCGCCATCCCCGAAGAGCTGCGCCCACTGATCGGCAATCGCGTGTTTGGCTGTGATGATTGCCAGATCGTCTGCCCATGGAACCGTTTCGCCCGGCCTACTGGAGAAAGCGATTTCAAGCCACGGCACAATCTGGATAACGTTGAGTTGGCTGAGCTGTTCATGTGGGATGAAGAGAAGTTCTTGAGCAGCACTGAAGGTTCGCCGTTGCGGCGGGCGGGCTATGAGCGCTGGTTACGCAATCTGGCGGTGGGGCTGGGCAATGCGCCTTCAACGATTCCGGTGCTGGAAGCGTTGAAGGCGCGACGTGATTATCCGTCAGAGTTGGTTAAAGAACATGTGGAGTGGGCACTTGAACAGCACTCCAGACCTTACCCCCCATAAAAGGGCAAGCACAGTATTCAGATTGCTCATATGCGCTTTGTAACCAGATTTCTGGCCGATCTCATTATTGCGTTGGTCTCCCCGTCGGACCAATGGCCGCCCGCCTGCAGGACTTTGCAAACTCTCTGTTTACTGTCCTCCAGAAGATAAATACGCTCTCCCCGTCCTTTCGAGGCCGCGAAAAAAACATGCGTTACTTTTCTACCATCACCGGCAGCGCCGAATTCCTCGTAATACATCCTGGACCTCCTGGCCGCCAGGAGGGGGGACATATCGCTTTCCACGAGCACGAAGAATTCGTCGGCCATCGTCTTATGAGCGGCAAAGAGGTAGTCTTCTGCCTCGGGTCTGACTAATTGCCAAGGCTGATCTGCCACGTCCTCCACGGGCGCCTTGGCTTTTTTCGCATTCCCCTTAAGACGTCGTGCCGCTCTGGCTGCGTCCTCCCTTTTAGGACTGAGACCTTTGCTAAAGGCTGAAGCCATCTTCCTGCCAGCATTCACAGCAGCTTTTGCACCCGCCGCCATACCTGCACCGAGCGAAGCCAGCCCCAGACCAAAGCTGACCCAGCCCAATATCTCGCCTGCTTGAGAACCCGGGTCCAGCCCATTGACCACCTCGCTGGCAATACCCGCCAAGCCTGAAGCGACCGCCAGTCCCAATGCCGCCGCTGCCCATGGTGTCGCCGCGCCCATCGTCACCACGCTGGCAACAATTCCGAGAATACTGAGCCCGATACCCAGGACTGACTGCCAGGAGATATGCCCGGTAGGGTCAACCCGATTGACAGGGTCGCCCAGGCAATAACTGTAGGCATTCAATCCGCCCGCGCCGAACGGGCTCATGCTATCGGGGGCAAGAAAACGCATCAGTGTCGGGCTATAGGCCCTATAACCATTGCCCAACAGATACAACCCGGTAACCGGATCCAGCTGCTCGCCGTTGAACCCCGCCAGGCTGAACAATCCGCCTTCGGCAGGACGGTGACCGTAAGGGCTGTAGGCGCAATCGGTGAGCTGTTCCTTGCCCAGCGTTGCCAGCACGCTTTGCTGCTGATCGGTGCCAAACAGCTGCGCGCCGGCGTTCAAACCGAGTTGCCGTTGCCCCACAAGCGCGCCACCGTGACGCACAATACTGGATGAATTTTCCCCACTCACCTCATTGGCGACCCGGCCTGCGTAGTAGTAACGCTGCGTAGTAACGTGGTCGGGTTGCGACAGCTCAACCAGATCATCGAAACCGTCGTAATGGTAGCCACGAATGACTGAACCGCCTGCGCCGGACAATTGTTCGAGACGTCCAAAAGCGTCATAGGCCAGGGTTCGCGCTTGGTCGTCCTTGATCATCCTGCCGTTGGCGTCGTATTCCAGCGTCACCGTTGATGAATTATCGGCATGGGAAAGTTTGACTGCGCTGAGCTGTGCAGGATCAGGGTTGTCATAACTGAAGGTGGTCAGATTGACGCCCAGCGGGAACTTCGTCCGCACGGTAAGAATGTTGTCCAGCGCATCGAAGGTGAACGTCTGCCGGACAATTTCCTTGCCATATGGATCGCGGGGCTTTTGGGTGCCAGCACAGTCGTACTGGATCAGACGCCCGCGCGCATCGTAGGTGAATTGCTCATCACGCAAAATCTGCGTGCCACGCCTGGAGACTTTTTGCGCCAGTTTGCCAGCAAGCGTATAAGTCGATTCCAGCGTCTGCTCAGGCTGGCCCTGAATCTCGAATGTACGCCGGGTTTCGCGACCGATATCGTCATAAGCGAACCGGGTGATCATTTGACGCTTGATTGACGTCTCTTCGGTTTTCGTCCAGTCCAGCATCCCCGTCCCGCTGTTGTAGTGAAACTCGGTTTTCAGCGCGCCCTGCGAGGCGGATAGAAGGCGGCCGAACTCATCGTATTCGGATCTGCTTTCGGTTCCGAGTACATCGACGTGGGTGATCGGTCGCCCCTGCAGGGTATAGGTACTCGACGTTGTTTTACTGATAGCGCCCAAGGTCGTCGTTTCGGATTTGAGGCGTCCGGAAGGGTAATAGGTAAAGCTGCGTATCCTGCCGCTTTCGGTACAGGTCGAGGGATTGCCACTGACGGGGTCGTAAGTCAGTTTCGTGACCAGATTCCCTGCCTTGCGCTCCGTCAGTAAACCGCCCAGATCGCGCAAATAGGTGAATTCGGTTTTTTTGCCATCAGCACTCTTGTACCACTGTGGCTGAGTGAAGCCCGCTTCATAGCCAGCCTCGGACTTTCGTCCGCCCACGGTACTTTGTATTAATCGACTCAAACCGTCATAAGTTTGCTGCCCCAACACTATGTCATCGACCTTGATGCCGGTCGGTAGCCCCTCGTCGCTATGCTCGGCATAGTCGGTCACGACCGCACTGGCGTCGGGCAGAACACTGCGGATTATCCGGTCAAAAACGTCGTACTCATATCGAGTTGTATTGCCGACAGGGTCTGTCTGACTGGTTGTTCGTCCGTACCCGTCATAGGTGTAAACGGTTTTGCCGAGACTCTTGTTCTTCAGATTGAAGCGCTCGACACTCAGCGGCTTACCGAAGTCATTGACGAGGGTAATTGTCTTGCCCATCCCCTGGAGCCAATCGGCCTGCTGGCGAAGCACCGGATCCGCCTCGCTGTGTTCGATACGCCCATCGGCATGCAGCGTCTTGCTGACCTGGCCCCAGGAATCGAATTCGTAGCGGGTGCTAATCGGATAAGGCTTGCCATCACGCCAATCGGTCAGCGTCACTTCCACCTTGTGACCGACCGGATCATGCAGGGCAGAATACAGCGTGCGAACCTGGATGAGACCGTCCTTGTCGGGGTGGTCGCAGTCCTTTTCCTCAACGGTGGTCACCCGCTCCAGGCCATCGTAGGCCACTCTTTGCTGGCCCCCGGCGGGGTCCGTGGTTACTACTGTCGCGGGCTGCTCCTTGCTGGCGGCCAGATAGGCCCACCGAGTTGCGGCCGCGTAATCGGTGCCAGAGGCGACCGTTTTGCACACTGCCCGTCCGATGGCGTCATATTGATGTTCGATGTGCTCGCCATCGACACCTGTTTCCGACACCAGTAATCCGGTTAGCGTCGAAAGTACTTTCTCACTGGTCTGCAACGCGCCGTCAAATCCGCGTGTGCTGGACTTGATCCGCAGCCTGTCATCCTCAAGTTCATAGGAAAATTCGGTAGCGGTTTCTTTATCATTCAGGGTGAACGTTTGCTCTTTCGTAGCCCCGTGCTTGAGTGGATCCTCGGGCAAGTTCAGATAACTGCGTGCGGTTTTCGAACGCAATATCTCAACACCTTCCACAACTTCGAAAAAACGCTCCTTGATCGGCAACACGGATGCCAGTTCCGCATCGTCCAGCGCAGCATGCAGCGCATAGTCATAGCACGTGACAGTCGAAGCACCCTCCAACGAGGCAGCAGTGACCGTCCTCTTTCTCGGGAACCTGGAGAAACCCAGCGGATCCTCTGGGCAATTATCGCCACCACTTGCCGGATAAAATTCCGTCGAAGTCGTGACCCCGCTTGGCTCAACCTGCCTGAGCAAGTTGCCTTCCTGATCGAACTCGGTGACGGTGGTTTCGACACGCTTTTGCTGGGTGCGTCGATCAAGGTACGTCACCGTATGCACCTTCGGCATGCGGAACTGAGCCACTTGATCATTGAATGGCTTGGTGACGGAGCAGTGATATTGGGTGGCGGTTTCGATCTGCGCGTCGCCACAGGTGGTCGTCTCTGCGATCAGGAGATGAAACTTGTTGTAGGTGCGTTTGATGCGGGTGTGAACTTTTCCTTTTACCACCCACTTCTCATCCGAGGTATATACGTAGTAGCCGGGTGCCTGATAGAGAGGATCGCCGTCGCTGTCTCTGGCCGGCGACAGCCCCTGGCCAAGAAAGTTATGGTCAGAGTACTCGTACGTCTTGCAGAGCTTGGGTTGGCCGCGCCCTGGGTAAATATCGTGAGCGATGACAAACGGCAGTGTCCGGTCAACGCCATTTACGAAATGATGACCTTGGCGCTTGTAGCGAATGATTTCTACGCCGCGCAATGGATTGACGACGCGGTGTAAATAGCTGGCCCCATCTATGACTTCATATTCCAGATCCCAACCTCTACCGACCGGTAGCTCGATCGCCGTGATCCGAGCGTTTTTCAATGTCATTTTGTAGTCGGAACTGGAAGCAGTGTCGGGATGCCGCGTCAATACCACTTGGCCTGCCTTGCGTGTGACCCTCAACAGGCAGCGCTTGGTATCGTTAATTTCAGCCAACCTGGGAAACCCGTTGAACAACTCATGCTTCAGCGCAACGCTGACGCCGTTCGCCGCAATTATTTTTTCTGCTACGGCGAAATGACTGCCCACCAGGACTTTCAGCAACTCACGCCGACCATCCTTGTATCGAACTTCATAGCGCCCTGCCCCGGTCACCAACACCTTTGCCGTCTGCAGTTTCATTTCCTTGAACTTCAGACCGGCAGACGTCTCGACAGCCTTGTAGCGCTCACCGTTGGACAATGTCATGACTTTGCTGCGCAAGTCGTAATTTGTAAGGGTCAAAGACCAGCCAATGCCGAAACCGACATCTGTCTGGTTGAGCGGATTGAAAGCCACTGAAAACGCAAGTTCAGGGCCATTGAGATCCGCCGAGCGCAGCTTTCCCAACGAAAAAGCGCAGGTGTACATACCCGTGCGGGGATCAACACCGCCGGAAACAAATTCACCGAAGTTGAAAGCGTTTGAATGAACAGCGGAGGACAAATTACTCTCCATAGAAAAAATCCTTGTTCCAGATAGTTACAAAACGGCCAAGTCGGCCAGCAAAAATTCGCTGGCCACATCATGAAATCAGACAGACTGTCTCATTGGCCGCTTGGAATCTCCCAGAATAAAAGCACGCTGATCTTTATCACCTTCGATACAAAGTCTATGTTCCGAACCAAACTCATCAATCACTGCAAACTCGAATGAACCGTCGCGCTCCCGCCCCACTTGCAGGTCAGCGGAAGTATATTGAATGAACGTCAGCTGTCCGGGCACGTTGTTGATCGGCACGGTCATAGTGCCGAGCGGACTACTAAAAGTTGCTATGCGCCCATAGATGGGCGCCATGTAACCGTAAAAGTTTCTGCGTCCGTCATTGGCACCCCGAATGTTTCCAGAGGCATAGACCTGAACTGCGTCTTCGGAATCATAAGGATGAAGTTTCACTTCACTGCTGTACCAGTCAAGCAGGTGAATCTGCCTGCCCTCCGCTTGCAGTCCGACGTGATGAATTTGCACCGAGTCATATTGCGCCTTCTGCTGTTTCTCACCATATTTGTTGAACATCAAGGTCCTCAGCGAATACTCTTTCGGCGGAACTGCCTCCAGCGTAACACTGCTGTCAAAGTCAACTCCGTTACTTCGCAATAACACACCATCCAGCAGAACTTCGGCAGCCACTTCCATGATTCCAGGCCTGGAAGCCGAAACCCAGAACTGAAAAATCTGTACCGGGTCAGAGTCGTCGCTTATCCGGTTATGCGCGACGCGCGGGACTTCAGTCAGCCGAGTTGCACCACCCGTCATTTCGTGAGCATAACGGTTTTCCTGAAGCGATACGCTCCAGTCCCCCTCCAGAGGCCGAGAGCCGTTATAGGCGATCAATCGCAGCGACTGCAACGCCGGATGTCCATACAGTGATGCGCCGTCGCCATTGTTATCGATGCCGTGCAGAAGCACCAAGACACGTACCTGCATGCGGCCGTTGGCATAGAGCACTTTGTGCTGGCCAGAAATTGCGGCGTCGAGTTTCACCTCGATACGGGAGATACCAACTTGTTCATCAGTCATTTTACGATACCTTGCTGGTTGATAGATTTCGCCCTTTGAGGACTCAGCAAAGTATTGAGGCTCAACTTCAATTAAAACAGCCGAGACATTCGACAAATCATGAGAAGGTAATAATTTAACACCTCCATCATCAACTTACACAAATGCTCATATACTCAAAAGTTGCAAATATCACGACGCAAACTTTAACAACCTCGTTCCTGAACCTCTGATTCCAGCACGCTGGGACTTTTCTCCCCTTCCGACTTAAGCTACACAGAATCAGAAGGGGAAGTCACCGAACAGCCACCCTTGTCAGTATATGTTATGAAAATAAAGAACCCGTCACTTTCAAAAACATTTCAGTCACTGTCCGACCCTGTCGAAATACCGCTTTCTGAAGATTCACTATCGGAGTCAGATTCTGAAACTACATCCTCCACCTGGATTTCCACCTTCCGATCCATACTGGAGTTTTCTAAATACTGACTAATCCGTTGCCTTGACGCTTCACTCAGCGGGTTATTCGCCAAACCAACGAATAGGTCCTGAGTATCCGGTATCTCAAACAACTCATGTCCCACGTCGGAAATATTATTATCATGCAACGCCACGACACCCAGTTTCCTTGGCGCATCTATGCCTGAAGGTACGTTGGAAAGATTTGCGTTGCTCAGCATCAATCCGGTTAAACCTGCCATGTAGCCTACCTGCGGAGCAACTGTCAGAGGGTTGTTCGCCAGATTCAATCGGGTAAGCGTTTCGATTCTGGACAATCCCTCAACTGTGACCTCGGATAGTGTTAGCGAGCACCCGTCCAGTGTTAGCTCGCTTAACTGGCGCATTTGAAATATTCCTGATGGAAATTCCTCGATTTCAATGCCAAAAATCCCTAATGATTGAACATTGGGAAAGCTGTCAAGAAACGCACCCATCCGTGCGCCCGGTTTTTCTACGGTCAGGATCAACTCTGTTACATATTCAAATCTGGTGGAAAGCCTTGGTAACTCACCCGAAAAATCGACATAGTAAGAAAAATGATAGTCTCCCTCCCCCCATTTTGACACCGACTTGCGCTGCCAGATATCTCGCAGCTTTGCGCTGAATCGCTCGCGAGCCTGGCGTCGCTCCGCCTGTGTGGTAGCGCCCTCTGGTTCCGATACCAGGGTATGAGGTGGCGGCCCATCGGCATTCCATATCGCCAGTTCATCGCACAACGTCGCAAACTCTTTTTCCAGACGAATCAATACACCGGCCGGATCATTCTTCAAACGTTCGTTGATGAACTTTGCCGCCTCCTCGTGCGAAAGCTGCGGATAAAGATCATGTACCCGCTCCACGACGGACTTTGTCGATGCCGGTTGGCTGTCTCCCCCCCCATGCAACTGACCCCTTTGCCCGAATTGCACGGTGCCAAGGTCGACGTGGGGTAGCGGTGCGAGCCCGAGCAATTTGCTCACGGCTGCGCGCGTCGGCAGCGGCTGGGCACGGATCAATTGTCGCAGCGCTGCACCACCGTCTTTTGTCACACCGAGTAGCTGGCGTTGTTCGGGCAGCAACAGCAAAAAGAGTACCGAACACAGATCTTTCGATCCCTGAGGTGAAGAGCCATCGCCACGGTGAATGGCATAACCATCATTCTGGCGAATCAGTACGTGACGAAACGGCGAACGGGCATCGCCTATAGCGCTCAGAACGTCTGACTCCGTCGTCCCCCGGCGAATCTCGATACGCATTTGCTGCGGCCAATTGGCAAGGTTGCCGAGCATATGCAGCATCAATCGATCACTGTCCGGGTTCGATACTGCCTCTAAATAAAGGCCTTCCCCGGCCCTGGCCAGACGAATTTCCCGCAGGGCTACCAGGATCTCTTGCGCAACTCGCTGTGGCATTCCCGGTTGATTGTGCATATGCAAACGCTCGCTGGCGCTGGTGGTGCGCCATATCGCTTGTGCGGCGGTTTTCGGCAGACCCGGAAATACCCGGCGCATGCGAAGAGTGTTTTCATCACAGTCGGCCTCGAACGCTTCTTCCAGGTTTTTGAACCGGCCGAACCGCTCAGAGGGTATCGGGTGCCCCTCTGCCTGAATCAGGTGATCAAGTTCGAATCGCCTGATGGTGTCCTTCAGCAAAAAAGGTGCGGGACGTTCATTGACGAGCACATCGCGCAGTAACGATTCAGTGACCCCGCTCACGGCTAACATGCGTCCGACCGTCGCGTCGCTGAACTGCGCTACGGAACGGTCCATCTGGCGAAAAAGCTGTGCGGTTTGCGCTGATATCGAATCGATAAAAATGACGCTCTCGCTATTGAGCGGGCGCCACAACTGCCCCTCATCGCCCGGTATCAGCCATGGACCGGAGGGTTCGAGTTCGCGGGAGTTTGTTGCCCTGAACAGGCCGCTGCCTGGATCGGTGACGACCTGAACAAACTGGCCATCGGCAATCGCGACATATTCGCGCCCCTTGAATATCCAGACGCCCCGAGAGCCGACCTTCATCAAATTCGTGGGCGCCAGCACCCGGAAACCCGCCAGCGCCTCCCCCGCTGTGGCATGAATCAATTCATCTGCGACGGGATTCATCAGACTGACGCTGATCGCCTGCTCGGGATTAACCGAATCCACAATCGCAGGTTTCGGCCTGATCTCCGCAAGTCGAGGCTCGGTAAGGTGCGGCAGTGGTGAAAGGACTGTTTCGCTGTTCAGCGGCCGGCGCGAGCCGTCAGCGTCGAGATCCGGTTTTTTCGAAAGGCCGGTTGCAGGGTTACGGGGTGGTTTGCCAACCATTAATGCTCATCCTTGAGTGGTGATGTGCTGGCTCCGCAGCACCGCGGAGCCAACAAACGTTTGTCTGTAAAGTATCGAAACTGCAATCAATCATGGGATTGTCGAAGTTCCAGCTTACAGACTTGCACCCTCTGCAGCGGCATATATATCTACCGCTTGTAACAGCTCAAGTTCGTCGCGCTGAAGTTATCCGCGTTCCAAATAAAATTGGCGCGCTGCAAAATCCGTACGAAGGGCAAGTTTATGCTCAGTACCATACTGATCGATGGCCTGAAAGTGAAATACTTCAGCGTCGCTGCTTGCTGGCTCAATAGTGGAATACCCGGAGAGCGCCTGCACCACGGTCAACTCCCCCTCTCTGTCACTGACCTTGACCGAATAGCGTTTCTTCTTGGTTGATACATATAACCAGCCCTGCGCGCCGAAACTGAGTATGTCGGAGAGCGGGTGGCCGTCGAACGGCAACCATACTTCCTGCGTTTTCTGTTCAGGCAGAACAAAGATGCCTTGAAGATGATTGGTTGATGGCTCGCGCAGCTTGTTACCTTTGGCAAACAAACGGCTGCCCCGGCCGCCTTCCGAAAGCCAGTCCACCAGTTTGATTTGCTGCCCGCCTTGCGGATACAGCCCCAGATAATAGTTCCAGATGCGATTGCCCGGTTCTTCGTTCCCGCGCCGGACCGAGTACCAGCGGAAACTGTCGATGGAATAGGCAACGGGTTCCTTCGCAATCAGGCTCACGCTGCTGTCGTGGACACTGGAAAGCGTCGTGCCGTTACTGCGAATGACCTGCTGGTTCACCGTCACCCGTGCGGCAACCTGGGTTTCTCCGGCACCGGCCGAAGAGACCCAGAAGGTCCGTACCTGCGGATGCACGGAGTCATCCTCATCGGGCACAGTATTGGCGCTGTAGTGCGACTCCAGGGTGAATCTACCTTGCTCATCGCTGGCCTTCCAGCCATTGCTCAGCGGTTGGCCGTTGCTGTAATGAATGAGGCTGATGGTGTCCATCACTTCGGCCGGCACATGAACCGCATTGCCATCGGCATCGGCACCCGCTACAAGTACTTGCACTTTGACTTGCATGCGGCCATTGCCGAAGAGTTCTTTGCTGCGCGTGCTTTCTGCCGCATCGAATTTAACTTTCAGCAATGTAAGGCTTTCAAAAGCCCCGACCATGGCTGGCTGAACCTGTGTTTCTTCCGTGACTTCACCCATGTTTGCACTTCCTTTGCTTTCGTATGATTTCAGAAAATCGGCATCAGAGTTGACGCCCCTGAATTAATAACATTCAGCGCAAAGAAAGCGAAAAGCAAAACTGTAAGAAACATGCATTTACGCAGGCACGATTACAGGAAAAAAACCTGCTTGCCCCAATCGGAATCAGTGTTCGTCGTTATAAACGAACTTAGGCATTTCCCAATGAAAACGAATGGCCAAAAGACGTAACAGAAATCCGCCAAACAGAGTGATCAGAATCGCTTGCTCGCCTGGCACATTCAAGTACAGACACAGCATGTAGCACCACGCTGCGGCGAAGGAAACGCTCGCATAAAGCTCACGTCGAAAGATAAGAGGAATGTCATTGCAGAAGATGTCACGCAGGATGCCCCCGAATACCCCGGTGATCACGCCGCTGACCGACGCCACCAGCATGCCGTGGCCCATTTCCAGCGCGGTCATGCAACCGATCAGGGTGAACGCCACCAGACCGACCGCATCGAGTACCAGAAACAGCGAACGCAGGTGACGCATCCAGCGCGCAGTGAATACGGTAAACATCGCCGCGACCGACGTCAGCACCAGGTACTCCGGGTGTTTGACCCAGGTCAGCGGGTAATGCCCCAGCAACACGTCACGCACCGAACCGCCGCCCAGCGCCGTAATACAGGCGATCAGCACCACGCCAAACCAGTCCATGCCGCGGCGGCCGGCAGACAACGCGCCAGTCATGGCTTCGGCGGTAATGGCGATCAGATAGAGCATCAGCAGCATGATGGCGGTCCAGACAGGAAGGCGCGCAGTCTAGCCATTTCATCACCGCACCAGAAGAGGGCAGAGGCGCATTGCCCTTTTGTGGCGAGGGAGCTTGCTCCCGCTGGAGGGCGAAGCACTCCCCTACATTTTTCAGCCATGACGGATGTGCAGATTTACGACTGCTACGCAGCCGGGCGGGAGCAAGCTCCCTCGCCACAAAAAACCATCAAGCGCATCAGAACTTGATGAAATGCTTGCGATAGTGCTGCAACTCGGCGATCGATTCGCGAATGTCGTCGAGCGCCAGGTGCGTGCTGCCCTTCTTGAAGCTGTCGCGCACGTCAGGTGCCCAGCGCGCGGCCAGTTCCTTGAGCGTCGAGACATCGAGGTTGCGGTAATGGAAATAGCTTTCAAGCGCTTTCATGTGGGTATAAAGGAAGCGCCGATCCTGGCAGATGCTGTTGCCGCAGATCGGTGACTTGCCCTTCGGCACCCACTGTTCCAGAAAGGCGATGGTCTGGGCTTCGGCTTCGGCCATGCTGATACGGCTGTCACGTACACGCTGGGTCAGGCCGGAGTTGCCATGGGTGCGAGTGTTCCATTCATCCATGCGCGCGAGCACTTCGTCGCTGTGGTGAATGGCGATCACCGGACCTTCGGCCAACGTGTTGAGGTCGCTATCGGTAACGATGGTGGCCATTTCGATGATCACGTCGTTGTCCGGGTCCAGACCGGTCATTTCCAGGTCGATCCAGATCAGGTTCTGCGGGTTTTGCATATTCGGGCTCCTAGGCAATGCTGCGCAGTTTAGCCTAGGCCGGTGGCCGGGCGTGCTAAACTCGCGGCCGTTTTACCTAATCGCTGCATTCTTCAGACGGAACACCCATGGCCAAACGCCAACTCAATCGTCGCCAAAACTGGCGCATCGAAAAGATTCAAGGCGAGCGCGCCGCACGCGCTGCCAAACGCGAGTCCTCGGCGGTCGAAGCCCTCGAGGGCGGCGACCTGGGCCCGGAACAGCACGGTCTGGTGATCGCCCACTTCGGCGTGCAGGTTGAGGTCGAGGCCACCGACGGCGAACTCGCCGGACAAGTGTTCCGCTGCCATTTGCGCGCCAACCTGCCGGCGCTGGTGACGGGCGACAAAGTCGTCTGGCGTGCCGGCAACCAGGGCATCGGTGTGATCGTCGCACAACTGCCGCGCAGTACCGAACTCTGCCGCCCGGACAGCCGGGGCCAGCTCAAGCCGGTCGCGGCCAACGTTGACATGATCGTCATCGTTTTTGCGCCGCTGCCCGAGCCCCACGCCAATCTGATCGATCGCTACCTGGTCGCTGCCGAACACGCCGGCATTCGTCCGTTGCTGCTGCTGAACAAATTCGATCTGATCGACGAACACAACGCCCCGGCCCTCAACGCGCTGCTGGCGGTGTATCGCACACTGGGTTATCCGGTGTTGGAAGTCTCGGCGCATCACGGCAATGGCATGGAACAGCTGCAACAGCAGCTCGACGGACGCATCAGCGTATTCGTCGGCCAGTCCGGCGTCGGCAAGTCGTCGCTGGTCAACAGCCTGCTGCCGGACGTTGAGACCCGCGTCGGACCGTTGTCCGAACTGTCCGGTCAGGGCACGCACACCACGACCACCGCACGCCTGTTTCACTTCCCCGGCGGCGGTGAGCTGATCGACTCCCCGGGCATCCGCGAATTCGGCCTGGGCCACGTCAGCCGCGCCGACGTCGAAGCCGGCTTCATCGAGTTTGACGACCTGCTCGGCACCTGCCGTTTCCGCGACTGCAAGCACGACCGCGAGCCGGGTTGCGCGCTGCTCAAGGCGCTGGAAGACGGCCGCGTGCAACAGCAGCGAATGAACAGCTACCGCTCGATCATCGCCAGCCTGCCCGAAAACAACCATTAAACAGGCGCACCGGCGGCCCCTTCCAACGGGCTGCCGGTTGTCGGATCACACCTGACAAAACCCTGCCAAACTTAAACGTCAGATCTTTCCGAAAGACCTGCACTCGTTCGCTTGCAGGGCTTTTCTGTTTCGCCGCGCGGATCTTGTGAGCGCGCTCCAGAAGCCTACATTCGGGTCCTCCTTCGCACTTTCGCGACTTCCGAGGACCCTATGCAAACCTACCATTTGTTCATCAGCCATTCGTGGAACTACTCAGACAGCCACGACAATCTGGTCCGTCTGCTCAACGCCCATCCGACGTTCACCTACAAGAATTTTTCCGTGCCGCCGCACAACCCTATCGTCGGCGCGCGCACGGACAAGCAACTTGAAGAAGCCATCGAAAACAAGATTCGCCCCTGCTCGGCAGTGCTGATCATGGCCGGCATGTATTCGACCTACAGCAAATGGATCAACAAGGAAATCGAGATCGCCAAACGCATGGGCAAGGTGATCATCGCGATCAAGCCCTTTGGTGCCGAACGTATTTCCACGGTCGTGCGCAATGCGGCTCATGCCGAGTGCGCGTGGAACACCAACAGTATCGTCAGCGCGATCCGCCTGCACACGGCGGTGTAACCATGCGCAAGGGACTGTTTATCGGCATCAACGATTACTCGAACATTTCTGCGCTGAGCGGCTGCTGCAACGACGCCATGGCCATGGCCTCGGTGCTGAAGACCGACGCCAATGGCGACCCCAACTTCAAGAACATCGTGCTGACGTCCGCTGAAGATTATCTGAGTCGAGAGAAACTGGAGGACCAGATTCGCGAGCTGTTTTCCGGCGACTGCAACGTCGCACTGCTGTATTTCGCCGGACACGGCGGCTTCGATGCCGACACCGATGAAGGCATGCTGATCCCACAGGACTACCGCAGCGCCAAGGACGGCGTCCGTATCAGCGACGTCCTCAATTGGGCCAGCAAAGCCACGCGCATCAAAAACAAAGTGATCATTCTCGACTGCTGCCAAAGCGGCTCGGCCGGCGAGGTGCGCGCCTTGCGCAGTGAAAGCAGCACGGTCTGCGAAGGCATGACGATTCTGACCGCCTGCAAGAAAGAGCAGCCGGCGCTGGAGGGCGCGCAGCACGGCGTGTTTACCGGCCTGCTTTTGCAGGCGTTGCACGGCGGCGCCGCGAACATCCTCGGCAAGATCACTCCCGGCAGCCTGTACTCCTTCGTCGATAACGCCCTCGACGCCTGGGAACAGCGCCCGGTGTTCAAGACCAACGTTTCGCAGTTCATTTCCCTGCGTGAAGTCTCGCCGCTGATCCCCAAGGAAATCCTGCGCAAACTGCCCGACTGGTTCGCCGAGGCCGAGTCAGTCTTCGCGCTGGACCGAAGCTATGAACCTACCGAAGCGACCTTCGACCCGGCGCACGGCGAAATTTTCGCTCAGTTGCAGAAATGCAACCGCCACAGCCTGATCGAACCGGTCGACGCCGAGCACATGTACTACGCCGCGCTCAACGCCACCGGCTGCCGTCTCACCGCCCTCGGCGCCTATTACCGCGAACTCGCTCTGAAAGGACACTTCTGATGCCCGTATTTATCAGCTACCGCCACATGGATCGCGCCCATGCGATCAACATCAATACGCGCCTGACCCAAGCCAACATCAAGACGTACCTCGACGTGCTGGATCCGGAATCGCAGACCACCGACGACATCACCGGGGTGATCACCCGCAACATCACCGAATGCACGCATTTGCTGGCAGTGGTTTCAGAGAAAACGGCGTTGTCGTGGTGGGTGCCGTTTGAAATTGGTGAGGCGACCATTAGCAACCGACGGATCTGTACGTTCAAAACCGGGCCGGCTGAACTGCCGATCTATCTGGACAAGTGGCCAAAGCTGAGCACGGCCAGCGATCTGAATTTCTTTATCGAGGCGTATCGCGAGGAGGTGTCGAACAAGCGGTCGATGGCCCTGGATTCAATCAGCGAGTCGGTGAAGGGAGCTTACAAGCGCAACGCGGAGATGTTTCATGAACAGCTGAAAAACCGGATTCGCCGCGGGTTCTAGAATCTCCTCACTTTTGAAAAGCCCCGTGAGGGGTGCCCGCTGATCAGGCAAAAAAAAACCGACATCGCTGTCGGTTTTTTTTGATCACTGCTTCGGCGCTGGCGCCGCCGCGCCCGGGTCAGCAGGTTTAGGCGCGGCGTCATCGAACAGATTCAAGCGTTCACGCAACTCGTGAGCCGGCACTGGCTGCTTGTCCGCCGGCAGCGCGTTCGGGTCGACCGGAGCTGCCGGAGCAGCGCCGTTCTGACTCTGATCGGCAGGCTTCGCCGCGTCAGCACCTTGCGCACCTTCGATGGCCGCCTGGGCTTTCTTGGTCAGCACGACGATGTCGATACGGCGGTTGACCGGGTTGAACGGGTTGTCCCGGTCGAACAATGCCGACGAGGCGTAACCGACCACTCGCGCCACCTGCGCATCGGGATAACTGCCGGCGACCAAGGCACGCCGAGCGGCGTTGGCGCGGTTGGCCGACAGTTCCCAGTTGCCGTAATCGCCCGTGCCAATGTACGGCTTGGCGTCGGTGTGGCCGCTGATGCTGATCTTGTTCGGCACCGCTTTGATGGTGTCGGCCATGGCCAGCAGAATGTCTTCGAAGTACGGTTTCAGGCGTGCGGAGCCGGAGTCGAACATCGGCCGGTTTTCGGCATCCATGATCTGGATGCGCAAGCCGTTCGGCGTGATTTCGAAGAGGATCTGATCCTTGAACTTCTGCAACTGCGGGTTCTCGTCGACCTTGTTCTGCAGTTCTTGCAGCAACAACTCCAGCCGCTCCTTCTCAACCTGCTCGGCCATGCCTTCAACCTGTTCGGTATCGACCGTGACCTTGTCCGGTTGCGGCTGCGACTTCACTTCCGGGTTGAGGGTGTTTTCCGGGGCCAGGGTTGGCGTACCGCCCAGGTCGATGATATACGGCGTGCCGCTTTCGGAGAAACCGACCGGGTCCTTGAAGTAACCGGCGATGGCGATCTTCTGCTCCGGCGTCGCGGTGGAGAGCAGCCACAACACCAGAAAGAACGCCATCATCGCCGTCGCAAAGTCGGCGAAGGCGATTTTCCAGGCTCCGCCGTGGTGCCCGCCGGCAATGCGCTTGACGCGCTTGACTATGATCGGCTGATTATTTTCCATGTCTTAACGACCGCGAACCGCTTGTTCCAGCTCGGCGAAGCTCGGACGGTGGGCCGGATACAGAACCTTGCGCCCGAACTCGACCGCCAGCGACGGCGGCATGCCGGACGCCGAAGCCACCAGCGAGGCCTTGATGGCTTCGTAGACGTTGAGTTCTTCCTTGGCATCGTGGGCCAGGGAGTGCGCCAGCGGGCCGAAGAAACCGTACGCCGCGAGAATACCGAAGAACGTACCGACCAGTGCCGCACCGACGTGCAGACCAATCGACGCTTGGTCACCTTCGCCCAGCGATGCCATGGTCACCACGATACCGAGTACCGCCGCGACGATACCGAAACCGGGCATGCCGTCAGCGATACCGTTGACCGCGTGCGATGGGTGTTCGAGGTCTTCCTTCAGGCTGTACAACTCCATGTCGAACAGGCCTTCGAGTTCGTGCGGAGCCATGTTGCCGGAGGACATGATGCGCAGGTAATCGCAGACGAACGCGGTCATGCGTTCATCCTTGAGCACCGCCGGGTACTTGGCGAAGATCGGGCTCGCGGCGGCATCTTCGATGTCGCCTTCGATAGCCATCATGCCTTCGCGGCGGCTCTTGTTGAGGATCTCGTAGATCAGGCCGAGCACTTCCAGGTAGAAGGTGTGGCTGAAGCGCGAGCTGAACATGCTCAGGGATTTCTTGAGCACGTGCATCGTCATATAACCAGGGTTGGCCTGGAGGAACGCGCCAAGGGCCGCACCGCCGATGATCAACACCTCGAAGGGCTGGATCAGGGCGGCAATCTTGCCGTGGGAGAGCACGTATCCGCCGAGCACGCTCGCGAATACGACGATGATGCCGATAATTTTAGCCATAGGTAGAAGGTACTTACTTAAGTCGGGTTCAAGGTCATATTCGGAAGTTAAAAAATCTCTTCTTCTACTTATCGGCAAAACTGCGCCAGACTATAGCCAGTTCAGGCGAAAAGCCAATTTAGCCCATGCCGGGCGCGTCTACAGTCAGTGAAGATCTCGTCCAGACATGGCTAATGAAACGAACGTCCCATCCGCAATTCCGACCACCATCGCCGGCTGGGTCAAGCTGCTCGACAGCGTCCCCCTGCCCGTGCCGCAAGAGGCACACGACAAAGTCTGCCGGGCGATCCGTGACAATCGCAGCTCGCTGCGCGACATCGCCGACCTGATGCAGGACAGCCCCGCGCTGGCCTTGAGCATCATCCGTGAGGCGAATCGTCACACCCACGGCGCCATGGCTGCGCCGGCGGAAAACCTTGAGGTCGCGATCAATCGCCTGGGCCTGGCCCGCACCGAAGAACTGCTGGCGCGCCTGCCCGCCGCACCGCACATGCAGATCCCCAAGGCCCTGCGCCAGCTGCAAATGATCAGCCAGCACGCGACGCAACAGGCCAACGGTTTTTTCGCCAGTCGCCTGGCGCGGCTGTGGCAGGACATCCATTGGGGCAGCCTGCTGTTTCTTTCGCCGTTGTGGCCGCTGGCGCTGACCTTTCCCCGGCTGCTCGAAGAATGGGAACTGCGGGTTATCCACAAGGGTGAACCGGCACAGGCCGTCGAGAAGCAACTGTTCGGCGTGCGCCTGCTGAGCATCGCGGCGGCGCTGGTGGAAGCTTGGCACCTGCCGATCTGGGTTCAGCAAGGCTACAAATTGCTGCTTGGTGAGCAGCGCGAGCTGGTCAAAGTGCTGCGCATTGCCCGCGACAGCGAGCATCCGCTGCGCCAGCAAAATCGCCTCGACGAAGACCCGACCCTGCGTCGCTGGCTCAATCAGCCGGCCAATACCGTGCTGCTGGCAAACGGCCTGGCACTGTCGGCGCAACAGGCCTGGGACTGTCCGCACAGCGCGCGCTGGCAATACCTGACCAGCCTTTATTTGCAGATGCCGATGGACGAGGTGCAGCAACAACTGCACCAGCAGGCCGCGAACAGTGCCCGTCATCACGCCATGCCCGATCTCTGGCATCCAGCGGTAGCGCTGCTGTGGCCGTGGGGCACCCGGCGCTTGCCCGCCGGAATGTTACCGGCGGCAGCGCCGAACGCCGAAGACTTGGGCCAGTGGCGTCGGCAATGCGCCGAACTGCTGGCCGAACCCAGCCGTTTCACCAACGCCATGAGCCTGACCGTCGCCGCACGTGACGCACTGGTGGCCAGCGGCATGCGCCGGGTGATGGTGCTGATGGCTGATCGCACCCATTCGACGCTGCGCGTGCAGCAGGCCGCCGGCCTGCCAAAAGAAGCCGCGGCGCTGAGTTTTATCGTCAGCCAAAGCAAGGTCCTGCAACGCCTGCTCGCCCAGCAGGCGCAAGTGCGGATCACCCCTGAGAACAACGCGCAGTTTTCCGCGCTGCTGCCGCCGAGCCTGCGCACGCTGTTTCGTGGCGAGCATCTGTTTCTGCGTTCGCTGGTCAACAACGGTCGGGTGATCCTGATCGTTGTCGCCGATCAGGATGGCGGGCCGTTCGCCGAGATCACCGTGCAAGCCTTCGGCAAAACCGCGCAGTGCATCGAAAAAGCCCTGCACAGCTTTAGCAGCCGTGGCCGATGAGGCTGCGCTACAATCCTCCCCTTTGTGCTCTGGAGACCTCACATGTCTGACTTCTCTGGCTTGCCGCTCGTCATCGAGCCGAGCGACCTGCTCCCGCGTCTCGAGTCTGACGACCTGATTCTGGTGGACCTGACCAGCGCAGCCCGCTATAGCGAAGGTCATTTGCCCGGCGCACGCTTTGTCGACCCGAAACGTACCCAGCTCGGCCAGCCGCCGGCGCCGGGGCTGCTGCCGGCCAAAGCCGATCTGGAAGCGCTGTTCGGCGAGCTGGGCCATCGCCAGGACGCGGTCTACGTGGTGTATGACGACGAGGGCGGCGGCTGGGCCGGACGCTTTATCTGGCTGCTCGACGTGATCGGTCACGACAACTACCACTATCTGGACGGTGGCCTGCCGGCATGGCTGGCCGCAGGCATGCCGATGTCGATCCAGGTGCCGGCGGCCGTTGGCGGCCCGGTATCGCTGACGCTGCACGATGAGCCGACCGCCACCCGCGAATACTTGCAAAGCCGTCTCGGCGCCGCCGATCTGGCGATCTGGGACGCGCGCGGGCCGCTGGAATATTCCGGTGAGAAGGTCCTCGCTGCCAAGGGCGGACATATCCCCGGCGCGGTCAATTTCGAATGGACTGCTGGGATGGACCAGACCCATCAGCTACGCATTCGCAAGGACATGCCACAGATCCTCGAACAGCTCGGGATCACCAAGGACAAGGAAATCATTACCCACTGCCAGACCCATCACCGGTCGGGCTTCACTTATCTGGTGGCCAAATCCCTCGGGTATCCGCGGGTCAAGGGCTACGCCGGTTCATGGGGCGAATGGGGCAACCACCCCGACACGCCTGTCGAGATTCAAGCTTCCAAGGACAACTAATGAAAGAGCGTCTGTTTATCCTCAGCCAGTACCTGCTGCCGCACCACCTGCTGTCGCGTCTGGCCGGCTGCATTGCCGAGTGCCGCGTGCGCTGGTTCAAAAATGCCTTCACCCAATGGTTCGCCAAGCGCTATCAGGTGGACATGTCCCAGGCGCTGGTCGAAGACCTGACCGCCTACGAGCACTTCAACGCCTTCTTCACCCGCGCGTTGAAAGACGGCGCGCGTCCACTGGACGAAACCCCAGGCGCGATTCTCAGCCCGGCCGACGGTGCGGTCAGCCAGCTCGGTCCGATCGAACACGGTCGCGTATTCCAGGCCAAGGGCCACAGCTTCAGCGTGCTGGAGCTGCTCGGTGGTGATGCGGCCAACGCCGCGCCGTTCATGGGCGGCGACTTCGCCACCATTTACCTGTCGCCGAAGGATTACCACCGCGTGCACATGCCGCTGGCCGGCACCTTGCGCGAAATGGTCTACATCCCGGGGCGGATTTTCTCGGTCAACCAGACCACCGCCGAAAACGTCCCGGAACTGTTCGCCCGCAACGAGCGTGTGGCGTGCATCTTCGACACCGAGCGCGGGCCGATGGCTGTGGTGCTGGTCGGCGCGATGATCGTCGCTTCGATCGAAACCGTATGGGCCGGTCTGGTCACGCCACCCAAGCGCGAACTGAAAACCTTCCGCTACGACGAAGCCGCCCGCGCACCGATTCATCTGGAAAAAGGTGCTGAACTGGGGCGCTTCAAGCTGGGTTCGACGGCGATCGTACTGTTCGGCCCGGATCAGGTGCAGTGGGCTGAAGGGCTGGTGGCTGGTTCGCCGGTGCAGATGGGCCAGGGTCTGGCACTGCCAAAAGTGTGACAACCTTTGCGGAAGCAGCCAGCGCTGCTTCCGCAAAGTGCTGTATTTGCTGCTATGGTTTTTGGCATGAGCCAGACCATATCCTCCCCCCAGTTGCGTGCTCCTACTCCTACCCAATCGCGTCTGTCGTTTTGCGACGCCAGCCCGCGCGACCTCAAGCGCTGGATCGCCGGCCTGCCCAAGGCCAACATCGGCGAAACCGCCCGCCTGCTCTATCAAGGCCTGGGCGAACTCAACGTTTTGCTAACGCCCAGCGATAATCGTCTGCAACTGCTGGAGCTGTTGCGGCCCGAGGTGTATTTCGTCTGCCAGCATCTGGAACGGCACTTTCTGCACCAGGCGATCATGCTCGATGAGCGCTCGCGCAAGGTCAGCAACCTGTGTCAGGCACTGCAAGGCCATCTGGCGATCGGCTACAAACAGATCGTCCTGCGCATCGCGCCCAAGTACAGCAAGGACCGCGCGGCACTGGTCAGCACCGCGCTGCAACGCGCCGCTCATGCGCTCAAGGGACAATTGGTGCGCGCCACGCAGTTGTACAGCTCACCGCCTGAACAGGTGTGGTTCGAACTGCATCAGCTGTATCGCAGCGCCACTGAATTGCAGTTGCAACAGCGCCCGGTGCGCGATGACCTGGCCTTTCTGACCAGCGAACTGAGCGTCGAACAGACCTACGTCGCCGCCCTGCTGCTGGGCAGCGCCCGCTGCAACCAGCTGCGTCAGAGCCAGATTGCCCGGCTTGCCGAGGTAATCGAGCCATGGAGCGCCCTGCTCAAGCTGCATCCGGGCCGCGCCGACGGCGGTTTGTTTGCGATCAGCCCGGACCTCGACGTCGGTCCGCGCTACCGGAAGATGTTTCGCAGCGAACAACAGAGCGCATTGCTGGGCTTCGACCCGCAACCGCTGGTCCAGCAGCTCGAAACGCACTTGCTGCACCAGCCGACCTCGCCGCCCTTGCCCATCTCCGCCGGCCTGAGCGTCGACACCCTGCAACATCTGCACGCCACCTGGGGACAGACTACCGAACGCAGCTTTCAGCGCATTGCCGGTCAAGGCGACTTGACAGTGTGCGTCGGCATGAGTGCGTTGCATTTCTATCTCGCTGGCGAGCGTACCTTCAGCGAACTGCTCAAACACCCCGGCGCCCGTGCGGCGAATTTCAGCAGCGTGGTAGCCAAGGGTGGAAAGGACAGCTGGAGCCAAGCGTTCGACGCGGCACCGCAAGGCAACGACGAGCTGCTGCCGTACGAGGAAATCCAATACGACCAATTGGCCGAAGACGAAAGCCCAGGCCATGCCCCGAACTATCCAACCTACGCCTTGCCCGTAATCAACCACAGCCCCGGCGGTTATTGCCTGGCCTGGCCAAGCGAGGTGCCGGCCGAATTGCAGGCCGGGGAAATGCTCGGCATTCAGGACAGCGAGAGCAAGGGCTGGAGCATTGCGGTGATTCGCTGGATTCGTCAGGTGCGCGGCAGCGGTACGCAGATGGGCATTGAACTGGTTGCGCCACACGCCCAACCCTGTGGACTGCAACTGGTGCGTACGAAGGACGATCACAGTCAGTACTTGCGCGGTTTATTGCTGCCGGAAATCAGCGCGATCGATGTGCCGGCGACGGTGCTCGCGCCGCGCCTGCCGTTTCAGGAGGGCAACAAGGTGGTCATCAACACACAAGGCGAAGAACACCGCGCCGGACTGGATCGGCGGGTGGCGAGTACGCACAGTTTCAATCAGTTTGCTTATCGTTCGCTGGAGGCTGCGCAAAATGCCGGGGGGGAGGAAGATTTTGATTCGTTGTGGAAATCGCTCTAGACCGAGGTGCGGCCTTCGCGAGCAGGCTCGCTCCCACAGGGGAATGAGGTCTCCTGTGGGAGCGAGCCTGCTCGCGAAATGGCCGGATCAATCGATAGAAGACTTAGAGCTGACCGTCGCGATCGCGCAAGCCCAGCAGATACAACACTCCATCCAGCCCCAACGTTGAGATCGCCTGCTTCGCCGACTGCTTGACCAGCGGCTTGGCGCGAAACGCTACGCCCAGCCCGGCAATCGCCAGCATCGGCAGATCATTCGCGCCGTCGCCGACGGCAATGGTCTGCTCCAGACGCAACCCTTCCTTGTGCGCCAGTTCCCTGAGCAGATCGGCCTTGCGCTGTGCATCGACAATCGGCTCGATCGCCACGCCAGTGCACTTGCCATCGACCACTTCCAGCTCGTTGGCGAACACGTAGTCGATACCCAGCCTGGCTTGCAGTTGCTTGGCGAAATAAGTGAAGCCGCCGGACAGGATCGCGGTTTTGTAGCCCAGGCGCTTGAGTTCGGCGAACAGGGTTTCGGCGCCTTCAGTCAAGCGCAGCGAGGCGCCGATCGAGTCGAGCACGCTGACGTCCAGACCTTTGAGCAAGGCCAGGCGCTCTTTGAAACTGGCGCGAAAATCCAGCTCGCCGGCCATGGCCCGCTCGGTGATTTCCGAGACCCGATCACCGACGCCGGCGGCCTTGGCTAGTTCGTCAATCACTTCCGCCTCGATCAGGGTCGAGTCCATGTCGAACACTGCCAGACGCCGGTTACGGCGAAACAGCGAATCTTCCTGGAAGGCGATATCGACATTCAACGCCTGCGCGACGCTGAGGAATTCGGCGCGCAGTGCTTGCGGGTCAGCCGCTTCGCCACGCACGGAAAACTCGATGCAGCCTTTGCCCTTGTCAGCCGGCGTGTCCAGCGGCATACGTCCCGACAGACGGTCGATATGATCGATGTTCAAACCGTATTTGGCAGTGATCGCACTGACTGCCTGCAATTGGCCGGCGGTCACTTTGCGCGTCAGCAGGGTGACGATATGACGTTTCTTGCCCTGATTGCCCACCCATTGCTGGTAATCTTCTTCGGACACCGGGGTGAAGCGCACTTGCTGATCCAGTTCGTAGCCCTTGAACAGAATGTCCTTGAGCACCGACTTGCCCTGCTCGGAATCGGGGATTTCAACCAGAATGCCGAACGACAGGGTGTCGTGGATCACCGCCTGACCGATGTCGAGAATGTTCACACCACCTTGTGCCAGGACACCCGTAATGGCCGCTGTCAGACCCGGACGGTCGACTCCCGTGATGTTAATCAGGACGATTTCGCGCAACGCGCACCCCCGCAGCTGGAAAAAAACCGCATTCTACCCACTTTCAGTGACCATCGGGCACCGCGAGCGCTTTGCCGGTCTAGGGCCTGTCGCTATACTGCGCGTCAACTTCACGGACAAAGAGCCGAGCTCAAGTGAACCGGCCCACGCCAGTTAAAACCGATAACTTCTTCCTGCTGATCTTCCGTGCACTGCGCCACCGCCGTGTGCCGATTGCATTGCGCATTGCCAGCCACAACGTGATCCTGGTCGCTCTGGCCCTGGTGATCTATGCCGGGGTGATGGGTCTGCAATTCAAGCAGGCCATGCACGAGCAGGCCGATGCGCTGGGCGAGAGCCTGACCACGCAGACGGCGACATCCGCCACCGAACTGCTGGTGTCCAACGACATCCTCAGCCTCAACGTGCTGCTCAACAACCTGACCAAGAACAAACTGGTGGCCCACGCGGCGATCTACAGCGTGGACAACCGTATCCTCGCCGAGTCCGGTCAGCGCCCCAAGCACAGCCTGTTGGGCGAAGCCGAGGGTATGTACGAGAGCAAGATCACGTTCCAGGACGTGACCGCCGGCCAACTGCGTATCAGCCTGGACATGGATCAGTTCCAGCAGCCGATGACCATCAGCCTGCAGAGCATGGGCATCCTCAGTGCAATCCTGCTTGCGCTTTCGCTGGCCTTGAGCCTGCGTATGGGCCGCTATCTGTCCACGCCACTGCTGCAATTACGCGTGTGGCTGCGCCGGATCGACGAGCACACGCCGGGCATTGATCGTCAGGATGAAATCGGCGATCTGGCGCGCCAGCTGCACGCCAGCTACGCCCCGGAACCAGCCCCTGAGCCGGAACCTGAATTCGAAGATGAAGACGAGCCGGAATTCGAGGTGCGTAACCTGCGCGATCCGAGTTTTGACGAAACCCGTCCGTTGGCCGCACAGAAACCGGCACCGCGGCGCCTGGTCAGCACGGTTGAGGATGATGACGATGACGCCTTCGCCGACCTGCGCGACGAATCGCTCAACGGCGCCGCGCAACCGCTCACTCGCAAACCGACCCCGAACGTGCCGCAGCACACCGCCGTGCTGGCTGTGCAACTAGGTTCCCAGGAGCAATTGCGCCGCCTGCCCCGGGCACGCCTGGAAGAGTTGCAGGAGCGCTATCGCGACTGCCTCGAACAAGCCGCCTCGCTGTATCAGGGCGAAATCGAGACCCTGAACGATGGCAGCACGCTGATGCTGTTCCACACCGAAGACAGCGGCGACGATTACCTGACCAATGCGATCTGCTGCGGTGAACTGCTGCGTGCGTTGGGTCATCAATTGCAGATCGAAGTCGCCGACAGCGGCATCACCTTGCAATTGCAATTGGGCCTGACCCTGGGCGATGAGTTGTTCGGCCTGAGCCAGATCGACCTGCTGCTGACCGACTCGGCACAGGATGCCCTGGCCTTGTCGCAGCACAGCCGCAACCTCCTGCTGGTAGAACGCAAGATCAGCGATGACGTGCTGATCCGTCAGCGCGCGCGGATCCGCCCGATTGCCAGCCCTGAGGGCGCTTGCTGCGTCGAGCGCTTGATGGAGCCTTATCCCTCGATGCTGGAACGGCAACTGGCGCGGATGCATGAGCGCCGGGCGTAAATCTTAAGCCCGATGCACCAAAGCCCGCCGACACGAGTTTGTCTGCGGGCTTTTTGTTGCCTGACACTGCGCCTTCGCGGGCAAGCCCGCTCCCACAGGGTTTTGCATTCACTCACACATCTGCTGTTCAGCGCAGATCCACTGTGGGGAGAGAGCTTGCTCGCGAAGCGGCCTTTACATTCCAACATCTCTGTTGTCTGACACTGAGCTATCGCGAGCAGGCTCACTCCTACAGGTTTTTTGCATTCACTCACACATCTGCTGTTCAGCGCAGATCCACTGTGGGGAGAGAGCTTGCTCGCGAAGGGGCCTTTACATTCAACATCTCTGTTGTCTGACACTGAGCTATCGCGAGCAGGCTCACTCCTACAGGGTTTTGCATTCACTCAGATATCTGCGGCCCAGCGCAGATCCACTGTGGGAGCGGGCTTGCTCACGAAGGGGCCTTTACATTCAACATCTCTGTTGTTTGACACTGAGCTATCGCGAGCAGGCTCACTCCTACAGGGTTTTGCATTCACTCAGATATCTGCGGCCCAGCGCAAATCCACTGTGGGAGCGAGCTTGCTCGCGAAAGGGCCGGCACATCCAGCATCAGTGTCGCCTGACACTCCGTCTTCGCGAGCAGGCTCACTCCTACAGGGTTTTGCATTCACTCAGATATCTGCGGCCCAGCGCAGATCCACTGTGGGAGCGGGCTTGCTCACGAAGGGGCCTTTACATTCAACATCTCTGTTGTCTGACACTGAGCTATCGCGAGCAGGCTCACTCCTACAGGGTTTTGCATTCACTCAGATATCTGCGGCCCAGCGCAGATCCATTGTGGGAGCGGGCTTGCTCGCGAAGGGGCCTTTACATTCAACATCTCTGTTGTCTGACATTGAGCTATCGCGAGCAGGCTCACTCCTACAGGGTTTTGCATTCACTCAGATATCTGCGGCCCAGCGCAGATCCACTGTGGGAGCGGGCTTGCTCGCGAAGGGGCCTTTACATTCAACATCTCTGTTGTCTGACATTGAGCTATCGCGAGCAGGCTCACTCCTGCAGGGTTTTGCATTCACTCAGATATCTGCGGCCCAGCGCAGATCCATTGTGGGAGCGGGCTTGCTCGCGAAGGGGCCTTTACATTCAACATCTCTGTTGTCTGACACTGAGCTATCGCGAGCAGGCTCACTCCTACAGGTTTTGCATTCACTCACACATCTGCTGTTCAGCGCAGATCCATTGTGGGAGCGGGCTTGCTCGCGAAGGGGCCGGCGTTGACTACAAAGATCTACTGCCCCAGACACAACAAAGCCCGCACAAGGCGGGCTCTGTTCTGACGCGTTCCAGCCTTAGAAGCGAAACACTTCCATATCGGTACGAATCGGCGAAGCCATCGGAATCTTTGGCTGCTTCTCGGCGTCGGTCGCCGGCGCTGCGGGTTTTGGTGGCGCTTTGCGCGGTGCCTCGGCCACGGGTGGCTGGTTGGCCAAGGGCTTGAGCGCTACCGACAGTTGCTCGGCCAGCCGCTGCAGCAAAATCCCTTGGGCCTGCACCTGCGAAGCGGTGCTGCCGGCGTGCAGCTCCTGCAAATGAATGATGCGGTTATCACGCACCTGACCACGGCGGTCGATCAGACGCCACTGCGCATCGAGAATCGCCGGTTGTTTCTGCCCGGAATCCAGACGCGTGATGGTCAGCAACACTTGCACATCCGGGGTGAAACCAGTCGTGGCAGGTGCCAGCACCACACGCTGGCTATCCAGATGACCGGCGACCTGCCGCATCAGCAATTGATCGATATCCGACGAAAGGCTGCCCGCCCAGCGACCGTCGGTCGCCGCTTGCAGGCTGCCGTCCGGTTGGCGTTGCAGCAGCGTCTCGCGTTGCAGGTAATCGGCAACGACTACCGGCCCCAGCAAAACCGCCATGCCCGCGCTTTGCGCAGGCTGAACCGGACTTCCGCTGTCCAGCTGATACAGCGACACCGGCTGGTGAACGCTGCAACCCGCCAGGCCCAGAACGCCGGCGAGCAACAAAATAAGGGGGCGTAGAGCAGTCATCATCCCGTCCAGGTGGCCGCCACAAGGCTGACCACAGTGAAAATACTCAATAAATATGAAGAACGCTCGGCCACGCCGGCGCTTGAAAGGCCATATCATCCGTGAATATGCGTTCCGACTCCAGCGCCAAAGCGTCGATCTACGCGTTAAATCGTAGATCGACGCCTCTGGAAGGGCGTTCTCGCCTAATTGAGGTTTTCGACGAGCAGCGCATCCACCCGCTGGAAGCCCCTCGGCAGCTTGTTGCCACGTCGCCCACGCTCACCTTTGTAGTGTTCAAGGTCGTCGGCCTTCAGCGACAGGGTCCGTTTGCCAGCCTGCAACACCAGGGTGGCGCCTTCCGGCAGGACTGCGATGTCCGTGACATATTCTTCGCGGCTGGCCACGCGCTCACCGGAAATACCGATGATCTTGTTGCCTTTGCCCTTACCTAATTGTGGCAGATCGCTGATTTTGAAGATCAGCAGGCGACCTTCGGTCGTGACCGAGGCCAGCCAGTTGTGTTCGCGGTCGGCGACCGGGCGCGGCGCGATGACTTTGGCGTTGTTCGGCAAGCTCAACAGGGCCTTGCCGGCCTTGTTCTTGGCTTGCAGGTCTTCACCTTTGACCACGAAGCCGTAACCGGCATCGGAAGCGATCACGTACAGGGAATCATCTTCCGGCATCAGCACGCATTCGAAGCTCGCGCCCGGTGGCGGCGTCAGACGACCGGTCAACGGTTCGCCTTGGCCACGGGCCGACGGCAACGTGTGCGCGGCGACCGAATAACTGCGACCGGTGGAGTCGATGAATACGGCAAACTGGTTGGAGCGCCCCGCTGCCGAGGTCTTGAAGCCGTCGCCCGCCTTGTAGGAGAGGCCGGTGGCGTCGATGTCATGGCCCTTGGCCGAACGTACCCAGCCTTTTTCCGACAGCACGACGGTAACTTTCTCGTTCGGCAGCAGATCGTGCTCGGTCAATGCCTTGGCTTCGGCGCGCTCGACGATTGGCGAACGGCGGTCATCGCCATAGGTTTCGGCGTCTTTGAGCAGCTCGGTGCGCACCAGCTTCTTCAGCTTGGCTTCGCTGCCCAGCAGGGCTTGCAGCTTGGCTTGCTCCTTGAGCAGTTCGTCCTGCTCGTCGCGCAGCTTCATCTCTTCCAGTCGCGCCAACTGGCGCAGACGGGTGTCGAGGATGTAGTCGGCCTGAATCTCGCTCAGGGCGAAACGCTCGATCAACTTGGCTTTCGGGTGTTCCTCGGTACGGATGATGTGAATCACTTCATCCAGATTGAGGTAAGCGATCAGCAAACCGTCCAACAGGTGCAGACGACGCTCAACCTTATCGAGGCGGAATTGCAGGCGCCGCCGCACGGTCAGCACGCGGAATTCCAGCCATTCGACCAGCAGCGCGCGCAGGTTTTTCAGCTGCGGCTTGCCGTCCAGACCAATGATGTTGATGTTGACCCGGTAGGTCGACTCCAGCTCGGTACTGGCGAACAGATGCTGCATCAGCGCTTCGTGGTCGACGCGGCTGTTGACCGGGATGATCACGATACGGCACGGGTTTTCGTGGTCGGATTCGTCGCGCAGGTCGGCGATCTGCGGCGCCTTCGACGGTTTGGCCTGCATCAGCGCAGCGATCTGCTCCAGCACCTTGGCCCCGGAGACCTGATGCGGCAGCGCGGTGACGATGATGTCGCCGTCTTCGACGTGGTACACGGCGCGCATGCGAACCGAGCCCTTGCCGGTTTCGTACATTTTCAGCAGGTCGGCGCGCGGCGTGATGATTTCCGCTTCGGTCGGATAATCCGGGCCCTGAATGTGTTCGCAGAGCTGTTCTACCGTGGCTTTCGGCTCATCGAGCAGGCGCACGCAGGCAGTGGCGACTTCACGCAGGTTGTGCGGCGGCACGTCGGTGGCCATACCCACGGCGATGCCGGTGGTGCCGTTGAGCAGAATGTTCGGCAAACGCGCCGGTAACACCAACGGCTCCTGCAGGGTGCCGTCGAAGTTCGGGCCCCAGTCAGCCGTGCCCTGACCGAGTTCGCTGAGCAGCACTTCGGAATAACGCGACAGCCGCGCTTCGGTGTAACGCATGGCGGCGAAGGACTTCGGATCGTCCGGCGCCCCCCAGTTGCCCTGGCCATCGACCAGCGTGTAGCGATAGCTGAACGGCTGCGCCATCAGTACCATCGCCTCGTAGCACGCCGAGTCGCCGTGGGGGTGGAACTTGCCGAGCACGTCACCGACGGTACGCGCCGACTTCTTGTGCTTGGAATCGGCGTCCAGCCCCAGCTCGCTCATGGCGTAGACGATACGCCGCTGTACCGGTTTCAGGCCGTCGCCGATATGTGGCAGCGCGCGGTCCATGATCACGTACATGGAGTAGTTGAGGTAGGCACTTTCGGTGAAGTCAGCCAGCGAGCGGCGTTCTACGCCGTCCAGGCTGAGATCAAGGGGATTGCTCATGCAGGCCTCATCGGTTCGTTGTCTGGCGCAGCAGCATGGTGCCACCGCGCTGAGTAAATTCAAGTCTGTTCAGGGCGCTCATGCCGAGCAGCACCTGATCGCCATGCAGCCCCGGCGCCACCAGTGCGCGGACATCCCGCAGCACAATGTCGCCCAGTTGCAGGCGGGCAATTTTCGTTCGGTAGCCCTGGCTCAGGCCGTTGGCCGTGCTCAGGGTTACACCGAAACCTTCTTCAAGCTTCAAACGTTTGGCCAGGTCTGCCGGGATCGACACATCGGTGGCGCCGGTGTCGAGCATGAACTCCACCGGCTCGCCATTGATCTGGCCGCTGGCGACAAAATGCCCTTGGGCATTGCTTGCCAGCTTCACCTCGATAAACCCTTCGCCCTGCTCCGACGTGACAACGATATTGGGATTCTGCTGACGCTGCTCCCACTGACCGAAAAACCGGGTCGCCAGAAACAACGCCGCGCACCAGGCCAGGATCATCAGCACCCGACCGGCGCGCTTGCCCGGCGGCTGCTGGCTCATGGCTTGACGCTCCAGCCACCGTCCGGCGCGGCAAAGCGCCAGACCACCGGGCGTACCTCACCGTCGGCACGCGGCCCGAAATTATTGTCGACGCCAATCCATGCCCCTCCGGCATCAATGACCAGCGCCTCTTCCAGCCCGTAGTTCTGCGCGTAACGGCGGTTGGCCTGTAACAGTTCGGCGGCATACGACCAGC
This sequence comes from Pseudomonas hamedanensis, assembly GCF_014268595.2. NCBI lineage: Bacteria > Pseudomonadati > Pseudomonadota > Gammaproteobacteria > Pseudomonadales > Pseudomonadaceae > Pseudomonas > Pseudomonas hamedanensis. The sequence continues at coordinate 3,487,622 of NZ_CP077091.1, forward strand.
ACTGCTCGACCTTGGCTGTCTGTGCATCGCGTCGACAAATCTGAAAAGCGTTGCGTTCAAGGGTAAACAATTTGCCGTTAAACAACGAAATATCAGAAAAGTCCCGGTTGACCGCTCTGGCCTTGGGGAACTGCGGCGGCTGCTTCTCCTTGCCGCCCTCACTGAGCAACACACAGCGACCGTCGCAATCCCACACCGTCTGCTGACGCTTGATCAGCAGCAACCCACGGTTTTGCCGTTCGGCAGCCAGCCACATCTGATCGCCCGCCGGGTTCACCGCCAAGCCCTCGAAGATCGCATTGAAGTGTAGAAGCATGCCGCTCGCCCGCGCCTCGCGAACCAGCATCGGCGAAATCTTCAACCACTTTGCCGGGCCGCTGACCGGCACCTGCAACACCGCCGCATGGGCTTCACTGACGATGTAGCGATTGCCCGCGCTGTCGCAGCTGATGCCTTCGAAATCCAGATCGCCACCGCGAACGAACGACGCCGCCCAGGTGCGCGAGTTCAAGCCCCAGGGCAAACCGCTGTCCGGCACTGGCGGCGCGTCGATGCGCACCGTTTCGGCCTGCCAGACCTGATCGCGGGTATCGAGCCGGTAGATCTGCTCGTCATCGCGATCGGAGACTGTCCACAATTCGTTGCCGCACAGCGCCAGGCCCGACAGGTTGCCGCCGCGCATGCCGTCGACCGGGTGCCCGGAGAGCAAGCGCAACTCCTGCAGCGGTTCGGCCGACACGCTCATCGCACTCAGCAACAACGCAGCCACCAAGGCCCAGCCAAATTGCATCAGGCCAGCACCTCGGCGAGGTTACCTTTGGATTCGAGCCAGGATTTGCGGTCGCCGGCGCGTTTCTTCGCCAGCAGCATGTCCATCATTTCCGAGGTTTCGGCAAAGTCTTCGCCCAGAGTCAACTGCACCAGACGCCGAGTGTTCGGGTCCATGGTGGTTTCGCGCAGCTGCGGCGGATTCATTTCACCCAGACCTTTAAATCGGGTGACCTGCGGCTTGCCGCGTTTCTTTTCGGCCACCAGACGGTCAAGAATGCCGTCACGCTCGGCTTCGTCGAGGGCGTAATAGATTTCTTTGCCCAGGTCGATGCGGTACAGCGGCGGCATCGCCACGTAAACGTGACCGGCATCCACCAGCGGGCGGAAGTGCTGGACGAACAAGGCGCAAAGCAGCGTAGCGATGTGCAGACCGTCGGAGTCGGCGTCGGCGAGAATGCAGATCTTGCCGTAGCGCAGCTGGCTCATGTCCGCAGCGCCGGGATCGACGCCGATGGCCACGGCGATGTTGTGCACTTCCTGGCTGGCGAGCACTTCGCTGCCGTCGACTTCCCACGTATTGAGGATCTTGCCGCGCAACGGCAGGATCGCCTGGAATTCCTTGTCCCGCGCTTGCTTGGCCGAACCACCGGCGGAGTCACCTTCGACCAGGAACAGCTCGGAACGCATCGGGTCCTGCCCGGCGCAGTCCGCCAGTTTGCCGGGCAGTGCCGGCCCCTGGGTGACGCGTTTGCGCTCGACTTTCTTGCTCGCCTTGAGGCGCCGGCCAGCGTTGTTGATCGCCAGTTCGGCCAGGGCCAGGCCGGTTTCCGGGTTGGCGTTGAGCCACAGGCTGAACGCATCTTTGACCACACCTGAAACGAACGCCGCCGCTTCACGGGACGACAGGCGCTCTTTGGTCTGACCGGAGAATTGCGGCTCCTGCATCTTCATCGACAGAACGAAAGCGATGCGTTCCCAGACGTCTTCCGGCGCCAGCTTCACCCCGCGCGGCAGCAGGCTGCGGAATTCGCAGAATTCGCGCATGGCATCAAGCAGGCCCTGACGCAAACCGTTGACGTGGGTACCGCCCTGCGCCGTCGGGATCAGGTTGACGTAGCTTTCCTGCACCGCGTCGCCGCCTTCCGGCAACCACAGCAGCGCCCAGTCGACCGCTTCTTTATTACCGGCAAAGGCGCCGCAGAACGGCTCGTCCGGCAGGCGCTCGAATTCACTGACCGCATCGACCAGATACGAACGCAGGCCGTCTTCGTAGTGCCACTCGACCTTATCGCCGGTGCCTTTGTCTTCAAAGCTGACCAGCAGCCCCGGGCACAACACAGCCTTGGCCTTGAGCACATGCTTGAGGCGGCTGATGGAAAATTTCGGTGAATCGAAGTATTTAGGGTCCGGCGAAAAGTACACGCTGGTACCGGTGTTGCGCTTGCCGACGCTGCCAACGATTTCCAGCTCCGAGGCCTTGAAGCCGTCATTGAAGGTCATCTGGTATTCGTTGCCGTCGCGCTTCACCCGCACCCGGACTTCCGTCGACAGGGCATTGACCACGGAAATACCCACCCCGTGCAGACCGCCGGAGAACTGGTAGTTCTTGTTGGAAAACTTGCCGCCCGCGTGCAGTTTGGTAAGGATCAGCTCGACGCCGGACACGCCCTCTTCCGGGTGGATGTCGACTGGCATGCCACGGCCGTCGTCGCTGACTTCCAGCGAGTGGTCGGCGTGCAGGATGACCTGCACCGATTTCGCGTGGCCGGCCAGGGCTTCGTCAACACTGTTGTCGATGACTTCCTGGGCGAGGTGGTTCGGCCGACTGGTGTCGGTGTACATGCCGGGGCGTTTGCGCACCGGGTCGAGGCCCGAGAGGACTTCGATGGCGTCGGCGTTATAAGAACTAGCGCTGGGAGTGGCCATAAGGTCTCGTCGTCAGTCATTCATGAAAGAGGGGCAAGACTTCACAGCGTGGTGAAATCGATTGCCTGATACATATCGGCAGCCATGCCGGCAAAACTCAGCAACGCCGGCAATTGCCCGGCAAAGCCTTGGAAACTGTGGTCGCCGCCTGCCTGGATGCGCAGGGCACAGGCGCGGTAATACTGTTGGGCGAGGCGATAATCCAGCGTTTCATCGCCGGTTTGCAACCAGACCTGATAACGCCGTGGATCCTGCGGTGCCGGCACTTCCAGTTCGGCCAGGGCCGTGACGTGGTCGTGGGTCAATTCCCAGGTTTCATCGGTGTAGAGGTTTTTCTGCGTGCCCAGATAACCATCGAACATCCGGTGCGGGCTGACCGCCGGGTTGACCAGCAGCGCTTTCAGGCCATGGCGCTCGGCCAGGTGAGTCGCATAGTAGCCGCCGAGTGAGCTTCCCACCAGCAGCGGACCGCCCAGCTCGGCAATCGCTTGCTCCAGCTGAGCGATGGCTTCGCGCGGATGATGATGCAGGGGCGGCACCCGCAGTTGCTCGCTCAAGCCCAGCCGCTCCATCACCGCGACCAGCTGACAGGCCTTCTTCGAGGCCGGCGCACTGTTGAAACCGTGGATATAGAGGATCGAACCGGACATTTGAGCTCCCTGGCTGTCGGCGAAAGATAGCGGAGTTTACAGGGAGTCAGCGGATTCGGGGGTGTTTGTGCGGACGCCATCGCGAGCAGGCTCACTCCTACAGTTGATCGCATTCCCCTGTAGGAGTGAGCCTGCTCGCGATCGCCGCGACGCGGTCTTCAATAACCGTTGGAGCCGTAGTCGACGGTGAAGTCGAATCCAGTCACGCGCTCAACCCCGGTCTCCAGCCGTCCATCCGGCAAAAGCCGCAACCAGCGATACCCCGGCGCCTGCTCGCCGACCTTGAAATCCACACTCCCCGGCTCGAACTGAATGCAGGTCGAAGGCGAAGCCATCAATCTCACGCCGTTGCGCTCGCGATCAATCTCCTGATGCACATGCCCCCACAGCACCGCGCGAACCTGTGGAAAGCGATCCAGTACTTCAAAGAAGGCTTCAGGATTGCGCAGACCAATCGGCTCCATCCATGCGCAACCGATCGACACCGGATGATGGTGGAAGCACACCAGATGATGACGCTCCGTTGCTTCGCTCAATGAGCGGGCCAGCAATTGCAGTTGGTCGTCCTGCAAATACCCCGGAACCGAGCCCGGCACGGCCGAATCCAGCAACGTCACACGCCAGTTGCCAATATCGACAACCGGCTCCAGCAACGCGCTCTGCACCGCCGCCTCGGCCATAACCATCGGCTCGTCGTGATTGCCCGGAATCCAGCGCGCCGGGGCCTCGATCTGCGCGCTTATCTGGCGGAAGGCCTGATACGACGCAAGCGTACCGTCCTGGGAAATGTCGCCGGTGGCCAGCACCAGATCAATCTGTGGCTGTTGCGACAACACCAGATCGATGACCTTTTGCAGGCTCTCGCGCGTTTTCAGGCCCAGCAGTTTGCCGTCCGCTTCAGCGAACAGGTGGCTGTCGGACAACTGCACCAGCAGCGCCGGGTCGGCGGTGGTCAACGTGGATACGCTCGGCAAGGCGTTCTCCCAAGGCAAAAGCACGGAATCGATCAAGTGCGGCAATTATGCTGGGCGATGGCTCAAAGGGGAAAGCGCCGAACCGGACGCAGTTCACAACTAGCGAACGACTTCGTACTCGTGCCCCAACGCCAGGCAATGACTCAGCCACTCCCCCAGGAACAGATTGAGCTGAGCCTTTTCATCCGGCTGGTGCATGGCCGCGTTCGGGTAAGGATAGATGCCGCGAAAGCGTCGTGCATGTTCGGCGCTGACCACTTCGGCCATGCGCGCGTCGTGATAGACCTGCACTTCCAGCTGCGGCACCGGCAACCACGGCAGGCTGTGTTCCTGACGCACCTGCAAGGTCGTGGTGTACGGGCAGGTTTGCAGCACTTCGAGGGCCAGCACGCCGAGCATTTGCTCACCCTGAGTCACGGCGATGCGCCGGGCCTCGGGGTCGTTGCGCATGTCCGGCAGCAGTCGCATCAGGCGCGCGTAGTTGGCCTCGCAGGCGGCTTGCAGCCCCACAAGGTCAACCCGATAACGATCGCGCAGCATGTTTACGACCATAGCCCCCTCACTTCGGCGCGGTTCAGCGCCAGCCACTGCAAGGCGATGATGCTCGCCGCGTTGGCAATGCGTCCGTCGCGGACCGCCTGCAAGGCATCTTCAAATGCCCAGACCGTTACGCGAATATCCTCTGCCTCTTCTTCCAGGCCGTGCAGACCGCCGACGCCGTCGGTGCTGCAACGCCCCAGATACAAATGCACAAATTCATTGCTGCCACCCGGCGACGGGAAATATTTGGCCATCGGCCACAACGCCTTGATGTCCAGCCCAGCTTCCTCCTGCGCCTCGCGGTGAGCAACTTCTTCCGGTTGTTCATCCTTATCGATCAGACCAGCAACCAGTTCGACCAGCCACGGGTTGTCGGCCTTGCCCATGGCGCCGACTCGAAACTGCTCGATCAGCACCACTTGGTCGCGCTGCGGATCGTAAGGCAGCACGCACACGGCATCGTGACGCACGAATATTTCACGGTTGATCTCGCGGCTCATGCCACCGGCAAACAACTCATGGCGCAGGTGCACACGGTCGAGCTTGTAAAAGCCCTCGTAGCATTTTTCGCGCCGCACGATATCGACGGCGGTCGGAATGGCGTTGGCAAAATCGGTCATAAGCATCCTCTTTACTGCACATCCATTACGAGGTTGCTGGGTGTGACCGGCAACCCCGACTTCGCGCCATCCTAACGCGCCCGCACCGTTTGATGCAGCCCCTTTACCGTCAGCGGGATGGACGGTGACGGCGAAACCCACTCTAATTAGCTTAGTGGCGAACTGACTGCTTCGTTGAGAGTCGAAGCGGTAACTTTTTGCCTTCCCCTGCTTTCGAAAGGACGCCCATGTCGCTTTTCAAAATTGCCTCCGTGGCTGCCATCGCCCTGACCCTGGGCGCCTGCGCCAGTCTGTTCCAGCCCAACTACCGTACGCCGCTGGAAACCACCCGCGACGCTTCGGAACAGCTCAAGCCCGGCTGCTCCAACGCAGATTGCCCGTTGGTGAACATCGATACCCTGCGCTTTCCGGACGAGCCGGCACTGGACGGCATCATCGAAAAACGTCTGCTGCAAATGACCCGCACCGAGAAGAACGCCCCGGTGGCACCCACCCTGGCCGCCTACCGCGAACAGTTTCTCGCCAGCGCCGGCCCACGCTACAGCAGCTACCTGCAAGCCAAGGTACGCGAGCAGCATGACGGACTGGTGATCATCGAGTTGTCGAGCTACCTCGATACCGGCGGCGCCCATGGCACACCGGGCCGCGGCTTCATCAACTATTCGCGCCAGCAGCACAAGGTGCTGAACCTGTCGGACATGTTGCTGCCGGGTCAGGAAGAAGCGTTCTGGAAAGCCGCGCAGGTCGCGCACAACAGCTGGCTGATCAGCACCAAGCTCGATCAGGAAGCGGAGTTCGTGGCGAACTGGCCATTCGTGAAAACCGCGAATGTGGCGCTGACCTACGGCGGCGTGATCCTCAAGTACGACGTGACCACCATTGCGCCTTACGCGCTGGGCCACGTCGAACTGAAGATTCCTTATCCGCGCCTGAACGGCATTCTCAAGCCTGAGCTGTTTCCCGGCCGTAACTGAAGGCTCGGCCCAGCACTAGCTGCAACAGCCCTGCCAGCACCAGCGCCGGCAGGGTTGCACCGACGTCCGGATACAGATTCGCCAGCAAGTGGTAAGTGCTTACGCCACCGAGCCACGCCAACAACGCCGGCCAGCGCAATGCGGCTGACGCCACCTGAGCACTGCGCTTGCGCAGGATAAAGTGATCGACCAGCACCACGCCGAACAGCGGTGCAAACACCGAGCCGATCAGCAGCAGGAAGTTCTGGTACTGCGCCAACGGCGCCAGCAGTGCGATCAGCGTGCAGATCACGCCGATGACCAAGGCCAGATGCTCGACTTTCAGGCGCAACAGCATTCCGCTCGACACCGCCGCCGAATGAATATCGGCGAAAGCGTTTTCCGACTCGTCGAGCAAAATCAGCAACAACGGAATCCCCAGACCGGCGCCAGCCAACGCCAGCAACAGCGCATTGACTTCACCGCTCGGCGCGAACGCCAGGGTGTAGGCAACGCCAAGGCTCATCAGCCAGAAATTGCCGATGAAGAAGCCGACCGCCGTGCCACCAAACACGTTTCGCGCGCGCTTGCCGAAGCGCGAATAGTCGGCGATCAGCGGCAGCCACGACAGCGGCATGGCGATGGCGATGTCGAAACCCACGGCGAACGGCATCGAACCGTCACCGGCGCGCGCCCACAGTGCAGCGAGGTCGGCTTTGGCGAACAGATTCCAGGTCAGCCACAGACACGCGGCCAGCAGCAGCCAGATGCCCCATTTGCGCAAAATCTGCCGCACGAAAGTCAGCGGGCCGCTCACCGCCAGCAAGGTTGCCAGCGCACCAAAGAACAGCGTCCACAGGATCGGGTTCGCCCACAGCGAACCTTCGCTGAACGCACGAGTGCCGAGCAGGCTGGCCGCGTCACGCATGACGATGATTTCGAACGAACCCCAACCGATCAGTTGCAGCAAGTTAAGCAGCGCCGGCAGGCTCGCGCCGTGGCGGCCAAGGCTGAGTTTCAGCGCGGCCATCGACGACAGGCCGGTATCGCTGCCGATCACGCCGACAGCGGCGAGCAGCAGTACGCCAACCAGCGTGCCAAGGAAAATTGCCAGCAGCGAACCGGACAGGCCCAGACCGGGCGCAAGCAGTGCACCGGTCTGCAACACCATCAGACCGATGCCGAGGGAGAACCATAGGGAAAACAGATCGCGACCGCCAAATACGCGCTTGTCGGCGGGTACGGCGAGGTCGGGAGAATAAGTGCCGGGTTGAATGTTCACAGGAATATCTCAGGGGAGCTTATTGTTTTGGGTCGCTTGATCGTTCCCACGCTCCGCGTGGGAATGCAGCCCGGGACGCTCCGCGTCCCAAAGCGCGACGCAGAGCGTCACAGGAGGCATTCCCACGCAGAGCGTGGGAACGATCAGTACAGGGTCAGACCTTTTTATAAAGCTGACTGCCTTCCTGCTTGAACCGCTCGGCCTGTTCCGCCAGGCCTTTGGCGACATCCACGTCGACCGCGTCAATCCGCTGGTTGGCCGCGTATTCACGGACTTCCTGGGTGATCTTCATCGAGCAGAACTTCGGCCCGCACATCGAGCAGAAATGCGCGACTTTCGCCGAATCCTTTGGCAGGGTTTCGTCGTGGTACGAACGGGCGGTGTCCGGGTCGAGACCGAGGTTGAACTGGTCTTCCCAGCGGAATTCGAAGCGTGCCTTGCTCAAGGCATTGTCGCGGATCTGTGCGCCCGGATGTCCCTTGGCCAAGTCCGCTGCGTGCGCGGCGATCTTGTAGGTGATGATGCCGGTTTTAACGTCATCCTTGTTCGGCAGACCCAGGTGTTCCTTCGGCGTCACGTAGCAGAGCATCGCGCAACCGAACCAGCCGATCATCGCCGCACCGATGCCGGAGGTGATGTGGTCGTAACCCGGTGCGATGTCGGTGGTCAGCGGGCCGAGGGTGTAGAACGGTGCCTCGTCGCAGCATTCCAGTTGCTTGTCCATGTTCTCCTTGATCAACTGCATCGGCACATGGCCGGGGCCTTCGATCATGCATTGGACGTCATGCTTCCAGGCGATTTTGGTCAGTTCGCCAAGGGTCTCCAGCTCGCCGAATTGCGCTTCGTCGTTGGCGTCGGCAATCGAGCCCGGACGCAGCCCGTCGCCCAGCGAGAAGCTGACGTCGTAGGCCTTCATGATTTCGCAGATTTCGTCGAAGTGGGTGTAGAGGAAGTTCTCTTTGTGGTGCGCCAGGCACCACTTCGCCATGATCGAGCCGCCACGGGAAACGATGCCGGTCACGCGCTTGGCGGTCAGCGGCACATAGCGCAGCAGCACGCCGGCGTGGATGGTGAAGTAGTCGACGCCCTGCTCGGCCTGCTCGATCAGCGTGTCGCGAAACAGCTCCCAGGTCAGGTCTTCGGCCACGCCGTTGACCTTTTCCAGGGCCTGATAGATCGGCACAGTACCGATCGGCACCGGCGAGTTGCGGATGATCCACTCGCGGGTTTCGTGAATGTGCTTGCCGGTGGACAAATCCATCACCGTGTCCGACCCCCAGCGAATGCCCCAGGTCAGTTTCGCCACTTCTTCTTCGATGGACGAACCCAGCGCGCTGTTGCCGATGTTGCCGTTGATCTTCACCAGGAAGTTACGGCCAATGATCATCGGTTCCAGTTCGACGTGGTTGATGTTGGCAGGAATGATCGCGCGACCGCGGGCGATTTCTTCGCGGACGAACTCAGGGGTGATTTCTTTCGGGATGCTCGCGCCGAAGCTGTGGCCGGCGTGCTGCTGGCTCAACAGGCCGGCTGCGCGGGCCTCTTGCAGCTTCATGTTCTCGCGGATGGCGACGTATTCCATCTCGGCGGTGATGATGCCTTTGCGCGCGTAGTGCATCTGGCTGACGTTGGCCCCGGCCTTGGCGCGGCGCGGGTTGTTGACGTGGGCGAAACGCAGTTTGGTCAGCTCGGCGTCGGCCAGACGCTGCTGGCCGAAGTTGGAGCTCAGACCCGACAGACGCTCGGTGTCACCACGGTCGTCGATCCACGCCGAGCGCACATCGCCCAGGCCTTTGCGCACATCGATCACCACGTTCGGATCGGTGTACGGGCCAGACGTGTCGTAGACAGTGACCGGCGCGTTGATTTCGCCGCCAAAGTCGGTCGGGGTTACATCCAGGCTGATTTCGCGCATTGGCACGCGGATGTCCGGGCGCGAGCCCTGAACGTAGACTTTTTGCGAACGGGTGAACGGCTTGACCGATTGCTCGTCGACCTTGGCCGAGTCACTCAGGTTGATCGCGTTTTTTTCTTTTGTCGTCATCACGGGCTCTCCAGACAGCATCCAGCAGTGGATTGTCGGAGCAGAACCTGAAAGGCACGGACGCACCAGGGCTGGTGCTGTGCATTCGTCATGAGCGTTCGATTGTCGAACAATATCCCGGACGAAGCACAAGAGGACTCGCCGGGTGACGAGAAATCTTGTTCCCTACGCAGGCGCTAACCTGATCAGGTTCAACGGGATCCGAAATTATTCGATCTCAGCCTCATAGCAAGGCACCCCGACAAGAACCCGGCCAGTCTAGACACAACCGCCACGGAACGCCAACACCGCAGCGAACGCCATGATGAATGGCGTAAATACAGAGCTTGCCCGATTGTTGCCGGCCTAATGCACAACTACACTCGCTTTGCCCTGCCCGCGCCTTGACGCTGCACGGGCCGCGCCTTACCTTTGGCGCCCGGATTACTTCCATAATATTAATGCTAGGGATCGCCTCATGCTGCGCAAACTCTCACTGGCTATCGCCGTGTCTTGTGCGTCCAACGCAATGGCCTGGGCAGCGGAAGCGCCCCTGTCGACCAAAACCGATCTGGTCAGCGTCTATCAGGAAGCGGTCGACAACAACGCCGATCTGGCAGCCGCCCGCGCCCAGTACGGCGCGCAGAAAGAAGTCGTACCCCAGGCCCGCGCCGGTTTGCTGCCCAACCTCTCTGGCGGCGCCGAAGTCGCCGACGTGCGCACCTCGATCGACCAGCCGTCGGCCATCGCCAACCGCAGCGCGCGTTCCTATCAAGCGACGCTGGCGCAGCCACTGTTCCGTGCCGATCGCTGGTTCCAGTACCAGGCAGCGAAGGATGTTAACGAGCAAGCCGCGCTGCAACTCTCGGCGACCGAACAGAACCTGATCCTGCAGACCGCCGAAAGCTATTTCAACGTGCTGCGCAGCCAGGACAACCTTGCCTCGACCAAGGCCGAAGAAGCCGCGTTCAAGCGCCAACTCGACCAGTCCAACGAGCGCTTCGATGTCGGCCTCTCGGACAAGACCGACGTGCTGCAATCGCAAGCCAGTTACGACACCGCACGAGCCAACCGCATCGTCGCGCAGCGTCAGGTCGACGACGCCTTCGAAGCGTTGATCACCCTGACCAACCGTCAGTACAACTCGATTCAGGGCATCGTGCACACCCTGCCGATCCTGCCGCCGGCCCCCAACGATGCGAAATCCTGGGTCGACACGGCGGCGCGGCAGAACCTTAATCTGTTGGCCAGCAACTACGCGGTCAGCTCCGCCGAGCAAACCCTCAAGCAGCGCAAGGCCGGCCATTTGCCGACCCTCGACGCGGTAGCCAAATACGAGAAAGGCGATAACGACGCCCTCGGTTTCGCCAACCCGAACTCCTTCGGTGCGCCCTACGGCGGCAACGTCGAACAGAGCACGCTGGGCCTGCAACTGAGCATCCCGATCTACAGCGGCGGCCTGACCAGTTCGCAAGTGCGTCAGTCTTATGCGCAACTCGATCAGAGCGAGCAGCAGCGTGAAGCCCTGCGGCGCCAGGTAGTGGAAAACACCCGCAATCTGCACCGTGCGGTGAACACTGACGTCGAGCAGGTGCAGGCGCGCCGCCAGTCGATCATTTCCAACCAGAGCGCGGTGGAAGCCACGGAAATCGGTTACCAGGTGGGGACGCGCAATATCGTGGATGTGCTCGATGCGCAGCGCCAGCTGTACACCTCGGTGCGCAACTACAACAACACCCGTTACGACTACATTCTCGACAACCTGCGTTTGAAGCAAGCGGCGGGGACGTTGAACCCCGGCGACTTGCAGGACCTGACCCGCTACCTGAAGGCCGACTACAACCCGGACAAGGACTTCCTGCCGCCGGACCTGGCGTCAGCGGCAGAAGCACAGCTCAAGGCCCGGCCATAAAAATCTGGAATGAATCCCCTGTGGCGAGGGGATTTATCCCCGTCCGGCTGCACAGCAGTCGCAATAGCGGTGGACACGGTTTTTCTGAATCACCGCGTTGAATGGTTTTAGGGCTGCTTCGCAACCCAGCGGGGATAAATCCCCTCGCCACAGTAATATTCCAAGCGACTATTGAATCAGCCGACCCAAACCATCCAGCAGCCGCTGCAACGCGCCCTGATTGCGGCGCATCACCGCCAGCCCGGCCTCGGCCATGCGTTGCGCATCGCGCGGCAATTCGAACAAGCGCTGCACTTCAACCGCCAGCCCTTCGGCATCATCGACTTCAACCAGCGCCCCGCCGTCTCGCAACTGCGCGGCGATGTCGAGGAAGTTGAACAGGTGCGGGCCGCTGAGCACCGGTTTTGCCAGCGCAGCGGGTTCGAGCAGATTGTGCCCGCCATTGGGCACCAGGCTGCCGCCGACAAAGGCGCTGTCCGCCAGCGCATACAAAAACAACAGTTCGCCCATGGTGTCGCCAAGCAGGACCGAAGTCTGCGCATCGACATTGACACCCGTCGAGCGCCGCACCGTAGCAAAGCCTTCGCGCTGGCAGACGTCGAACACCGAATCGAACCGCTCCGGATGGCGCGGCACCAGAATCAGCAACGCGTCCGGATGATTGCTCAGCAAGCGACGATGGGCGTCGAGCACCACTTCGTCTTCACCCTCGTGGGTGCTCGCGGCGATCCACACTGGACGTTCCTGCGCCTGCCATTGGCTACGCAATTGCGCAGCGCTTTGGAGCAGTTGCGGATCGATGGTCAGGTCGAATTTGATCGAGCCGGTCACTTCAACCGTCTCGGGGCGCGCGCCGAGGTCACGAAAACGCTGGGCCTCGGCTTCGGTCTGCACCGCCAGAAAGCTCATTTCGCCGAGCATCGGCGCGGTCAGCTTGTTGAATCGGCCGTAGCCCCTGGCCGATCGCTCGGACAACCGGCCGTTGGCCAGCGCCACCGGGATGCCGCGTTTGGCGCATTGATGAATATGGTTAGGCCACAGCTCGGTCTCCATGATCACCGCCAGCGTTGGCTTGACCCGATCAAGAAAACGCGCCGCCGCGCAAGGCAAGTCATACGGCAAGTAGCAATGCTGGATGCGCGGCTCGTTGGCGAACAGTGCCTGAATCCGCTCCGAACCGGTCGGTGTCATGCAGGTCACGGTGATCGGCAGTTGTGGATAACGTTGCAGCAAGCCACGGATCATCGGCGCTGCGGCGATGCTTTCGCCGACCGACACCGCGTGCACCCATATGCCGCCAGGTTGCAGCGGCGGCATGCCGTAGGTGAAACGTTCGCCAATCCGTTTGGCATAGGCCGGCGCCTTGCGCGCGCGCAGCCACAGCCGAATCGCCACCAATGGCAGCCCCAGGTAAAACAGCGCGGTGTAGAGAGTTCTATTCATGGCGGCGGAGTTTATCGACTTTTATCGCCGATCGCCCGCAAGTGCACGGCGAAACGTTCAGCCAGCCAGCGCGCGGCCGGACCGAGCGGCTCATCGCGGCGCCAGACCAGTTCCACCACCAGCGCCGGCGGAGTCCACTCGCTGTCCAGTTCGACCATCAAGCCCTGATACGCCGAATACTGCACCACATGGCGCGGCAACCACGCCCAGCCAAGGTCACGCACCAGCCATTCGGCCATGACGTAGAAGCTGTCGGCGCGCCACACTTGCGGGCTGGCCGGTTCGTTACCGGGATAGAGACTGGTTTGCGTCGACATCAATAGTTGCCGGTGTTGCGCCAGTTGTTGGCAAGTCACGTAAGCCTGCTTCGCCAGCGGATGATTGACGCCGCAGACCGTGACCATCTCGACGCTGCCCAGCACGCGCCGCTCGAGGGCTTCGGGGATTTCGTCGTGATAGAACAACAGGCCCAGATCAGCGCGTCGCTCGACCAGTTTGCGGGCGACTTCGCCTTGTGCGGCGCTGGTCAGCTGCACTTCCAGGCTGGGAAACTGCTCGGCCAGCGCGGCGAAACTTTCCACCAGCGCCTGATACGGCATCGCCTCGTCCTGGGCGACACGCAATTGCGCTTCCTGACCGCGCAACATGGCCATGGCGCGGCCATTGAGACGTTCGCATTGGCGCAGCACTTCCCGTGCCTCTTCCAGCAATGCCTCGCCCGCCTCGGTGAGACTCGGCTGACGCCCGCTGCTGCGTTCGAACAGGCTCACGCCCAGGTCCGCTTCGAGCATCGCAACAGCGCTGCTGATCGCCGACTGCGCCTTGCGCTGCCGACGCGCCACGGCCGAGAACGAACGCTGTTCGGCGACCTCTACAAAAACACGCAACTGCTCGAGATTCCACTGCATGCGCTTTCACAACCCATCTTCTGAACAGATAGGTAATGAATTTACCCCATCTGTCGAATGCCTAAAATGGTGCCTCAGCAAGCAACGATTTATTCGAGGAATGAAACCATGAACGCCTATGTCTATCTGGCCATTGCCATCTGCGCCGAAGTGATAGCCACCGTTTCGATGAAAGCGGTCAAAGGCTTCAGTACACCACTGCCGCTGATTCTGGTCATCGTCGGCTACGGCATCGCCTTCTGGATGCTGACGCTGGTGGTGCGCACCGTGCCGGTGGGGGTTGCCTACGCCGTGTGGGCGGGAATGGGCATCGTCATGGTCAGCGTCGCGGCGCTGTTTATTTACGGGCAAAAGCTCGACGTGCCGGCGATGCTGGGGATGGCGTTGATCGTGCTGGGCGTGGTGGTCATTCAGCTGTTTTCGAAGACTGCCGGTCATTAAAAAGCAACGCGATCCCCTGTAGGAGTGAGCCTGCTCGCGATAGCGATCTGTCGCTCAACATCTATGTCGTCGGTTACACCGCTATCGCGAGCAGGCTCACTCCTACAAGGTTTGTATTCCACGTGTTGATCATCGACAAATCCCGCGCTTTCCCGAGTCTGTATACTGCGCCCTCGTCTTGAACACTGAGGTCGCTGCATGCCATCCGTTATTTCCACCGACGTTCTGATTGTCGGCGCTGGTGTCGCCGGCCTCTGGCTGAACGCGCGTCTGCGCCGCCAAGGGTTTTCGACCGTGCTTGTGGAGAGCGCCAGTCTCGGCGGCGGGCAGAGTCTCAAGTCCCAGGGCATCATCCATGGCGGCGCCAAGTACGCGCTGCACGGTGCGCTGACCGGCGCCTCGGAAGCCATCGCCGACATGCCGCGCCGCTGGCGCGAAGCGCTGGCCGGTAATGGCGAGCTGGACCTGTCCAGTGTGCGCCTGCTGTCTGAAGCGCATTACCTGTGGTCGCCAGGCACTTTGGCCGGCAACCTCACCAGCTTCTTTGCCAGCAAGGCCGTGCGCGGCCGGGTTGATCAGGTCAAGGGCGACGAGCTACCCCTGGCCCTGCAAGACAAGCGCTTCAAGGGCAAGGTCTACCGACTCGCCGAACTGGTGGTGGACGTGCCAAGCCTGATCCGGCGACTGGCCGATCTGGCCGGTGACGGTCTGCTTGCCGGTCAGCTTATCGAGCCGCTGCTGGAAGCAGGTGTGCTGGTCGGCCTGAAAGTCGATGGCCGCGCGATCCGCGCACAACGCATCGTCCTCAGCGCGGGGGCCGGCACCGCCGAACTGCTCGAAGCCCTCGGCCTGAGCCGTCCGGCCATGCAACGCCGGCCGCTGCACATGATCCTCGCCAAGGGTCCCGGCCTGAAACCGCTGTACGCCCACTGTCTGGGCGGCGGCACCAAACCGCGCATCACCGTGACCACGCACCCGGCGGCTGACGGCCAGTGGGTCTGGTACATGGGCGGTGACATTGCCGAAAGCGAAGGGGTGGCCCGCGAGCCGGCCGAACAGATTGCCACCGCGCAAAAAGAAATCGCCCAATTGTTGCCGTGGATCGACCTGAGCACCACGCAGTGGGCGACCTTGCGAGTCGACCGCGCCGAGCCGCTGCAAACCGGGCTGACGCGCCCGGACAATGCGTTCCTGGCCGAAGAAGGTCGCCTGCTGGTGGGCTGGCCGACCAAACTGGCACTCGCGCCGGACTTCGCTGATCGGGTCATCGCCTCCCTGCAACGCGACGGTATCCAGCCGCAAGCGGCAGAACCTTTACCAGCCCTGCCCAAACCACCGCTGGGTGTCCCGGCCTGGGAGCAACTGCTGCCATGACCATCGCCACCCTGCACGAGCTGCATCGCCCGCTGGGCAGTACCGGCCTGATGGTTTCGCCGCTGGGCCTGGGCACAGTCAAGCTCGGTCGCGACCAAGGCGTAAAATACCCCAACGGCTTCCAGATTCCCGACGACGACGCCGCGCGAATGCTGCTCAAGCAAGCGCGGGAGTTGGGCATCAACCTGATCGACACGGCCCCGGCCTACGGCCGCAGCGAAGAACGCCTCGGCCCGCTGCTGCGCGGCCAGCGTCAGGACTGGGTGATCGTCAGCAAAGTCGGCGAAGAATTTGCCGATGGCCTGTCACGCCACGACTTCAGCGCCACGCACACGCGAATGTCGGTCGAGCGCAGCCTGCAACGTCTGGAAACGGATTTTATCGACCTGGTGCTGGTGCACTCCGATGGCAACGACCTGGCGATTCTCGAACACGAAGAGGTTTATGCCACACTCGCGGCGCTCAAGGCCGAAGGTAAGATTGGTGGTTTCGGCTTTTCCGGGAAAACCGTCGAAGGCGGCCTGAAAGCCTTGGAGCAAGGCGACTGCGCGATGGTCACCTACAATCTGAACGAACAAAACGAGAGCGCAGTCATTGACTATGCTGCTGCCCACGGCAAAGCCATTCTGGTAAAAAAAGCCCTGGCCAGCGGTCACGTTTGTCTGAGTCCGGGTGTTGACCCGGTGCGCGCCAGCTTCGAATTGCTCTTTACCCGGCCCGGCGTCGCCAGTGCTATCGTCGGCACGATCAATCCGCTGCACCTCGCCCATAACGTAGCGACCGTTGCTCAGGTCCTGCGTGGTCACTGACGCCGCCCCGCGGCCTTAAGCAGGAGCCGATATGCCGCGTACGCTCATCAGAAAGAACCCGAGCAACTTCAAGACGCTGCCGCTGTTCGTCGAAGCCACGCCTGAAGGCCTGAGCTATCAGAGCGTGGGCATGCCGCTGAACTTCGCCCAGACCCTGCAACGGCGCAAACCGGTGAGCGTGGCGGACAGCGAGCGCTTTTCCCTGGAGCTGGCCAACCTCGGTGTTTCCGTGCGGCTGACCCTGCATTGGCAGAACCGCGATTATTGGGTGCTGGTGCGCCAGCGCCGCCAGGACCGCGGCGATGTCGTGCTGAAGCTGATTTCCGGTTACGTGCCGGCCCATGAGTTGAACATTCCGCTGCACACGGCGATTCAGGAAATTGCCGAAGAGTGTTTGCTGGAAACTCCGGAAGGCTGGCTCGGCGGGCGCTTCAACGATACCTGGCTGCCGGCGCCGTACGCCGCCGCGCTGCATTACCGTGAGGCGCTGCCGTTTCGCCTGACGCCGCTGTCCGGCTCGGCGCGTCCGGTACGCTGCGCCAATCTGCAATTGCTGGAGCGGCCCCGGGCATACGTGCACTTGCCGACCGCTTCACTGCAATTGATCTACGACTTGCGCCTGGAAATCCCCAGGGAAGCCAAATCTTTGAGCCTGTTTCATGTCGATGAACGACTGGAGGGCGATCAACTGGTGGCCCGGCTCGACCGCAAGCGTCCCGACCTGTACCTGATGCCCCTCGAAGACGGCAAGCCGCTGGCCGAGCTTTACACCCTCAAGCGTGACAAGCTGGTGCCGGCCAGCACCCGCGGGCTGCACCTGGCGGAAAGTTTCGCCAGCCAGCAAGGCTGGGTCGTACAGGAAGAGCGCATCCGCTGGAAGGACTGGCTGGTGCAGCAGGGATTGCAACCGGCGCAGGCGCCACGCTCGGGCCTCAAGCAGTTGAGCATCAAGGCGCTGCGTCTGGTCGGCCTGGGCAAGAAGCGCGCGAGCAAATAGCCGATCAGCGTCGGCGATCGATCCAGGTGCGCAACGTCGCGAAGAAGTGAAAGTAGCGGTTTTCGCGTTTGCCCATGCCGCGCTTGGGCGAAAACGACTCGTCGGCGTATGCACCATTGATGCGCACCCGCGACGCCTGGGTCGGCAACGTGCAGACCTTGGCACCCGCCTGGAGCAGCGCGTACTTGAGCAACCGCTCGGAGTGCAATTTTCTGCCCGTCGCCTGGCAAAAGTCGAAGATCCGCTCGATCCGCTTGCCATACGCGACGTAGGTATCGCGCCCGCACACGGCGAAGCGGTCGTTGAGGCCGCCCCACCATTGCCAGTCCGGCACATAGGCATTGTGCCGGCGGGCCTCGGGGTGGCTGAACACGTAGCCGGGCAGTGCGCTGTGGAAGAAGTTGTCCGGTCGCACAAACACAACGAAATCCGGCTCGAAAGGCTCCATCAACGTGGTCACGGTATGCAGCGAGTTGAGCTGATAAATCAGGTTGCGCAACGACGCATAGTCATCTGCCCAGGTATCGCCCTGCGCCTTGACCCGCTCGAAATCCCAGCGTTCCAGCACACCGTCGGTCGAGGTCAGCGAGCCGCTCATGGACTCGAAGGGCTGATAGTTGTCAGCCGCCAGCTCGCCTTTCTCGCCGGAGCGCAAATTGTGCACTTCATCGACTTTATACAGGTGATAAAAGCACTTCACCTCGCTGCCCGCGGGCAACTGCGCCAGTACGTTCTGTTCGATTGAAGGGAAGCAGATCTGCGAATTTCTCGGAATTCCGAAAAACGCCACGGCAATTTTCAACACTCGATTGCACCTATGAAGAAATGATTCGGCCCGGCAGGCACCTGACTGCGGAGTCGCTTATTTGCGCTTGAACAGTTTCTGCCACCAGCGTCGGGGTTGCAGCGGTACGACAATGACATCGGACTTTTGCAACCAGTCCCGCTCGTAATCCCAGGCATGGCCACCCCACAGCTTCCCCGCCTCGTTGGAGAAGCCCAGGGTCATCAACTGATAGGTGTAACCGAGATGCCCGCGCAGCCAGTCGAACAGCACCAGCGTGTTGAAGCCCGTGGACGGACCGACATAGCGTTTGCCACCCGGGCGGTCGACCGGGTAATTCCACAGCGCCGGCAACGGAATGCGATCCCAGTACATCGCAACGCGCGGCAATGGACACATCGGTGCTGCGCAACCCACCAGCATGGTGAAGCAGCGATCGCCCGCGCGGTCGAACAGTCGCCGTACTTCCGCGTTGCCGGGCAGCCCGAAGAAATAGGCATCGGGCGCGTTGTAGCCGTGCACAAAAAGATTGACGCTTTGCTCGTTGAGCAGCGACGCTTTGATGCAGTGGTTGAAACTGACGACGACATCATTGGCGCCGATGTTCAGCGCCTCGAAGTCGGCTGCGCTAATGGCCGGATTATTGGCGATCAGCACCACTCGGGCGGCGCGGCTCAGGCATTCGCGCATTGCGTCGGGCAAGGCCTGCAAAACCGATTGGTCGCCGCCGGGCAGCGCATCCAGCGCCATGTGCTGATCGCTCATTCAGGCCGGCACCTTCATGCCGTAACGCAGCTTCACCCAAAACCGGGTGAACGCCGAAGGCGGCTGCCATGGGCGCATCTCGCGCTGGATGGCTTCGGCGAGTGCCTGGCCGACCCGGGAAAACGAGTAGCGGCTTTCGGCAAACATCTGACCGTTGCGGGCGATGCCCTGGGCCAGCTCCGGGTTGTCCTGCAGCAGCTTGATCTTCGCCACCGCCTCGTCTTCGCTGCGATAGAACACGGTGTTGTGCATGTCTTCGAAGCCGAGCAGGCGGTCTTCTTCACCCTGACTCCAGGCCAGCAAGACACAGCCGCACGCCATGGCTTCGAAGTTCTTGATCATGAACTCGTTCATACCGATATCGGCGCTGACAAAAATCTTGATGCGATTGAGCGTTTCCAGATATTCCGCCCCCGATTGGGTGCGGGTCACTAGCATGCCCGTGCGCTTGGCCAGCGATTCGAGCATCGCCTTGCGCTCGGCGTATTCGGTGCTTTTCAGGCTGCCGAGAAAACCGATGGGAATGTCTCGCTCGACGCCGGTGTTATGCAGCATCTGTTCGTCGTAGCCCTTGGAGACGAACACCGTGTCGATGCCTTCCGCGAGCATCTTGCGCGCGACCACGGCACCCGATACCAGCGCCCGGCAACTCGGCAGGCGGCGGTAAAGGCGCGAATAAACGCCACGGTATTTACTGGCGGGCATGTAATTCTGATAGGCGTCGTGCTCAAGAAACACCAGCCCCGGGATGCATTTAAGTACCCGCAATTGCGGAGCCAGACGCTTGACCCGCGAGAAAATCACCACACGGTCGAAGGTCTGATAATCAACCGAGGCCAGAAACGGCCCCAGGTTCATCTGCTGCTGCTTGCTCAACCGATAGATGAAACACTCATCACAGTTCTGCTGCACGATCTCGTAGAGCCGGTCGAGAATGACCCGCTGCTCGTCCATCACCAGGAGCATGACCTTCATAGATTGATCAACCACGCAAGATTGGCAGGCAAGCGCAGCGTCTCCGAACCTGCCAGACCAACGCAAACGGCGTGATCGCCAGCGAAAAATCCGCTCACACACGGTCCACTACGATATGGATTCATCTGATCAGCGACTGCGGATTTTTTCGACAATCGCGGTCGTCGAGCTGTTTTCCACCAGACCCAACACTTTCACGGTGCCCCCATAAGCAGTAACGATATCAGCGCCGACCACTTGGTCGATGCCGTAATCGCCGCCCTTGACCAACACGTCCGGCTTGACCTCGCGCAGCAGGTTTTCCGGCGTGCCTTCAGGGAAGCTGATCACCCAATCCACGGCTCCCAGCCCGGCGAGAACGGCCATGCGCCGGTCGACGCTGTTGATCGGACGGCCAGGGCCTTTGAGGCGGCTGACCGAAGCATCGTCATTGACCGCCACGATCAGACGATCGCCCTGGGCCCGGGCCTGCTCCAGATAGGTCACATGACCGGCGTGCAGGATGTCGAAACAGCCGTTGGTAAAGACGATCTTTTCGTTATGCGCACGGGCATCGGCCACGGCCAACAGCAGTTGTTCCAGGCCGAGGACACCGCGCTCGGAGCCTTCTTCACGCTGAATGGCGCGGCGCAGTTCCGGGGCACTGATGGCCGCGGTACCGAGTTTGCCGACAACGATGCCGGCAGCCAGATTGGCCAGCGCCACCGCGTGCGGCAGTTCTTCCCCGGCGGCAATCGCGGCGGCCAGCGTCGAAATCACGGTATCGCCGGCGCCGGTCACGTCAAACACTTCACGGGCACGGGCCGGCAAGTGCAGCGCCGGCTGGTCCGGACGCAACAGGGTCATGCCGTGTTCGCCACGGGTGACCAGCAGCGCGCCGAGGTCAAGATCGTGCATCAGCGTCGCGCCCTTGCTGACCAGCTCGTGCTCGTCGGCACAACCGCCGACGATCGCTTCGAACTCGCTGAGGTTCGGGGTGATCAGGCTGGCGCCGCGGTAGATCGAGAAATCCTTGCCCTTCGGGTCGGCCAGCACCGGGATGTTTTTCGCCCGGGCCGCCTGAATCAGCGCCTGATGGTTTTTCAAGGCACCCTTGCCGTAGTCGGAAAGCACCAGCACCTTGATGCCTTCGAGCAACTCATCGACCTGCGAGCCGAGGGCCAGCGCGTCGGTGGCGAACGGTTCCTCGAAGTCGATACGCAGCAGTTGCTGGTGCCGGCTCATGACCCGCAGCTTGACGATGGTTGGCTGGTGCGCAATGCGCTGGAACAAGGCGCGTACGCCCGCGCCCTTGAGGCTGTTGCTCAGGCTGTCGGCGGCTTCGTCATCACCGGTCACCCCGACCAGCGAGGCCGGCGCACCCAGCGCGGCAATGTTCAAGGCAACGTTCGCGGCACCGCCCGGACGGTCTTCGATTTGCTCGACTTTAACCACCGGCACCGGTGCCTCAGGGGAAATCCGTGAGGTTCCGCCATGCCAGTAACGGTCGAGCATGACATCGCCGACTACCAAGACAGGGGCTTGATCGAAACGCGGCATGGACAACTTCATGGAGCAACCCACATACAAAATGAACAGGGGCGCGATATTAACACAGGGTAAAGCGCCGTCCGCTTCAATCTGAAAGGTCGCGCACCCAGAACAGCTCATGACGCCGCACGGCCTTGCGGAAAAATTCGTTACTGCCGGTGGCAGGCCAACGCCGCCCGGCAAGCACCTGCTGGATCAAACGGCGCAAATGTCGCTTGAAACCCTCCGCGCCCTGCAAGTCATGCTCCATGGCCAGCGCCATGGCCTTGTCCAGTTGCACATCCGGCGACAGCACCGGACTCCACAAACGATCGGCCGGCAACGGCTCGATCGCCGGCGGCAACGCAATACCACTGCCGGCCGGGCCCATGGGCCAGCGGTCGTTGTCATGCAGATGATTGGCGTACATAAGCAGGGTTGCCGGTTTCCAGGAACTGGCGGCGATGGCTTCCAGCACGGCGCGGGTGGAGGCCACGTGATCGCTGTGCGGGTCAAGCTCGGGATGAGGCGTGACAACCACTTCGGGGCGAAAGTGCTCCAGCAGTGCCTGGAGATCGGCCACCAGGTGGGTCCAGGTCGGCGCACCGTCAACATCGCCCGGCAGGCGCAGCGGGTTGTGCCGCCGGACACTGCGCACATCATTCTCGCCAGACTCACGCGAGCCGAATGCTGTATCGGGCGCTTCGGCCATGGCCGGCAACTGCAGACAGTAGTACCCCAACTGCACGCACCGAGCGGCCGGCACCCCGCCCCATAGAGGAATGGTCAGACTGTCCCAACTGCGCAGCCTGCCCTTCAACCGTGCCGCCTGAGCCTTGTCCAGACCCAGCCGCTGAAAGTCGTCGGCTTCTATCTCGCCCTGAGTCAGGGTGACGATGCTCGCTTCTTCGCTGCGACTGTAAAGGCCGAACGCTGCCAGCTCCGCGTCGTCGGCATGGGGTGCAATGACCATGACCCGCTGTCGGGCATAGTCAGGATTAGCCATTATCCACAACGTGCCCGCCGCACTGAGCGTGCAGTGGCGGCCACGCAAGGCCAGGGCGCTCTGTGCCAGCGCCGCGGCCTGCCCCGACAGATTGACAAAGCGACGCCCTCTGACCCCACGCTCGAAGTCCTGGCGATCATCGCCCGCCTCGACGTATGGGTCCCGCCAACGGCCCAGCCAACTGGCTTTGACTTCGAGCTCCAGCAGCAGTGTTTCGCCCTCAGCCAGCGGCTCGCTCAGGCGCACGACGCCAGCGTCGAAGCTGACGGCCTGACGCGCGGTGCCGACGGGAAAGTGGTAGTGATAGTCGTCAGTCGCCCGATAGAACAGGTGATCGGCAAACCACGCCTCATGAGCCACCCACGCCAGCACCAGCAGCACCGGCACCAGCCACCAGCCCAGCCAGAACCCGGTTGCGAGCAGCGCGATCAGGAACGCGACGAGGAACCATCGCTTGCTGCGTCGATGCGCCTTGAGCAGCTGTTGTTTGCGAGCAGTCATGGCTTCAGACCTTGTAGACGGGCACCGTGTGGCACCAGCGATCCTTGTATTCACGGTCGGCACGACCGAACGAATAGCGCAGTGTTTTGCCCAGCGCCTGCGCATCCGCCCAGGCCTGCTGAGTGTTGACAAAACTCAGCACGCTGCCCGGGCTGAACTCGCGGCTTTGCGGGTCGACGCCGCCATTGACGTACTCGAGCGAAACCCATTCCGGCGCTTCGACCCGGTACAGAATCTGGATCGCGACAGGCGCCGACTCCAGCATGACCACCGAACCGGTCATGAATTCGCGCAGCAGGGTGAACACCTCGACCAGCCCGGCCTTGCCGGGCACTTCGAAGCCCCAGCGGCGCTGGAACAGATCGCCGTAAGCGGCGGCCTGCTCTTGCGGCGTGAAATCAGACATTGGCACCAGCGAGCCGCCCGCCTCTTCCAGCAGGCGCTGTTCGCGACGCTGGTTGTAGCGAAATTTCTTCGAATAATCCTCAGGCAGCCGCGCCAGCGCCAGGCCTTCGGGTTGGCTGCGCAGGGTGCTGATCCGCTCGGCATTGAGTTGCGACACGTAGGCCATGCGCTGACGCACCGGGACCACAACGTCCGGGGCGATCGGCAGAATCAGCTCGGCATTGCCCATGTCGAGCAGCCCGCGCTTGCCCTCGCGCTTGAGCACCTCTTTGGACAAGGCCGCGTGCCGGCCCCAGCAGGCAACGGCGGCGACCACTTCCCCGTCGACGATCCAGCCCAGATAGTGCAGCTTGATGCCGACAAACGTCGACAACCGCTCAACGACGTCGGGGTGCGTCGCAACACTGCCGCCAAAGCGCTGCCAGGCCTGCGCATAGGCCGCCTGGTCGATCTCGCTCCAGCCGCGTTCACGCCAGACGCGAAACGCCGTCAGCATAGGTCGGTCGCATGGGTCGGTTGCGGCTCGTCACCTTCTTCGAACTCTTTGGCATGCAAGCGCGAGTAGTAACCGTTGAGTTCCAGCAGTTGAGCATGGCTGCCACGCTCGACGATCCGCCCCTCGTCCATGACCAGGATCAGATCCGCCTTCTCGATGGTACTCAAGCGGTGAGCGATCACCAGCGTGGTGCGGTTCTGCACCACGTGATCGAGCGCCGCCTGGATATGCCGTTCGGATTCGGTATCGAGGGCCGATGTGGCCTCGTCGAGAATCAGCAGCGGCGCATCCTTGAGCAATGCCCGGGCGATGGCTATACGCTGACGCTGACCGCCGGACAACAGCACGCCGTTTTCGCCGACCAGGGTTTCATAGCCTTGCGGCATCTTGACGATGAACTCATCGGCGTAGGCCTCGGTGGCCGCGCGCTTGACCTCATCGAACGGCGCACCCGCCAGATCGCCGTAGGCAATGTTATTGGTGACCGTATCGTTGAACAGGGTGACCTGCTGGGTGACGAGCGCGATCTGCCGACGCAGGCTGCGCATGGTCAAGTCCTGCACCTGCACGTCATCAAGCAGAATCTGCCCCTGTTCGTGCTGATAGAAGCGCGGAATCAGCCCCGCCAAGGTGGACTTGCCACTGCCGGAGCGCCCCACCAGCGCAACCATCTGCCCCGGCTCGACAACGAAACTGATGTCATCGAGAACTTTCTTCTCGCTGTTGGGATAGCTGAAGCTGAGGTTGCGCACTTCCAGGCGCCCTTGCAGACGGTCACGCTCGACCGTCCCGCGGTCGATTTCCGCCGGCTCGTCAAGTTGCTCGAAAATGCTTTCGGCACCGGCCACGCCTTTCTGGATCGTCGAGCTGACTTCGGAGAGCTGGCGAATCGGCTTGGGCAGCAGACCCGCCATGGTGATGTAGGCCACGAGGTCGCCGGGCGAGGCATCGCCGCGCAGGTACAGGACCAGAAACATCACCACCGCCATCGCGCTGTACGTCACCAGTTGCAGCATCGGCGTGTAGACCGCACCGGTCTTGGTCATGGTCAGTTGCTTGTCGGTGTTGCTCTGGCTGGCATCACGGAAGCGCACCTTTTCATAGGTTTCGCCGCCGAAACTGCGCACGACGCGGTAACCATGAATCGTCTCGGAAGCGACGTGGGTGACATTACCCATCGACACCTGAATCTTCTTGCTCTGCTTGCGGAATTTTTTGCTGGTGCTGTTCACCATCAGGCCGATCACCGGCAGGATGGCAACCATGACCAGGGTGAGCTTCCAGTTCATCCATAACAGCGTGCAGAACAGGAAAATCACCGTCATGCCTTCACGAATGACCACTTTGATCGCATCCGTGGCAGCGCCAGTGACCATGGTCACGTTGAAGGTAATGCGGGAAATCAGGTGACCGGAATTGTTCTTGTCGAAATAGCTGTTGGGCAGGTCCAGCAACTTGTTGAACAGCACCACTCGCAGGTCATGCACCAGCCCCAGAGAAACCCGGGCCAGGAAGTAGTTGCCCAGGTAAGACCCGACCCCTTGCCAGACGGCAATCAGTACGATCAACAGCGGCACGCTTTCGAGCAATTGCAACTTGCCCAGATAAGGGTTGCCCGGGAACAGGGCGGCCTCCGGATTGGCCAGGCCGTCGACGAAATATTTGAGGATGTAGGCCAACATCGGTTGGGTCGATGCGAAAATCAGGAACCCGACGATACTCAGGATGAACAGGCCGGCGTAGGGCCGCACGTAAGCCAAAAGGCGGAAATAGATCGCCAGCGTAGACTGGGCTTTCGGTTCAGGACTGCTCATGGGAATCCGCGCAAATCAGTGAGGCGGCGATGATATCACAGGCCCTTTTGTGCCAATAAACATCACTGGGCGCCAGCCTTGGCCAAGTCGGTTAAGATAGCCGGCTCACGATGGGGAGTCAGGCATGCAATCGATTGATCACAGCACTTACGAGGCACTGCGCAAGGGTGCACACGTACTGGAAGCCGACGGCTCCGGCGACAAGGTGCTGAGGCTGGCCGACGGTCGCATGCTCAAACTGTTTCGCCGCAAACGCCTGTTCAGTTCTGCGCTGTTCTTCCCCTACGCTCAACGCTTTGCAAACAACACGAGGGCGCTGGAGCAGCGCGGCATTCTGTGTCCGAGCGTGATTGCGGTTTACCGTATTCCGAGCATTCAGCGCGACGGCGTGTATTACACGCCGTTGGCGGGCGAAACCGTGCGGCAGTTGCAGGACACGACGCAAGAAACCGATACGTTGCGCGCCCGGCTGGGAGCGTTCATCGCGCAACTGCATGAAAAAGGCGTGTACTTTCGCTCGTTGCACTTTGGCAATGTGGTACAGACCCCGGAAAACCACCTTGGCCTGATCGATATCGCCGACCTGCGCTGCCAGGCACGCGCCCTGAGCGACAGCAAGCGCCTGCGCAACTTTGCCCACCTGCTTCGCTACAAGGAAGACCGCCAGTGGTTGCTCGGCAACGACGCCGGCCAGACCTTTCTCGAGGGCTACCGTCAGGCGCTGCCGCATAACCGCCAGGCGCCGTTGATCGAGCGCCTGCGCCCGCTGCTCGACTGAGCCTTACGGGCCGATAACCAGAATCGTGGCGCCCTTGCGGTTGGCGAAGCGCTCGATGATGCGCATCTTGTGCGCCACCAGCCACGCCTGCAGCCAGGGCTCATCGCCTTTGCCTTCAATCAGGAAGTAGCGGTAATTGCCGGCGTACTGCGGGGACATCGCCTGCTCACGGGTCAGCTCAGGCACGACATAACCCCGCCCGGCGTAATAGCTGATGCGGCCGTCTTCGAACCAGGCGGCGGCATCCCGCTCGACATGCGTGGACATCCAGCGTCCTGCCGCAACGTAATGGGTTTTCCCGGCACCGGTAGAAATCACGTTGGACAGCATCACCAGCAGCGCCACGACCACAACCGCCTTGGTCCAGCGTGGAAACTGCCGGGCAAAAGCCGCCAGCGCCAAGGCCAGTGCCGGCACACATGCCAGGTTCAGGAAACTCAGGTAACGGGTATTCATGAACTGCTGCTTGATGAAGAACAGGATCAGCACGACCAGATACAGCAGCGCAGCCCAGGCGAAAGGACGATAGTCACGCCAGTAGGTCCCCAACACTGCCCAATTGCGACGCAGCACGAAAGGCACGGCAAACGGACCCATCAACTTGACGAAACCTATCACCAGCGCGGCCAGCATGCCGAAAAACACGATGCGCCCGGCTTCGTCTTGCGAATATTTGTTGATCAGCGAATTGGCAAACTGCTCCGAAAGCATCTGGAACGAGGCATACACGCTGTGGGGCGCAATCATGTCCAGATAAACCATGAAGCGCGCCGACATGAATACGCCCCAGGCAGACGCAGCCACCAGCCCCAACACTGGCAGCAGGGCGAACTGCACAAACTGCATGCGCCGCTCGGAAGACCACAGATTGGGCAACTGCCACAGCCCTAGCGCCGGCAGCAACAGCAAGGCTTCCAGGCGAAACAACGCTGCGAAGACAATCGCCAGATGAATCAGGATTGCCCGCAACCAGCCGCCACGGTCCTGCCAGCGCAGCGCCAGCCAAAGGGTCAGCGTGCAGAAGAACCAGAAGCCACACTCGCGGATGATGTCGTTTCGAAAGGCATTGACCGCAGGCATCGCCAGCACGACCAGACATGCCCAGCCGGCGATTTCGGGAGAGCGCCGACGGACGCAATCGACCATCAACGCAGAGGTACCGGCGAAAAACAGCCCACACCAGATATAAGCACTCAGCTCCAGCGGCAAATGCACAAAGCGATGGGTCAGTGCCAGGAGGATGGAAAACCAGGGCCAGTCGAAGTGCAGCCAGGCGACATCAGGTCCATGCTCGACTACCTGTTGCGCGGTATCGATGTATAACGCGGCGTCTCGCCCGACCGTTGCGGTACCCGACACAGCAATCAGCGACAGTAGGATACTCGTCCAGAACGCCACACTGACCGGTCGCTCATTGATTACTTGAGCGGCCTTGACCGCCCATTTACTGTCCGTACCTTTCACCCAGCCCCCTCAACATCACGCGCCACAGGTACGCAAAAAAACAATAATCCGACTATCGGAACAGCAGGCGCAAGGCTTTACGCAAGTACGACCAACGCCCAAGGATGCGCCAGTCGGCACGTAGCGCTTGCATATAAAACGTCTTGGCCAGTGCGTATTCGCCATGGGAGTAGCAGTCACGAAACAAGGACAGGCAACGCTGGGCCAGGAAAGCCTGGCGCAAGTCCTGAAGCTCCTGCGGCATCCGCTGGCTTGAAAAAACTTCATTGACGACTTGCTCTGTTCCGGCCGCAAGGCTCTGCCGCAAGTCATGACGCATGCTGTCAGCGTGCTTGTAAATCAGCGCCAGAGGCTGCTCCACCACACTGCACGGAAAGCGCGCCAGGACCTGGGCAAACACCGGCAGGTCCTCCACGTTGCGCAGGTGTTCGGGGTAGCCCCCTGGAGCAAATACCTCGCGATGCATGGCGCAGGCGCCGTTGGAGATCGACACCGTCTTGTCCAGCAGATAGCCCTTCACCCGCTGGCGCATTGTGAGCGGCAACGGCTTGGCTGCCTGCAGGCTGCGCTTGCCGCCGGCAAAGACCGACCAGTGAGCGCCGATGATCATCCGGCTCTGTGGATTACTCGCGATATGCGCCGACAGTGCTGCCAGCGCTCCGGGCGCCATCTCGTCGTCCGCATCGAGAAAAATCAGGAAACGCCCGGTGGTTTCCTCGATCCCCAGATTGCGCACCGAAGACAGTCCGCCATTACCCTTGCGCAAGGCGCGAAAACGCCCGGCGTGTTCGGCCTGAAGCGCGTCCACCACCTGAGGCGTCGCGTCTGTCGAGCCATCATCTATCACCAATAGATCCGCTGCAGCCTCATGCAACTGCGCCAGCACCGACTCCACGGCGCGTGGCAGGGACCTGGCGTAGTTGTAGGCTGGAATGACGACGCTGATCAGTGTCTCAGTCAAGACTGTTTCCTTGCACACCCTCTTTGACGACAAGAATATCTTCCATGATGAGATATTGCAGGTCAGAGCCGAAAAACATGTTCAGCGCATCGGTCGGCGAACAGATCATCGGCTCGCCACGGCGGTTGAGCGAAGTGTTCAACGACACGCCGTTGCCTGTCAGGTCTTCCAGCGCTTTCATCATGTCGTAGTAGCGCGGGTTGTATTCACGCTTGAGCACCTGTGCACGGGAAGTACCATCTTCATGGACAACTTCCGGCACCCGGGTCTTCCACTCTTCAGCCACTTCGAAGGTGAACGTCATGAACGGCGCCGGGTGATCAATCTTGATCATTTGTGGCGCAACGGTGTCGAGCATCGACGGGCAGAAAGGCCTCCAGCGCTCGCGGAACTTGATCTGGTGGTTGATACGATCAGCCACACCGGCCACGCTTGGGCAGCCGATAATCGAACGACCGCCCAGTGCGCGCGGACCGAATTCCATACGCCCCTGGAACCAGGCCACCGGGTTGCCCTCGACCATGATTTTGGCGATCTGCTCCGGCATGTTGTCGAGCTTGCGCCAGGTCGGCTTGTTCTCGTGGCGGGCGCAGGCGGCAATCACGTCCTCGTTGGAGTACGACGGGCCAAGGTAGACGTGTTCCATCTTCTCGACCGGCACGCCGCGGGCGTGGGACACATAGGCCGCAGCACCGACTGCGGTGCCGGCATCGCCTGAGGCAGGCTGTACGAACAATTCCTTGATGTCGTCGCGGGCAATGATTTTCTGATTCAGCTTGACGTTCAACGCGCAGCCACCGGCGAAGGCCAGCTTGCCGGTTTCCTTGAGCACGTCGCCCAAGTAATAGTCGATCATCTGCAACGCCAGCTTTTCGAACAGCGCCTGCATGCTGGCGGCGTAGTGAATGTACGGTTCGTCAGCGATGTCGCCTTCGCGCTTGGGACCCAGCCACTCGATCAGCTTCGGCGAGAAGTAAAAACCCTTGCCCTTCTCTTTGTAGCGACGCAGGCCGATGACGTTGGCATAGTCGGTGTTGATCACCAGCTCGCCATTCTCGAACGAGGCCAGGCGCGAGAAATCATATTTGCTGGCGTCGCCATACGGCGCCATGCCCATGACCTTGAATTCGCCGTCGAGCATCTCGAAACCGAGAAACTCGGTGATCGCACCGTACAGGCCACCAAGGGAGTCCGGATCAAAGAACTCCTTGATCTTGTGAATCTTGCCGTTTTCGCCATAACCGAAAAAGGTTGTGGCGTACTCACCCTTGCCGTCAATGCCGAGGATCGCGGTTTTCTCTTTGAAACCGGAGCAGTGATAGGCGCTGGAAGCATGAGCCAGGTGATGCTCGACCGGTTCGATCTTGATCTTTTTCGGATCGAAACCCAGTTGCTCGAGGCACCAGACAATCTTGTTGCGATAGCGCTTGTAACGGCGATTGCCCATCAGGATCGCATCAAGGGCGCGATCCGGGGCATACCAGTAGCGCTTGGCGTAGTGCCAGCGGGCCTTGCCGAACAGACTGATCGGGGCGAACGGAATTGCCACCACGTCAACGTCAGATGGTTTGATGCCGGCCTGTTCAAGGCAGAACTTTGCCGATTCGTAAGGCATGCGGTTCTTTGCATGTTTATCGCGTACGAAGCGCTCTTCCTCGGCCGCCGCGATCAGCTTGCCGTCGATATACAAGGCTGCGGAAGGATCATGGCTAAGGGCGCCGGACAGGCCAAGAATCGTCAATGCCACAGGGGTCTAGCCTCTTTAGTCTGCATACAGGCGCGATGCGCCTTGAAAATTGATGTGCCCTCGCGCAAGGCGAGTGACAGCTAAAGGGCGGGATTATAGCGTAAACATGAAGGGAATTACCCTGTGCGAATGGCACTGGCGTGAACGGCTTGTTAAAAACACGTCCGAAGCTTTAATAGCCACCCTTGCGCCAGTAAATACTGAGGTTACCGTCAGTCGTCTGGCGATAAACCGTATAGGGCAGCGCCACCGTGTCGAAGACGGCGGAGAGCGGCAGATCGAGCAATACGAAGGGCGCCAGGAACCCCGTTGGGTCGGGAGGCGCGTTCAGTACGCAGAAATCATAGGCCAGGCCGCTGTACATCCGCGGAATCGACTGGCAGTAGGTTTTCTGTTTGCGCAGGTCGCGAGCGGCATCGGCATCGCTTTGCAAAACCGTCGCGATGCTGCCGCAACCTGACAGAACCAACGCCAAGACAGCCGATACCATCGTCGTTTTTATGCCCAAAACTTTCCCTCCAAGATAGACAGGAAAGTTAACATCGGGATTGGGCAGGGGACAGTTCATGGCTTCTGCAGAGGCAGTAGGAAAAGTCTCCGGTACTTGTCCGCTACTTACTGCCAGCAGCAAGGTTCAGTGCGTTTGGCATTTTTTCGCGAGCAGGCTCGCTCGCGCAAA
Organism: Pseudomonas hamedanensis; assembly: GCF_014268595.2. NCBI lineage: Bacteria > Pseudomonadati > Pseudomonadota > Gammaproteobacteria > Pseudomonadales > Pseudomonadaceae > Pseudomonas > Pseudomonas hamedanensis. Next base: position 3,519,129 of record NZ_CP077091.1, read on the forward strand.
AGAGAATGCCGCGAGGGAGCGAGCCTGATTCACTCAGGGCTGGAGGCTGTTTTTGGCAAGCGCTGATCGATGACTTGGTACAGCGCGCTGGTTTCAGGCCAGTTACGCATGAATCGCGCACGGTCGCGGGCGTACGCCGGGGCGAAACTGCCGATAGAACCGTGCTGACACATCGAGTCCAGATCAATCAGCGCCCAGCGATCGTTCTGCCAGAACAGGTTGTGCCCCTTGAAATCACCGTGACTGATGCGCTCGGCAATCAATCGCGCAAACAGCTGATCCAGCGCCTGCAGCTCGGCTTCTGGCGCCTGGCCATTGTCCACGTACGGAGCAAAGCGTTCGATAATGTCCGGCCCGGGCAAGAACTCGGTCACCAGATAGGCGCGACCGCGCAACCACAAAAAGCGTTTTTCGAGCACAGCCAACGGTTTTGGCGTGGCGATGCCGAGGAACGCCAGGCGATTGCCTTCACGCCACGAATGCCAGGCCCGACTCGGGCGCCAGAAGCGTTTGAGCCAATGAGCGAAACCCTTGATGTTGTAGCGCTTGACCAGCAGCGTCCGACCGTCCGCCTGAACCCTGCCGACACTGGCCGCGCCCCCCGTCTTGTACAGGTGCCCCTGCTCGAGCAATGTATCGACCTGTTCGAGTACGGGCAGCATCGCCGGCTCTTCCTCGCGGCGAATGGCACGCAGGCCAAATGCACCGCGCTGAACCGCGAACAAGGTGCATTCCCGGCCAACCTTGATCAGATAATCCTTCAGGCGCCAACTGCGCACCTTGTCGATCTGCTTCTGCAGGGCTTCCAGTGGCAATGCATGCTCGCTGTTGCTCAACAGGTAATACACCAGCAATTCTTCGGTAAACGGTTCAAGCGACTTGGGCAACTGGGCAAAGAACACACCGAGGTTTTCCAGGACTTTTTGCCGGGACAATGGCTGGCCCGCCGTCTCGGCGCGAATCCCGGCACCGTCGATCAGGTACAACTGACCACCGTGACGCAGCAGATTGTCCAGGTGTAAGTCTTCCTGCCAGAGACCTTTGCCGTGCAGTCGGCCGATGGCATCCAGCGCTTCGGCCAACACGGCGGCTTGCTCGTCAGCCAGCGCCGGCAGCGCCTCGACCATCGCCCAGGCATCACCGAGGCTTTCGGCGTCTTCAAGGAACTCAAAAAGCAGCCAGCCACCCTCTCCGTCCCGCAAGCCATCGGCCAACAGCAACGGCGTTGTCATGCCTTGGGCTGCGAGCAACTTGACGCCTTCGAGCTCGCGCTGAAAATGCCGCGCCGCTTTGCTGCCGACCAGCAACTTGGCCAACACCGGCCGGCCGCGCCACACCCCAGCCCCCACGTAGCGCTGCCCCGGCAGGACTCGCAACAGTGTCAACAGTTGCAGATCGGCGCTGCCGGCCGCATCGGCCAGCGACACCGTCAGCGGCAACGACGGTGTGCGTCCGGCGTTTTTCAGGTCGGACAACTGCATCAACGCGTCTCCTTGTGACTGCGGCGTGCCGTCATGCGCACAAGCCAGCTATCAACCAGCGAACTGTCCGCCGGCTGGTCGAGATAAGCGGCCAACAATTCGCGCAGTTGCGCATGGCTCCACTGCGGCGCACGCCGCACCAGCGGCTCCAGGTCCCTGACCCGGTCACGCTGGCCGAACAGCAGCGGGCGGTTTTTTTCCAGGTCGATCAACTGCGCCCGATAGTGATCGCCTGTGGCCTGCATGAAGATGTGCTTGGGATAGAAGCAACCGTGCACCTGACGCCGGCCATGGAGCAGTCGCGCCAGTTGCCCGCAGGCTTTGAGCACGGCCGAGTGCTGCGCCACGGTCAGACTCGACCAGCGTTGCAGCAGCGAGTCGAGGTCGTCCCAACCGTCCAGCGCCCGGGTCAGGAGAACCGCACGGACTTCGCCCTTGATCTTGCGCTGGCCAAAAAACACCGCCTGCAACGCGGGTATGCCCAGCTCGCGATAGCGGCTGATATTGCGAAACTCTCGGGCAAAAGTCGGCTCGCCGAAGGGCGCGTGCAAGGTGCGGGTCAGGTAATTGCACTGGCGCTTGAGATAGAAGGCACGGCCTTCGAGTTCAAGACGAAACACGCTGCTCCAGCCGCCGCCATCGGTATTCGGCTCATCGACCGCCTCCAGTTGCCGGGCCCACAGCGCATCGAAGGTGTCGAGGCCGTGGCGCTCGAGCAACGCGCGATCTTCAGCGGCCAGAAAATCAGTCATTCTCGTCCCTCGAAAAATCTCACCACGTGCCGAATGCGTTTCTTGTCGGCTGCATTGAGCCGGTCACACTGGCGGTATTGCAGGTAGAAACGCAAACGCTGGGTGTTGGACAGGTGATATTTGGCGACTTTGTCGAGACACGCCAGATCCTTGGTGATCCGGTACTTGAGCCAGAAGCCCCGCCAGAAATCGCCGTTCGGGCAATCGATCAGAAACAGTTGCGCCTGATCGTCGATCAACAGATTGCGCCACTTCAAGTCGTTATGGGTAAAGCGCTGGTCATGCATTGTCCGGGTATAACCGGCCAGTTGCTGACTGATGCCGTCGACCCAGGCGCGGTCCTTGAGCTTGGGATCCTTGCGCTCGGCCAGCGCCGAGAGGTCCTCGGTACGCGGCAATTCGCGCGTTATCATCGCCCCACGGTCGTACGCCGCACCGCGTCGTTCAAGCCCCCACGCCACCACTTCAGCGGTGGGAATGCCCCACTTGGCAAACCGCTTGAGGTTCTGCCACTCCATCTTCACCCGCGGCTTGCCCAAGTAACGACGCAGGCCTTTGCCGGCGCCGACGTAGCGCTTGACGTAATAATTGACGCCGTTGCGCTGCACCCGGATGACTTCCGACAGCGGATCACGGGTCAGGCGCTCGCCCTGCAAGGCAAACACGGCGTCGAGGCTGCCGAAGTCTTCGGCGAGTTCACGGTACTGCGGCTCAAGCGTCCAACCCGCCATCAGAGCGCATCCCCGTAACGCTGCTTGCGCGCATACAACTTGCTGGCCTTGCCTTCCAGCCAGCGCAGCAGCGGCGCTTCTTCAGCCAGGATCTGGCGTAGCGGTTGCTGGAAGTAGCCCTTGAGAAAGCGCAGCTTGTCGCGGCGGGTCAAGCCGATGTCCAGCGCGGAAAAATACAACGCCGCCAGGTCCTTGTCGCGCCAGCGCCGGGTAATGGCCGGACGGGTCTGGGCGCGGTGCAAGTCAATCACCGAGAGCTTGAAGTCATCCGCGGCAACCGGTTTGTCGGTGTGCAGCAGGAAGTGGCAGATGTAGCAGTCGCGGTGATTGACGCCGGCGCGATGCATCATGCCGGTCATGCGCGCGACCTCGGCGATCAGTGCGCGCTTGAGCGTCGGCTCGGGCGGCTGCCTGACCCAGTCGATACTGAAATCTTCGAGGCTGATGGTGGGCGCCAGCTCTTCGGTAACGATGAACGAGTGCTGATCCGCCGGGTTGCTGCCCTTCTCGCCGTAGGCGACAGCGGTCATGGTCGGTACGCCGGCTTCCTGCAGGCGTTGAATGGCCTTCCACTCCTGGCCGGCGCCGAGCACCGGCAGCTTGGCGGTAAGCAGGTTCTTGAAGATCTCGCCCCAGCCGATGCCACGGTGGATCTTGACGAAAAATCCGTTGCCCTCGACTTCCGTGCGCAGTGTCCGGCGCGCTTCCAGCTCGCGGTATACCTCGCCCTGCAAGCCTTCGACTTCGGCGAACGGGTCGCGTCCGGCCCAAAGGCTCTTGAACGGTTCAGCCAGCATCAACTTCATTAAGCGCGCTCCGCCAGAATCACATCGGCCGCGTGCTGCGGCATGCTGTAGAGGTCGGCCGTCTCGACGAAGGCCAGGCCGTTGCGGCTCCACGCTGCGCGGGCAGCGTCGTCGCTCAACATCTCGCCCAGATATCGGGTCAGTTGCGCCTGCTCGAACGGTTCGTCCAGCACTCGCCCTGCGTCCGCCTCGGCAATGTAATGGGCGTAACCGCAGACCGCGCTGACCAATACCGGCAAGCCGGCGACCAGCGCTTCAAGCAGCACCGTACCGGTGTTTTCGTTGTACGCAGGATGAATCAGCAGATCGGCGCCCAACAGAAAACGCGGGATATCGCTGCGTCCCTTGAGGAAGGTCACATTGTCGCCCAAACCCAACGTTGCACTCTGCATCTGGAATAATTTGGGGTCATCTTGGCCGATTACAAACAGCCGGGTGCGTTTTCGCAATTCGGCTGGCAATGCCGCCAGTGCTTTCAGGCTGCGATCGACACCCTTGGTCTTGAACCCGGAGCCGATCTGCACCAGCAGCAGCTCGTCATCCTTCAGATTGAATTCAGCGCGAAAACCGGCGCGAATCTCATCGGCATCCGCCGGACGACGACGATCCTGGGCAATGCCCGGCGGCAGCAGATGGAAGCGCTCAAGCGGCGTGCCGTAGTGCTTGATGAACAGCGGCTGCTGCACTTCGGAAATCATCAGCACTTCGGTCTTCGCATCTTTGGCGAACACCGCGCGCTCATACTCGGCGAAGTGGCGATAACGGCCCCAGCGACGGTACAGCGAATTGCGCAGGTTCTGCGCCTTGTCTTCGAAGCAGCCGTCGGCGGCGTAGTAGACGTCCAGGCCTGGCATCTTGTTGAAGCCGATCAGGCGGTCCACCGGGCGCCTGGCCAGATCCGCCGCCATCCAGGCACTGAGTTTTTCATTGCGACGGTGATTGAAGAATGCCTTGACCGGCGCCACCAGCACTTCGAAACCGGGCGGTACATCGCCCTCCCAGATCAGCGTGTACACACGAATCTGGTGGCCGCGTTTCTGGCATTCAAGGGCGATGCGCATAAAGTCGCGCTGCAAGCCACCGAACGGGAAATATTTGTACAGGACGAATGCCAATTGCATCAGCGCAGCTCCTCAGCCATTAACAACGTGCTCAGTCGGCTGGCGACACGCTCGGGGTTTACACGCGTGAAGCACAACGGCTGCTCACGCTTGAGGTCAAACTGACGGGCATCCTGCGCAGTCGGTTGATAGGTGCATTTCTTTTGCAGGCACGGTGCACACGGGAAGTCGCTGCCCAAGTGAATCTGCAACTTGCCGTAAGCTCCGGTCAGACCCGGGTTGGTCGGGCCGAACAGCGAGATGGTCGGCACGTCCAGCGCCGCAGCCAGATGGCCGAGACCGGTGTCCACCGCTACGCAGGCTTGCGCGCCGGCGAGGACTTTGCCGACGCCGGCCAGATTCAGTTTTGGCAGCACTTCGGCGTGCTTGAAACCCGCGGCTATGCGTTCGGCACGGGCTTTTTCCTGCGGGTTGCCCCACGGCAGCTTGACGCCCACGCCGAGATAGCCGACGCGTTCAGTCAGTTCGCGCCAGTAGGCTTCCGGCCAGTGCTTGCTGTCCCAGGTGGTGCCATGGAGGAACACGACGAAGGCGCTCTTGCGCGGCAGCTCGACCAGGCGCTCGACGTTGAGGCCGTAATCGCCGAGACCTTTGGGCAAGTCATAGCCCAGCGCAATGGCGAACAACTGGCGCACGCGCTCGACGGCGTGCTGCCCACGGGCCACGGCCAGTTTGCGGTCGTAGAAACGTGCAGCCATCGGCTCGCGGGCCGAACCTTTATCGAGGCCGGCAACCGGGGCCTTGACGTAGCGAGTCAGCCAGGCGCTTTTCAGCAGGCCCTGGGCATCGATCACCAGATCGTATCGATTGGTGCGCACGCTTTGCTTGAAGCGTTTCCACTCGCCGCTGGTAAGCGTCTTCCAAAGGTTCTTGCGCCAGCGACGGATCGCCACCGGAATGACTTTATCGACGGCCGGGTGCCACGTCGGGATTTCGCCGAAGCCTTCTTCCACAACCCAGTCGAACTTGATTCCGGGGATCGCCCGGGCGGCGTCGGTCAGCGCTGGCAGCGCGTGAATCACGTCGCCCAGCGATGAAGTCTTGATCAACAGTACCCGCAAGTTAATGAACCTCGACCACGGAGCCTTGCAACTTCTGCAAGGCATCATTGACCGCGTCCGGCATCAGCTGGCGCAGGCAGTTGTAATGGCCGAAACGGCAGGTCCGGTCGAAGCAGGGACTGCATTCGATACCCAGCCGAACGACCTCGACATGTTCGGCCAGCGGCGGCGTGAAGCCCGGCGAGGTCGAGCCGTAGACGGCGACCAGCGGACGGTTCAATGCGGCGGCGACGTGCATCAGGCCGGAGTCGTTGGAGACCACTGAATCAGCGCAGGACAGCAGGTCGATGGCTTCGGCCAGCGAGGTGTCGCCGCTGAGGTTGACCGACTCTTCACGCAGACCGGGAATCAGCCGTGCGCGGATGTCTTCGCCCACCGCGTGATCATTTTTCGAGCCAAACAGCCACACCTGCCAGCCTTCGCGGATGCGCGCTTCGGCGACTTTGGCGTAATGCTCGGACGGCCAGCGCTTGGACTCGCCGAACTCGGCACCGGGGCACAGGGCCAACACCGGCCGGTCGAGGGTCAGACCGAACTTGCTCAGCGCGGCTTCGCGGGTCACCGGGTCGATCTGCAGGCTCGGGCGCGGATAGGGTTTGGGCAGCTCGACGTTCGGCTCGTAGGCCAGGGCCATGAAGCGCTCGATCATCAATGGATAACGTTCTTTGTCGAGGGTGCGCACGTCATTGAGCAGGCCATAGCGGAACTCGCCGCGCCAGCCAGTACGTTTCGGGATGCCGGCGAAAAACGGCACCAGCGCCGACTTCAGCGAGTTAGGCAGCAGGATCGCCTGATCGTACTGGCCGGCCAGAGACTTGCCGATACGCCGACGGGTCGCCAATTCGAGCGCACCGTGGCCGAGCGGGAAGCTCAAGGCCCTGCGCACTTCAGGCATGCGCTCAAGGATCGGCCGGCTCCACTCGGGGGCCAGCACGTCGATTTCGCATTGCGGGTGGCGCTGTTTGAGACACTGAAACAATGTCTGCGCCATCACCATGTCACCGACCCAACTGGGCCCAACGATCAGAATATTCATGTGCTTTCCAAAAACGAACCGGGGAGGCTTTTACGCCTCCCCGCCTCGAGAATTCTACAAACATTGTAGATCGACTATGGGAGCGGGCTGCTCGCGAAAGGGCCTATCCATTCAACATTTCTGCCGTCCGACAACCCGCCTTCGCGGGCAAGCCCGCTCCCACAGGGTTTTGCATTCACTTCCACATCTGCCATTCAGCGCAGATCCACTGCGGGAGCGGGCTTGCTCGCGAAAGGGCCGACACATCCAACATCAGTGTCGCCTACACTCCGCCTTCGCGGGCAAGCCCGCTCCCACAGGGTTTTGCATTCACTTCCACATCTGCCATTCAGCGCAGATCCACTGCGGGAGCGGGCTTGCTCGCGAAAGGGCCGGCACATCCAACATCGATGTCGCCTGGCACTCCGTCTTCGCGGGCAGGCTCACTCCTACAGGGTTTTGCATTCACTCACATATCTGCCGTCCAGCGCAGATCCACTGTGGGAGCGAGCCTGCTCGCGAAAGGGCCGGCACATCCAGCATCAATGTCGTCTGACACTCCGTCTTCGCGGGCAAGCCCGCTCCCACAGGGTTTTGCATTCACTCATACATCTGCCATTCAGCGCAGATTCACTGTGGGAGCGGGCTTGCTCGCGATGACGCCATCACATCCGACATCAGTGTCGTCTGACACTCCGTCTTCGCGAGCAGGCTCACTCCTACAGGGTTTTGCATTCACTCACACATCTGCCATTCAGCGCAGATTCACTGTGGGAGCGGGCTTGCTCGCGAAAGGGCCGGCACATCCAACATCGATGTCGCCTGGCACTCCGTCTTCGCGAGCAGGCTCACTTCTACAGGGTTTTGCATTCACTCACACATCTGCCGTCCAGCGCAGATCCACTGTGGGAGCGGGCTTGCTCGCGAAAGGGCTGGCACATCCAACATCGATGTCGCCTGGCACTCCGTCTTCGCGGGCAGGCTCACTCCTACAGGGTGTTGGGTGCTGCATAAACCGGTTTCAGCCCAGCCCCATCTCCCGCCAGATTCGCATGACCTGGCGGCGTTCTTCGGCAAACTGGTCGCCCGGGATCACCCCGGCATCCTTCTGCAATGCCTGCCGGTGGGCGGCTGAGCGGTAGGCTTTGTAGGCCTCGCGCAACAAGCCGGCATCTTCGGCGGGCATCAGCCCTTGGTGTTCCAGCTCTTCCAGAATGCGGATGTTATCGGTCCAGCGTAGCAATGGCGGATGACTTTGCGACCATGCCAGAGCCGCGTATTGCACCATAAATTCAATATCGACGATACCTCCGGCGTCCTGCTTGAGGTCGAAGGGCGCGGTGGCCTCGAAGGCATTTGCCGCGGTCCCGGCCGCGGTGCTCCGGGTGCCAAGGTTATCGCGCATCTTCGCGCGCATTTCGCTGACTTCCTGCTGCAACGTCGCCAGATCACGCGCCTTGCCCAATACCTGCGCACGGACTTTCTCGAAGGCCTGGCCGACATCGGCACTGCCAACCAGCACCCGCGCGCGCACCAGGGCCTGATGCTCCCACGTCCACGCTTCATTTTCCTGATAGCGGGCAAACGCGCCGAGGGAACTCACCAACAACCCCGCCGCACCGGAGGGCCGCAAGCGCATGTCCACTTCGTAGAGCTGGCCGGAGTTGGTCTGTGCCGTCAGCAAATGAATGATCCGCTGACCCAGTCGGGTGAAGAACTGCGCACCATCGATCGACTTCGGCCCGTCGGTTTCTGCCTGCGGATCGCCATCGTGAATGAACACCAGATCCAGATCCGAACCGTGCCCCAGTTCCAGCCCGCCGACTTTGCCATAACCGACAATGATGAAGCCGGGATCGCACAGCGTACCGTCAGTGCGCAACGGCGTGCCGTACTTGGCCACGGTCTGGCGCCAGGCCAGCGCCAGCACTTGCTCAAGGATGGCCTCGGCCAGCCAGGTCAGGTAATCGCTGACCTTCATCAGCGGCAGGCTGCCGGCAATTTCCGAGGCGGCGACCCGTAAGCGGTGTGCCAGTTTGAAATGGCGCAGGGCTTCCATCTGCTGTTCAAGGTCGTCTTCAGGGATCCGTGTCAATCGCTCGCGCAGTTCTGCCGCAAGCTCCGGCGCCAACGGCGGCTTGAACAGGCGGCCTTCGTTGAGCAATTCGTCAAGCAGCAACGGGAAGCGGGTGATCTGCTCGGCGATCCACGGACTCGCCGCGCACAGCGTCAGCAAGCGGCGCAGCGCACCGGGATTTTCTGTCAGCAGCACGAGATAGGCCGAACGCCGCGCCACCGCTTCCACTAACGGCAACACGCGCTCAAGCACCAGATCCGGATTGGCATGCTCCACCGCTTGCGCGATCAGGCGCGGGATGAAGGCGTCGAGCCGCTCGCGCCCCAGACGCTGCATCGCGCGCAATTGCGGACTGCCGCGCAAACCGGCCAGCGCCTTCAGGGCTTTGCTCGCATCGGCAAAACCGCCCTCCTGCAACTGACGGCACGCGGCCTCTTCGTCCTGCGCCTCCTCCCACAGCGGCAGCCATTCGCCGCCCACCACCACTTCGCTTGCGGCGCCTTCGTCCTCGTCGGGATCAGCAATCACCTGGGCGAAATGCCAGGCGACACGACCGCGCCAATACATGAGCTTTTCATGAAAAGCCTCCCAGTCGGCGAAGCCAAGCATGAAAGCAATCCGCGCCTGATCCTGCGCGCCCTCCGGCAGCATCTGGGTCTGACGGTCGGCGATGGCCTGGATGGCGTGTTCGGTGTAACGCAGGAACTCATAACCCTCGCGCAATTCACTGACCACCGCCGGCGGCAAATAGCCCTGCCCTTCCAGCGTACTCAGCACCTTTAATAGAGGGCGCTGTTGCAGGCTCAGATCGCGACCACCGTGAATCAACTGGAACGCCTGGGCGATGAACTCGACTTCACGAATGCCACCGGAGCCCAGCTTGATGTTGTCGGCCATGCCTTTGCGCCGCACTTCCTGCTGGATCAATTGCTTCATGGTGCGCAGCGCTTCGATCGCCGAGAAGTCCAGATAGCGCCGATAAACGAACGGCCGCAGCATCTCCAGCAACTGGGCACCGGCCACCTGATCGCCGGCGACCACACGCGCCTTGATCATCGCATAGCGTTCCCAGTCGCGACCCTGATCCTGGTAATACTGCTCCAGCGCATTGAAGCTGAGCACCAGCGCACCGGACGAGCCGTACGGACGCAGGCGCATGTCGACACGGAAGACGAAGCCGTCGACGGTCATCGGGTCCAGCGCCTTGATCAGGCGTTGACCGAGGCGGATGAAAAACTCCTGATTATCCAGCGAACGTTTCACGCCGACGGTTTCGCCGCCCTCGGGGTAGGCGAAGATCAGGTCGATGTCCGAGGACAGATTCAACTCGACCGCGCCCAGCTTGCCCATGCCGAGGATGACCATGGGCTGGGGCAGACCGCTGCGGCGGCCGGTCGGCGTACCGAATTGTTCACAATGGCGGCTGTACAGCCACTGATAGGCTTGATCAATGCAGGCGTCGGCCATGTCCGAGAGATCGCGGCAGGTCTGCACCAGATCGGCCTGACGCGTCAGGTCGCGCCAGATGATCCGCACCTGATGCCGGGCGCGCTGACGACGCAAGGCACGGCCGAGCTCATCCTCGCTTTGCGCGGCGTTCACCGCGGCGGCAATCTGAGCACACAGCTCACCCGGCGCGAAGGCCCGGTCGAGTTCGCCGGACTGCACCAGCGAGAGCAACATCAAAGGGTCACGAACGCTCTGTTCAATGACAAACTCGCTGGCGGCGGTGACGCGGGCGAACTGCGCCCAGCGCTCCGGCGTCCAGCTCGACAGGCCATGATCGTTCTCCAGTGAGGCGACAGCCGTACGGAACGACTGCTCGGATCGGCTGACCAACGGCAAGAGGATGGCGGGCAGTTCGGCAAGCACGGGCAGGGTCATGGTCTATCCTTGATCGGCGTGTAAATGGCCGCTTGTAGTGAATGATGAAAACCCGCTACGCGAAGGACTGTCGAACAAAAGTTAGAAATAGCTGAAATTTCTTCTTCTTTAGCATTCAGCATCAAACTTTCACCTTATTCGGATGGAAATCGACCCACCTTAACGATTATTCTCACAACGCAGTCGGAGGCCACAAGCCTTTCATCTGTAGTTTTACTACTCGTCTATACATTCGAAAGGCTGAAATGCCGGAAGATTTGTAGTAAAACTACACGCCGCCGGAACAACCTGTCGGCAATCCAAGAATTTTAAATCGTCTGCCCACAAGGCCAGTCGCAAACTCAGGCAACCGATTCTGGAAGCCTTTCCGCCCTGGAGCAAGCCATGCAAGACCTCGATCCCGTCGAAACCCAGGAATGGCTGGACGCCCTGGAATCGGTTCTCGACAAAGAAGGCGAAGACCGTGCTCACTATCTGATGACCCGTATGGGTGAACTGGCGACCCGCAGCGGTTCGCAGCTCCCTTACGCCATCACCACGCCTTACCGCAACACGATCCCCGTGACCCACGAAGCACGCATGCCTGGCGACCTGTTCATGGAACGCCGCATTCGCTCGCTGGTACGCTGGAACGCGATGGCCATGGTAATGCGCACAAACCTGCGAGATTCGGACCTGGGCGGTCACATCTCCAGCTTCGCTTCCAGTGCGACCCTGTATGACATCGGCTTCAACTACTTCTTCCAGGCCCCGACCGACGAACACGGCGGCGACCTGATCTACTTCCAGGGCCACACCTCGCCAGGCGTTTACGCCCGTGCATTCATGGAAGGCCGCATCACTGAAGACCAGATGAACAACTTCCGCCAGGAAGTCGACGGTCAGGGCCTGTCGTCCTACCCGCACCCTTGGCTGATGCCTGATTTCTGGCAGTTCCCGACCGTATCGATGGGTCTGGGTCCGATCCAGGCGATCTACCAGGCGCGCTTCATGAAGTACCTGGAACACCGCGGTTTCATCCAGCCGGGCAAACAGAAAGTCTGGTGCTTCCTGGGCGATGGCGAGTGCGACGAGCCGGAATCCCTGGGCGCGATCTCCCTGGCCGGCCGCGAGAAGCTGGACAACCTGATTTTCGTCATCAACTGCAACCTGCAGCGCCTCGACGGCCCGGTTCGCGGCAACGGCAAGATCATCCAAGAACTCGAAGGCGTGTTCCGCGGTGCCCAGTGGAACGTGACCAAAGTCATCTGGGGCCGTTTCTGGGACCCACTGCTGGCCAAAGACGTCGACGGTATCCTGCAACGCCGCATGGACGAAGTCATCGACGGCGAGTACCAGAACTACAAAGCCAAAGACGGCGCGTTCGTGCGTGAGCACTTCTTCAACACGCCTGAACTCAAGGCGATGGTTGCAGACTTGTCCGACGACGAGATCTGGAAACTCAACCGTGGCGGCCACGACCCGTACAAGGTCTACGCGGCGTACCACGAAGCGGTCAACCACAAAGAACAACCGACCGTCATCCTCGCCAAGACCATCAAGGGTTATGGCACCGGTGCCGGCGAAGCGAAAAACACTGCGCACAACACCAAGAAGGTTGACGTCGAGAGCCTGAAGCTGTTCCGCGACCGCTTCGACATTCCGGTCAAGGACGAAGAGCTGGAGAACCTGCCGTTCTTCAAGCCGGAGCCGAACAGCGCCGAAGGCCGTTACCTCGCCGAGCGTCGTGCTGCCCTGGGCGGTTTCGTGCCTCAGCGCCGCGCACAGAGCTTCAGCGTACCGACCCCGGATCTGGACACCCTCAAGGCCATCCTCGATGGCTCGGGCGACCGCGAAATCTCCACCACCATGGCCTTCGTGCGGATCCTTGCGCAACTGGTCAAGGACAAGGAAATCGGCCCGCGCATCGTTCCGATCATCCCGGACGAAGCCCGTACCTTCGGTATGGAAGGCATGTTCCGCCAGCTGGGCATCTACTCCTCCGTCGGCCAGCTCTACGAGCCAGTCGATAAAGACCAGGTGATGTTCTACAAGGAAGACCAGAAAGGTCAGATCCTTGAAGAAGGCATCAACGAAGCGGGCGCCATGAGCTCGTTCATCGCTGCCGGTACTTCGTACTCCAGCCACAACCAGCCGATGCTGCCGTTCTACATCTTCTATTCGATGTTCGGCTTCCAGCGGATCGGCGATCTAGCCTGGGCCGCTGGCGACAGCCGTACCCGTGGCTTCCTGATCGGCGGCACCGCCGGCCGTACCACCCTGAACGGTGAAGGCCTGCAGCACGAAGACGGTCACAGCCACCTGCTGGCCGCGACCATCCCGAACTGCCGCACCTACGATCCGACCTACGGCTACGAGCTGGCGGTGATCATTCAGGACGGCATGAAGAAGATGACCGAAGAGCAACAGGACATCTTCTATTACATCACCGTGATGAACGAGTCGTACCAGCAGCCAGCCATGCCGGCCGGTGCCGAAGAAGGCATCAAGAAAGGCATGTATCTGCTCGAAGAAGACACTCGCGATGCGGCGCACCACGTTCAGTTGATGGGCTCCGGCACCATCCTGCGCGAAGTGCGTGAAGCGGCGAAGATCCTGCGTGAAGAGTTCAACGTCGGCGCTGACGTGTGGAGTGTTACCAGCTTCAACGAACTGCGTCGTGACGGCCTGGCCGTAGAGCGCAGCAACCGTCTCAAGCCTGGCCAGAAGCCTAAGCTGAGCTACGTCGAAGAGTGCCTGAACGGCCGTAAAGGCCCGGTCATCGCCTCTACCGACTACATGAAACTGTTCGCCGAGCAGATCCGTCAGTGGGTTCCGTCCAAGGAATTCAAAGTCTTGGGCACCGACGGTTTCGGCCGCAGCGACAGCCGCAAGAAACTGCGTCATTTCTTCGAAGTCGACCGTCATTTCGTGGTGTTGGCAGCCCTGGAAGCACTGGCTGACCGTGGTGATATCGAACCTAAAGTGGTGGCCGAGGCCATCGTCAAGTTCGGCATCGACCCGGAAAAACGCAACCCACTGGACTGCTGAGGAGACATTTTGTGAGCGAACTCATTCGCGTACCTGACATCGGCAGCGGTGAAGGTGAAGTAATTGAACTGTTTGTGAAGGTCGGCGACCGTATCGAAGCCGATCAGAGCATCCTGACCCTGGAATCGGACAAGGCCAGCATGGAAGTGCCCGCCCCGAAGGCCGGCGTCATCAAGAGCCTGAAAGTGAAGCTGGGCGACCGCTTGAAAGAAGGCGACGAACTGCTGGAGCTGGAAGTCGAGGGCGCCGCTGAAGCCGCCCCGGCCCCCGCTGCTGCGCCAGCCGCCAAAACTGAAGAAAAACCTGCTGCCGCACCTGCTGCCGCCGCACCCGCCGCTGCTCCTGCTGCCGCTTCGGTACAGCAAGTGCATGTGCCGGACATCGGTTCGTCGGGCAAGGCGCAGATCATCGAGATACAAGTCAAGGTCGGCGACACCGTCGAGGCTGACCAATCGCTGATCACGCTTGAATCCGACAAGGCGAGCATGGAAATCCCGTCGCCTGCCGCTGGCGTGGTCAAGGCCATCAGCGTCAAGCTCAACGACGAAGTCGGCACCGGCGACCTGATTCTGGATCTGGAAGTGGCAGGTGCTGCGGCCCCTGCTGCTGCCGCTCCGGCTCAGGCTGCCGCGCCTGCTGCTGCCGCTGCGCCAGCCCCGGCGGCGGCTCCGGCCGCGCCGGCCGCTGACACTGTTCAGGACATTCATGTCCCGGACATCGGTTCGGCAGGCAAGGCGAAGATCATCGAAGTGCTGGTCAAGGCGGGCGATACCGTCGAAGCCGACCAGTCGCTGATCACCCTGGAATCCGACAAGGCGAGCATGGAAATTCCATCGCCTGCCGCCGGCGTGGTCGAAAGCGTTTCGATCAAGCTGGATGACGAAGTGGGCACCGGCGATCTGATTCTGAAGCTGAAAGTCAAAGGCGCGGCACCTGCTGCTGCCCCGGCTCCAGCGGCTGCGCCAAGCGCTCCGGCCCCTGCCGCTGCTGCTCCGGCTGCACCGGCTGCCGCCGCCGCTCCAGCCGCTGCACCGGCCAAGCCAGGCGCGAAAGTTCACGCCGGCCCCGCCGTGCGTCAACTGGCCCGTGAGTTCGGCGTCGAGCTGAGCGCCGTCGGCGCCAGCGGTCCGCACGGTCGCATCCTGAAAGAAGACGTGCAGGTTTACGTCAAGGCAATGATGCAGAAGGCCAAGGAAGCACCGGCCGCTGCTGGCGCTACCGGTGGCGCGGGCATCCCGCCGATCCCGGTCGTCGACTTCAGCCGTTTCGGCGAAATCGAAGAAGTGCCGATGACCCGCCTGATGCAGGTCGGCGCGGCCAACCTGCACCGCAGCTGGCTGAACGTGCCACACGTGACGCAATTCGACTCGGCAGATATCACCGAGCTGGAAGCCTTCCGTGTCGCGCAAAAAGCCGTGGCCGAGAAGGCTGGCGTCAAACTGACCATCCTGCCGCTGCTGCTCAAGACCTGCGCGCATTTGCTCAAGGAATTGCCGGACTTCAACAGTTCGCTGGCACCAAGCGGCAAGGCGATCATCCGCAAGAAATACGTGAACATCGGCTTCGCCGTCGACACCCCGGATGGCCTGCTCGTACCGGTCATCAAGAACGTCGACCAGAAGAGCCTGCTGCAACTGGCGGCCGAAGCGGCTTCGCTGGCTGAGAAAGCCCGCACCAAGAAGCTGTCCTCGGACGAGATGCAAGGCGCCTGTTTCACCATTTCCAGCCTCGGTCACATTGGCGGCACCGGCTTCACGCCGATCGTCAACGCGCCGGAAGTGGCGATCCTCGGTGTTTCCAAGGCTACCATCCAGCCTGTCTGGGATGGCAAAGCCTTTCAGCCGAAGCTGATGCTGCCATTGTCGCTGTCCTACGATCACCGCGTGATCAATGGTGCAGCAGCAGCACGCTTCACCCAGCGTCTGGGCAGCCTGTTGGGCGACATCCGCACGATCCTGCTGTAACTCAAACGGCCCTCCAGCCACGGAGGGCCGTTTGCTGCACCCTTTCGAGCGCCACACGCTCGTACCTCAACCCCGTCAGTTTGGCGGGGCTTTTTTTTGCCTGAAGAAAACCACCCCGCATATTTCCCACAAGTAGCGCTGACATCGGCCACAAGCTGCGTCAACTTCACGCCAATATTTTTATTCGCCACACAACTAACCTTAAACAGCAAAGCCAACTAACAATGCCGCGCAAAAACTTTAACTTTATTCAGCCTTCATTCGAATGGATTCGACATGTTAAAACCGACCATTGGCCCGATCATCGGCCACGTTACAACTAACCACGCGCGAATATTTATTCGCGGTAATTCACAACACAACGCACTGGTATTTGCCGCCCTGCGTTATCGCACATACGGAACAACACAATGGGCAAAGCCTGTTTTCGTGCAGCTCAGTGAACGGCGTGATATGTCCGATGTTTTCGCGCTCAACAACTTGAGTAGCGATACCGAATACGAATACCAGACAGGCTGGTTCAGCCCGATGAGTCCGGTACATACCAAGGACAGCGTCGCAGAGTTGCCCCTGCAGTGGCCACGGGAAACCTACCGCCTGCGCACACGTTCCACTAAGCCCGTGCAATCCAGAGCTTACATAGTCGGATCGTGCCGCTATTTGCGCATGACCGCCGGCATCGCCTCGCTGCCGCAACTGGGCGACCGTATATTCGCTTCGATCAACCAATTGATTGAAGGCGCACAACCGCCGATCAGCGCAACATTGATGACCGGCGATCAAATCTATGTTGACGACTTGAACGTGATTGCCCCGGACCGGGAATACAAAGACATACTTGCAAAATACCGGGCAGCCTTTTCACAACCCAACATCCAACGCCTGATGTCCGGCACATCGACTTACATGATCCTCGACGATCATGAAATCGAAGACAACTGGCCGGCCAACGCAAGCAAGTCCGACAGCGACTTGTATCGCAATGCCATGGCCGCCTACGAGTTGTATCAGGTCAGCCACAGCCCGGCCCATGAACTAACTTCTACTGGCCAGATAAACCATGCCAAACTTGATCATTACTGGTATCAGTTCAGCGACGGTGATATCGAATGGTTTGTCACCGACAGCCGCACGCGGCGTAACTTGTCGGCCGATGACCGACGCGTTCTGGATGCAGAACAGGAACAGGCGCTGCTCAAATGGCTGATAAACAGCCCTGCGCGCGTCAAGTTTGTGGTAACCAGCGTGATGTTCTATCCGGATCGCAAACTCGACGGCAACGACGCCTGGAAGAGCTTTCCCGAGCAACGTCTGCGCCTGCTGGAAACCATCCGTACCCGGCGGATCAAGAACGTCGTGTTCGTCTCGGGCGATGTTCACGGCTCGCTCACCAGTCGCCTGACTCACAGCAACGACCCGGATTTCGAAGTTCACACCATCGTCTCTTCACCGCTGTGCAACAGCAAGCTGTTGCCCTATGCCAAGGCGTCAACGTTCATCCTTGATAAACCTCTGGCGCGCACGGCGGCGGGGGATTATCTGCAGGAGTTGACCAGTAAGGTGGTGAGTGAGGACAACTTTGCGCACGTGGTCGTCGATGCTGACCGGATTGTGGTGAATTACCATGATCGCGATGGCAAACCGCTGCAGTCGATCACGCTGAAACTGCGCTGAAACCCAAAAAATCGCAGCCTTCGGCAGCTTCTACATAGGTATGCGTTCCCTGTCGGGGCTGCCGAAGGCTGCGATCATTTGATCTTTTCTGACACCCGCTGGAGAAATGTTTGTTGCAGCCGACATATTCTTATAGCACTTGGCCTTCATCTCTCTTGTCAGTCAGTGCCGCAATGATGCAACCTTGCCGCAGGCAACAGTAAAGAGGGCGAGAGCCCGGCGCGTTCAGCATATTTCCAAGCGAGTTTCCTTGATGAAAAGCCAACCCGATGCCGCCAGCCGTATGGCGGCCGAGGTAGTGACGCAGTTGCCTGTGCCCTCGCGGCTCGGCATGCTGCGTTTCGAGCGCTTGAATGAAGCAAGCTGGGCGATGCTGTTCCTCGATCCCAACTGCGAACGCCAGTTCGGTCAGCCGGCCGTGGAATTGTGCGCACTGGTCGGTTCGCCCTACGCCAGCCTCATGGAGCCCGAAGCGCGCTATCAACTGCACGACGCCATCCAGCAGCAATTGACTACCAGCCCCCACTATCTGGTGCGCTACACGCTGCACACCGTGGCCGGGGCCTTGAGCATCCTGGAACTCGGCGAAGCGTACCGACAACACAACCGGCACTTGCTGCGCGGCTATTTGCTGGCGGTCGATGACGTGTACGACGACGCGCCGACCTTGCCATCGGTCGACCTGGAAACCCAGAATTCCCGCCTGCAGATCGCGCTGGAGCTGAACCAGCGCGCCCAGCAGGAACAACTGCAACATCTGGAACGCGTGCGCGCCCAGCAAGACTTGATTCTACTACTCGCCCGGCAGCGCTACAGCACTCACAATTCGCTGCAAGAAGCCGCCGAACTGATCACCCGCTGCGCCTGCGATATCTATGAGATCGACTCAGCCAGCCTGTGGAATCTCGAAGGCCAGCACTTGCTGCCGATCTCGGCCTACCATCGGGCGACCCAGGAATACATCCTGCCAGACGCCATCGACATCAGCGGCTTCCCTGACTACATGGAAGCGCTGCACAGTAGCCGCGCCATCGATGCCCACAACGCCTTGCATGACCCGCGCACCCGCGAGATGGCTGAGGCAATGCGCTCGCGTGACGTCAATGCCATGCTCGATGCGAGCATCCGCGTCGACGGGCAGGTTGTCGGCGTGCTGTGCCTGGAGCAGACCGGTGTGACCCGCGCCTGGCAGTCCGACGAAATTGCCTTTGCCGGTGAACTGGCCGACCAGTTCGCGCAAGTGATCAACAACCACAACCGCCGCACTGCCACCAGTGCCCTGCACTTGTTCCAGCGCGCAGTCGAGCAAAGTGCCAACGCCTTTTTGCTGGTCAATTGCGACGGCGTGGTCGAATACGTCAACCCGAGCTTCACCGCGATCACCCAATACACCACCGAAGAAGTTCACGGCCAGCGCCTGTCCGAGCTGCCGGCTCTGGAAAACCTTAGCGAGTTGCTGTTCGACGCGCCCTCGGCGCTGGCGCAGAGCAACAGTTGGCAGGGCGAATTCAAAAGCCGACGCAAGAATCTCGAACCGTACTGGGGCCAGCTGTCGATCTCCAAGGTCTACGGTGACAACCGCGAACTGACGCATTACATCGGCATCTACGAAGACATCACCCAGACCAAACTGGCGCAACAGCGTATCGAGCGCCTGGCCTACACCGACAACCTGACCAACCTCGGTAACCGCCCGGCGTTTATCCGCAACCTGGACGAGCGTTTCGCCCGTGACAGCGACACGCCGATCAGCCTGTTGCTGGTGGACATCGACAACTTCAAGCGGATCAACGACAGCCTCGGCCACCAGACCGGCGACAAGCTGTTGATCAGCCTGGCCCGGCGTCTGCGCAACAGCCTCAGCCCGAGCGGCAGCCTTGCCCGCTTCGCCAGTAACGAGTTCGCCGTGCTGCTCGACAATACCGGCCTTGAGGCCGGCCAACAGATCGCCAGCCAGTTGCTGATGACCCTCGACAAGCCGATGTTCGTCGACAATCAGTTGATCAGTGTCACCGGCTCCGTGGGCCTGGCCTGCGCACCCCTGCACGGGCGCGATCCGCAAACCCTGATGCGCAACGCCGGTCTGGCACTGCACAAGGCCAAGGCCAACGGCAAGCATCAGGTGCAGGTATTCACCGAAGCATTGAACGCCGAGGCCAGTTACAAACTGTTCGTCGAGAACAACCTGCGCCGCGCCCTGACGCAGAACGAACTGGACGTGTTCTATCAGCCCAAGCTGTGCCTGCGCAGTGGGCGCCTGCTGGGCATGGAGGCGCTGCTGCGCTGGAATCACCCGGAGCGTGGCATGATCCGCCCGGACCAGTTCATCAGCGTTGCTGAAGAGACCGGTCTGATCATTCCGATCGGCAAGTGGATCGCGCGTCAGGCCTGCCGCATGAGCAAAGCCCTGACCGCCGCCGGCCTGGGCAACCTGCAAGTGGCGATCAATCTGTCGCCAAAACAGTTCTCCGACCCTGACCTGGTCGCCTCCATCGCCAACATCCTCAAGGAAGAAGCGCTGCCGGCAAAACTGCTGGAACTGGAGCTGACCGAAGGCCTGCTGCTGGAAGCCACCGAAGACACGCACTTGCAGCTCGACCAGCTCAAGCGTCTGGGCCTGACCCTGGCCATGGACGACTTCGGTACCGGTTACTCGTCGCTGAGCTATCTGAAAAAATTCCCCATCGACATCATCAAGATCGATCGCAGCTTTATCCACGAAATCCCCGACAACCAGGACGACATGGAAATCACCTCCGCCGTGATCGCCATGGCCCACAACCTCAAACTCAAGGTCGTGGCCGAAGGCATCGAGACCGCCGAGCAACTGGCCTTTCTGCGCCGGCATCGTTGCGACGTCGGCCAGGGCTACCTCTTCGACCGACCGATTCCCGGTGCCGAACTGATCCAGGCGCTCAAGCGCTATCCGCGCGGGCCGCTTTGCCTCTGAAACACCTCAAATTCCAATTTGATGAACGCCTCTGTGGGAGCGGGCTTGCTCGCGAAAGCGGTGTCATTCAGTGGATGCAGCCACTGACACACCACTTTCGCGAGCAAGCCCGCTCCCACAAGGGTTATATCCATATTTTTTGAGTAGTGATTAGTGCGGCATCATTCGGCACACTGGCGGTCTGACTTTTTACCCCCAACCTGACTGAGAGGAACGCTCATGGTTCTGCGCTCGGAAATCCTGGTGAACAAAAACGTGCTTCCAACCAAAGAACAAGCCCTGCCCGGTCGCGAAACCCCGATGGTCCTGCCGGAAAAACACTTTTTCTTCAAAGACACTCCACTGCTCGGCCCGTTTTTTCAGGACGTCGACTTTGCAATCTTCGGTCTTGGCTGCTTCTGGGGTGCGGAACGGCGCTTCTGGCAGCGCGAAGGCGTGGTCAGCACGGTCGTCGGTTACGCCGGCGGCTTCACACCGAACCCGACCTACGAAGAAGTCTGCTCGGGCCTGACCGGCCACGCCGAAGTGGTACTGGTGGTGTATGACAAGGCCAAGGTCAGTTACGAAGAGCTGCTGGCGATGTTCTGGGAACTGCACAACCCGACCCAGGGCATGCGCCAGGGCAACGACATCGGCACGCAGTACCGCTCGGTAATCTACGCGACCAGCCCGGAGCAACTGGACGCCGCGCTGAAGAGCAAAGACGTGTATCAGGCTGAACTGCTGAAGGCCGGCCTGGGTGAAATCAGCACCGAGATCGACCAGGCACCGACCGTGTACTTCGCCGAGGCCTATCACCAACAGTATCTGGCGAAAAATCCTGAAGGGTACTGCGGGATTGGCGGTACCGGTGTGTGCATGCCAGCGAGCCTGGCAGCCAACTAGCGCCGACTGATCGTTCCCACGCTCTGCGTGGGAATGCCTCAAGGGACGCTCTGCGTCCGCTGTTGGGACGCGGAGCGTCCCGGGCTGCATTCCCACGCGGAGCGTGGGAACGATCACGCTCCTATGCAGGAGCTGCCGAAGGCTCGGGCCGCGATCGGACGGTCTTTTGATCTTGCTGTTGATCAGCTCTCGGCAATCAACCAATCCATCTGCCAGCCGCCCTGAGTCTGCCCCAGTTTCTTCGACAACCACGGCAGCAGCTCACGCAATTCTTCCTCCAGCCCCCACGGCGGATTGGCAATCGCCAGGCCCGAACCGTTCAGGCTGTTGGGCGTGTCCAGCGGATGCACCAGCAATTCCACGCGCAGCAACTTCGGTGCGCCCGTGCCAGCCAGGTCCTGATAGAAACGCCGCAACGCACGTTGATCCTTGACCGGATACCAGATTGCCGCCACGGTTTGACGCATGCGCCCGATGGCTTCTTTCATCGACGCCGCACAACGTTGCATCTCGTCGAGCTGTTCAAACGGTGGATCAATCAGCATCACCGCGCGCTTTTCCTGCACCGGCAACATCGCCCGCGCCACATGCCAGCCTTCGCCCAGATGAACTTTCACCCGACGATCGCCGGCCATGTTGTCTTTGAGCAGCACGCCGTCTTCCGGGTGCTTCTCGTTGAGCATCACCCGATCCTGCGGCCGGGTCAGACGCCGCGCCAGCTCCGGGGAACCCGGGTAATAGCGCAACTGGCCATCCGGGTTCATGTCGTGCAGCACCTTCATGTAGTCGGCGGTCAGCGCCGGCAGGTCCGGCTGATCCCATAGCCGCGCGATGCCTTCCAGGTATTCGCCGGTGCGATTGGCCTGATCGCCCTGCAAGTCATACAGGCCAATGCCCGCGTGGCTGTCGAGATAAGCAAACGGCTGCTCCTTGCGCGACATCAGGGCGATGAGGCGGGTCAAGGTCAGGTGTTTGAACACATCGGCGTGATTGCCGGCATGGAAGGCGTGACGATAATTCATGGCTGCTCCTGCGAGGGCCGCAAAGTTTACCTTTTACCGGGCGGCAAGTCAGGGGTTGGCGGCTGAGCGGACAAAAGCCCCCCTGGACCGCCCCCTGCAAACCCAGTCGCGGTGGCAACGAAAAGATATCCCTGCAACCCATCACTCACCCGTTTATGAAAACCGCCGCGGTTTGAAGGAATCGTCCGTGGCCTTCGCCCGGAAATCTCACGATGACTCTGCCAGCAAAAAGTCCAACAGCGCTGACGATGAAGATTCTTCCGACGCTGCAATCTGAAAGAAACGTCTGATCTTGCAGCGCAGCACCGGCTTGGGTAACGCCTCAAACAGCGCCGGATGCTCTTCGCCCAACCACTGCAGCGCATTGCCGATCTGTGCGTTTTCCGCCGTCGCGGCCAGAACCGTTTCGGGGACCCGCCACCAGGGAAATGTCCGCGTCGAGACCAGCGCCCTGCCCCCGACTTCAACGGCCTGAGCATTGATCAGTCCGCGCGCGATTACCGGCAACAATTGCGCCGGATCGACCGCGTCGGAGTGCAGGATGGACAGCAAAAACCGGCCGTCCCAAAAGCGAAAAAACACCGCCTTCCCGTCTGGCATCAGCACCTGCGTCAGGCTGCGAAAGTGTTCGACTATCGCTTCAAGCCCCGCCGAAGACACCGCCAGCCAACCCCAGTCACGGGACTCGGTCGTCTCAACCCAATCGAGAAATTCACTGTCAGCGGTGACCATTCCCACATAGGGCATCACTGCCTCCCACTCGGCGTAAATCGTATCAGTCCAGACCGGGCTCGCCGCGCCTCGCCAGGCTTGAAATGCGCCGGCCTCGCTGGCGTTGCTGAAAATCGCGAACAGCTGCTCGGATGCCTTCAACGGCTCAAGCGCCAGCCATGCCGAGGGTAGTAGTCGCTCAGGCTGCACAAACACCGTCCTTGCAGCGCTCGCACTCTTCACAAAATGGCGCATCGCCCTTGAAACTCATGATTTGCGCAGCGGTGAGAATCGCCGCAGGCGCCGCCGCCAGTTTGTCCGGAAGGCCAGGCACCACTGGCGCCGCGCCCATTGCCGCCATTGGCGCACCACCCACCTGAATCGGCACGCTGCTGAAAATTCCGCCGGGGCCGATATTGATCCACTGTCCACCGGCCTGAATCGTCGCGCTCGCGCCACCGTCGATCACCACTTGCTGACCAGCGCTGATATGGATCTGCGCCGAGGCACTGGTGGCTTGGCTGTTCACCCGAACCTGCTGGTCGCCGAGCACAGACAAATGGTCATCCTGCCTGACTTCGGTCTGGCGCTGGCCGTGGGTGATGCGTTGCTCATCGGCCCTGAGTTCATGCCGGGCAAGCCCCGTGACAACGATGCTGCGCTGGTTATCGACCTGCACCTGCTGATCATTCAGCACATGCTGCGTCCAGTTGCGCTGGGCGCGCAGGTAGATTTCCTCGGCACCTTTTTTGTCTTCGATGCGCAGCTCGTTGTAGCCGCCTCCGCCGGGGCTGCTCTGGCTGCGCAAGACGCTGCGGGTCTTGTCTGCCGGCAGATCCAGTGGCACCGGCGTCGCGGCGTTGGGCAGGCAACCCATCACCAGTGGCTTGTCGGCATCGCCATCGATAAAGCCGACCAGCACCTCCATGCCCACCCGCGGAATCAGCACACTGCCGTAGTGATCGTGCGCCCAGCCGCTGGCGACGCGCAGCCAGCAACTGGAGTGTTCGTTCAGTTCACCGTCACGGTCCCAGGCCAATTGCACTTTCACCCGACCGTACTCATCGCAATGGATTTCCAGGTCTTTCGGGCCGGTGACCACGGCGGGCTGGTAACCCGACATGCGCGGTTTTTCCGGTGCCAATGCCGGTCGGAAGAACACGTCCCACGGCGTGGCCACAAAGGTATTGCGGTAACCCTGAAAGGACTCGCCATCGCTGGTCACCGACTCCTCCAGCACCTGCGGCTGACGCCCCCGGTGCTCGACGCCAGTGAGCAGCCATAAATCGTTCCAGTCGCTGCGCGGATGCCCGCTGAGTTGCAGGAAATGTCCGCAGACCAACGAAGATTCGTCGCTGCTGCCTTCGGCCTGCCGGTAATCGGCCACGTGCCGCTCCAGCGCTCGCCGTGCCAGATGCTTGCCGGTTTCGCGATCGTTGAATTGGCCGGGAAAGTGGTAGTCCTCCAGCACCGGACGCTGCTCGCCATCGCTGCGACTTTCCAGAGACAGGCGCGGCTTTTTGAAGTTGTAGTCGCGCCGGGTGACGACACTGGTGCGCGTTTCCACCCGCACGTTGAAACGCTGGATTGCCGGGGCGCCAGCCGACATGCCGCTGCCCGGCAGATACAGAGTCGACTCGGGCAGTCTCGGGAATACCGTCTGGTCGTCGCCAAACACCAGCAGATGGCCTTCGGGCCTGTGTTGAAAGTGGTAATGAATGCCGACTTCGGCACACAGGCGCTGAATGAAAGCCAGATCGCTTTCTGCGTATTGCACGCAGTACTCGCGCTGCGGGTATTCGCTGCCAAGGCGAAATTCGAAGGCATCGCGCAGAATCGAATGGTCCTTGAGGATTTGCGTGACAATTTGCGGCACGCTCTGATGCTGGAAAATTCGCTGGTTGATGCGATGCCCCAAATAGGTCAGACGCGGGACGAGGCTCAGGTGGTAGCGTGTCAGACGCTTCCCGGAATCACCCTGCCCGACCTGATAAATCTGACCGTGGATACCACTGCCCCGAGCATCAAGACTGAGAAACGCCTGACCGTGCAGCAGGCTTTCGAGGTCCAGGTCCGGCCGCTCGCTGACCAGTTCCAGCTCGAAGCGAAAAGGTTGGCTGATGGCTTCCTTGCCCGTGAACTCAAGGACTTTGAGGTCATGCTGGGCGCCTTCTAGGGTCAACGTGAAACGCGGTTGATTGGCAGGCGCGAACATCCGATGTCTCTCTGCGAAATGAGGGCGGGCGATTCTGCATCAGGGGCAAGGGGTCTTGGATGGGTGACGGGAAATTCAGATTCGCCCTACATATATTGCTGAAAACCCCACGATAATTGGCGCCTTCGACTACAGACAAATCCCCCGAACCCACCACCGTCCTTGTAGGAGTGAGCCTGCTCGCGATAGCGGCGTGTCAGCCGACACCAGTATTGAATGTAAGACCTCTATCGCGAGCGGGCTCACTCCTACAAGGGTTTTTGCGGTTCATCAGATAAATCACAGGCAATAAAAAACGGCCCGCCTCCGGTAGGAGACGGGCCGTTTTCCTGTGAGCCGAAGCTCAGTGCATCATTTGTTCAGCTTGAAATCTTTTTCCGCCGCTTCGAAGCGCTCAACCATGCCTCGGCTCGGCTCGCCCATCTTGCTGACGATGTAGATAGCCAGGCTGGCGAAGATGAAGCCCGGGATGATTTCGTACAGACCCAACAGTTCGAAATGCTTCCAGACCACTACGGTGATCGCGCCGACCAGGATACCGGCCAGTGCGCCGTCGCGTGTCATCTCTTTCCAGACCACCGAGATCAGGACAACCGGACCGAATGCAGCACCGAAACCGGCCCAGGCGTAGGACACCAGGCCCAGTACGCGGTTGTCCGGGTTGGCGGCCAGCGCGATAGCGATCAGTGCCACCAGCAGCACCATGGCGCGACCGACCCAGACCAGCTCCAGTTGCGAAGCGGATTTACGCAGGAACGTCTTGTAGAAGTCTTCGGTCAGGGCACTCGAGCACACCAGCAACTGGCAGCTCAGGGTACTCATCACGGCAGCCAGGATGGCGGACAGCAGCACACCGGCAACCCATGGGTTGAAGAGAATCTTGGCCAGTTCGATGAACACACGCTCAGGGTTTTCGGTAACGGGACCGGCGACTTCCGGGTGCGCCGAGAAGTACGCGATACCGAAGAAGCCCACGGCCACGGTGCCGCCCAGGCACAGAATCATCCAGGTCATGGAGATGCGACGGGCATTGGCAATCGATTTCACCGAATCCGCTGCCATGAAACGCGCGAGGATGTGCGGCTGACCGAAGTAGCCCAGGCCCCAGCCCATCAGCGAAATGATGCCGATGAACGTGGTGCCTTTGAGCATATCGAAGTTGCTTGGATCCTGAGCTTCGATGGCCAGGAACGTGGTGTCGACGCCGCCAGTGGCCAGCAGGACGATGATCGGCGTCAGAATCAGCGCGAAAATCATCAGCGTGGCTTGTACGGTGTCAGTCCAGCTCACCGCCAGGAAACCACCGATAAAGGTGTAGGCAATCGTCGCCGCAGCACCGGCCCACAGCGCGGTCTCGTAAGACATGCCGAAGGTGCTTTCGAACAGACGGGCACCGGCGACGATGCCGGATGCGCAATAGATGGTGAAGAACACCAGAATCACCACCGCCGAGATAATCCGCAGCAAGCCGCTTTTATCTTCGAAACGGCTGGAGAAGTAGTCCGGCAGGGTCAGGGCATCGCCGTTATGCTCGGTCTGCACACGCAGACGGCCGGCAACGAACAGCCAGTTCAAGTAGGCACCGACGATCAGACCGATAGCGATCCAGCTTTCGGAGAGACCGGACATGTAGATGGCGCCCGGCAGGCCCATCAACAACCAGCCGCTCATGTCGGAGGCACCGGCCGACAGCGCAGTAACCACGCTGCCCAGGCTGCGACCGCCCAGAATATAGTCAGAAAGGTTGTTGGTGGAGCGATAGGCCATCAAGCCGATCAGCACCATTGCTGCGATGTAGATCACGAACGTGATCAGGGTTGGATTGCTTACGCTCATTGAGTTACGCCCTGGCTTTGTTTTTATGTAGCGGCGGTGGTGAACCGCTCGCAAACGACGACGTTTGGCAGACGATCCGGGATCCCGCGCATTTAAGACTGATGTTTCCCCAGGAAAGCCATCAGCCGGTGCTTCGGGTTATTCCCGGTTGCACCTAGGGCGCGAATGCTATGCAACAAATCAAATAAGGTGCAACCAGTTTCGTGAGAATAAGTTGCACCTAGTCGGTTTTATCGACAAACACCCCGTTTTTGCTCCCTTTTATGGCAGTCGTGGCCCTTTGCTAGAAGCAAAAGCACCAAACCGGAGCAGTACGCTGGTACGAGAAATCAATTCCTGACGAGTTGCCTATTATTCCGGCAAAAAAAGGGTTGCACCCGGTTGCACCTCAATCGACGCAGGGCTAATCTTGCCGCCAGCTGATGCCACGCAACTGTGGCAACCATGAGGATAAAAATATGGCTACCACCACCCTTGGGGTCAAACTCGATGACCCGACCCGCGAGCGCCTTAAGGCCGCCGCAACCTCGATTGATCGCACGCCGCACTGGCTGATCAAGCAGGCAATTTTCAATTACCTGGAAAAACTCGAGGGTGGTGCAACCCTGACCGAGCTGAACGGTTTGACTGCCAAGGACGTCGACGACGCCGGCGAAGTACACACCGATCACGCCCACCAATGCTTCCTCGAATTCGCCGAGAGCATTCTGCCGCAGTCGGTTCTGCGTGCATCGATCACCGCCGCTTACCGTCGTCCTGAACCGGAAGTGGTGCCGATGCTGATCGAGCAGGCACGCCTGCCGGCAGCAATGGCCGAAGCCACCAACAAACTGGCCGCGACCATCGCCGAAAAACTGCGTAACCAGAAAAGTGCCGGCGGCCGTGCGGGCATTGTTCAGGGCCTGCTGCAGGAATTTTCCCTGTCGTCCCAGGAAGGCGTGGCGTTGATGTGCCTGGCCGAAGCGCTGCTGCGTATTCCCGACAAGGGCACCCGCGATGCGCTGATTCGCGACAAGATCAGCACCGGCAACTGGCATCCGCACCTGGGCAACAGCCCGTCGCTGTTCGTCAACGCAGCGACCTGGGGTCTGCTGCTGACCGGCAAACTGGTCTCCACGCACAACGAAGCCGGCCTGACGTCATCGCTGAGCCGCATCATCGGCAAGAGCGGCGAGCCGATGATCCGCAAGGGCGTCGACATGGCCATGCGGCTGATGGGCGAGCAGTTCGTCACCGGCGAAACCATCGCCGAAGCCCTGGCCAACGCGAGCAAGTTCGAAGCCAAGGGCTTCCGTTATTCCTACGACATGCTCGGTGAAGCCGCACTCACCGAAGTCGACGCACAAAAATACCTGGCCTCGTACGAACAAGCGATCCACTCGATCGGCAAAGCCTCTCACGGCCGTGGGATTTATGAAGGCCCGGGCATCTCCATCAAACTCTCAGCCCTGCACCCACGCTACAGCCGCGCGCAGTACGAGCGGGTGATGGACGAGTTGTACCCGCGCCTGTTGTCGCTGACCTTGCTGGCCAAGCAATACGACATCGGCCTGAACATCGACGCCGAAGAAGCCGACCGCCTCGAACTGTCGCTGGATCTGCTTGAGCGCCTGTGCTTCGAGCCACAGCTGACCGGCTGGAACGGCATCGGCTTCGTCATTCAGGCCTACCAGAAGCGTTGCCCGTACGTGATCGACTACGTGATCGATCTGGCCCGCCGTAGCCGCCATCGCCTGATGATCCGTCTGGTCAAGGGCGCCTACTGGGACAGCGAAATCAAGCGCGCCCAGGTTGAAGGCCTGGAAGGCTATCCGGTCTACACCCGCAAGGTGTACACCGACGTTTCCTATATCGCCTGCGCTCGCAAACTGCTGTCGGTGCCGGAAGTCATCTACCCGCAATTCGCCACGCACAATGCCCACACCCTGTCGGCGATTTACCACATTGCCGGTCAGAACTATTACCCCGGCCAGTACGAATTCCAGTGCCTGCACGGTATGGGCGAACCGCTCTACGAGCAGGTTGTAGGCAAAGTTTCCGAAGGCAAGCTGAACCGTCCGTGCCGCGTGTACGCACCGGTCGGCACCCACGAAACCCTGCTGGCCTATCTGGTTCGACGCTTGCTGGAAAACGGCGCCAACACCTCGTTCGTCAACCGCATCGCCGACCAGTCGATTTCGATTCAGGAACTGGTGGCCGATCCGGTGGCGCAGATCG
The DNA here is from genome assembly GCF_014268595.2 of Pseudomonas hamedanensis. Lineage (NCBI taxonomy): Bacteria > Pseudomonadati > Pseudomonadota > Gammaproteobacteria > Pseudomonadales > Pseudomonadaceae > Pseudomonas > Pseudomonas hamedanensis. Next base: position 3,548,561 of record NZ_CP077091.1, read on the forward strand.
AGCAGATGGCGACCGTGGAAGGTGGGTTCGGCCTGCCGCACCCGCGCATCCCGCTGCCGCGTGACCTGTACGGTGCCGAGCGCGCCAACTCCAGCGGCATCGACATGGCCAACGAACATCGCTTGGCCTCGCTGTCCTGCGCCTTACTGGCAACCGCGCACAACGACTGGAAAGCCGCACCGATGCTTGGTTGCGCGTCCAGCAACGAAGCGCCTGCTGCCGTGCTGAACCCGGCGGACCACCGCGATGTGGTCGGCCACGTCCAGGAAGCCACGGTCGAAGACGTCGACAACGCCATCCAATGCGCGCTGAATGCCGCACCGATCTGGCAGGCCACTCCGCCAGCCGAACGTGCCGCCATTCTGGAACGTGCCGCGGACTTGATGGAAGGCGAGATCCAACCGCTGATGGGCCTGTTGGCTCGCGAAGCTGGCAAGACTTTCGCCAACGCTATCGCCGAAGTGCGCGAAGCGGTCGACTTCCTGCGTTATTACGCGGTGCAGGCCCGCAACGATTTCAGCAACGACGCCCACCGCCCACTGGGTCCGGTGGTCTGCATCAGCCCGTGGAACTTCCCGCTGGCAATCTTCAGTGGTCAGGTCGCCGCCGCACTGGCCGCCGGTAACCCGGTCCTGGCAAAACCGGCCGAACAGACTCCGCTGGTGGCGGCTCAAGCCGTGCGCTTGCTGCTCGAAGCCGGGATTCCTGAAGGCGTGCTGCAACTGCTACCGGGTCGCGGTGAAACCGTCGGCGCCGGTCTGGTCGGCGACGAACGCGTCAAAGGCGTGATGTTCACCGGTTCCACCGAAGTCGCGCGTCTGCTGCAACGCAACATCGCTGGCCGTCTCGACAGCCAGGGCCGGCCGATTCCGCTGATCGCCGAAACCGGCGGCCAGAACGCGATGATCGTCGACTCCTCGGCACTCACCGAACAGGTGGTGATCGACGTGGTGTCCTCGGCCTTCGACAGCGCCGGCCAGCGCTGCTCGGCGCTGCGCGTGCTGTGCCTGCAGGAAGATTCCGCCGATCGCGTCATCGAAATGCTCAAGGGTGCCATGGCTGAAAGCCGTCTCGGCAACCCCGAGCGCCTGTCCGTGGACATCGGCCCGGTGATCGACGCCGAAGCCAAGGCTGGCATCGACAGACACATTCAGGGCATGCGCGACAAAGGTCGCAACGTGTACCAGGTGGCGATTGCCGACAGCGAAGAAGTCAAGCGCGGCACCTTCGTCATGCCGACGTTGATCGAGCTGGAAAGCTTCGACGAGCTGCAACGCGAGATCTTCGGGCCGGTCCTGCACGTGGTGCGTTACAAGCGTAAAGAGATCGACCAATTGATCGCTCAGATCAACGCGTCCGGTTATGGCCTGACTCTGGGCGTGCACACGCGCATCGACGAGACCATCGCCAAGGTCATCGACAACGTCAACGCCGGCAACGTCTACGTCAACCGCAACATCGTCGGAGCCGTGGTCGGCGTGCAGCCGTTCGGCGGCGAAGGCCTGTCGGGGACCGGCCCGAAAGCCGGCGGCCCGCTGTATCTGTACCGCTTGCTGTCAACGCGTCCGACCGACGCAATCGAACAATCCTTCGCTCGCGGCGATGCTGCCGTAGCGCCGGACGTTCGTCTGCGCGAAGCCATGCGCCAACCGCTGAACGCCTTGAAAGCCTGGGCCGACAACAACCAGTTCGCTGAGCTGAGCGCTCTGTGCGTGCAGTACGCGGCGCAATCGCAGAGCGGCATCACCCGCGTGCTGGCCGGCCCGACCGGTGAGAAAAACAGCTACGCGATCCTGCCGCGCGAGCACGTGCTGTGTCTGGCAGAAGTCGAAGGCGATCTGCTGACGCAACTGGCTGCGGTATTGGCCGTTGGCGGCTCGGCGGTATGGCCGGAGTCCGAAGTGACCAAAACCTTGCTGGCACGTCTGCCGAAAGAAGTTCAGGCACGCATCAAGCGGGTTGCTGACTGGAACAAGGACGAGGTGGTGTTCGATGCGGTTCTGCATCATGGCCATTCCGACCAGTTGCGTGCCGTTTGCCAGCAGATCGCCCAGCGTGGCGGAGCAATCGTTGGGGTTCAGGGCTTGTCCCAGGGCGAGACCAACATTGCTCTGGAACGCCTGGTGATCGAGCGGGCGCTGAGCGTTAACACGGCTGCGGCGGGCGGTAATGCCAGTCTGATGACCATCGGCTAAACCGCTGTAAATTCAGGCGACCGCAATGGCCGCCTGGAAATGAAATCCCCTGTAGGAGTGAGCCTGCTCGCGATAGCGGTCTGCCAGACACATGCATTGGTCTGACAGACCGCTATCGCGAGCAGGCTCACTCCTACATTGATTAGTGTCACCCTCACCTCTGCATCACCGCCATCAATCTTCCTGTTCAGCCATCATCAGCCCGCCTAGACTCGGCCCAACCTCATTTTCAGGTAAGCCACCATGTCCGAGACGCTGCTCAGTTCCCGCAATCTGGCTTTCGAGCTGTACGAAGTCCTTGATGCCGAGGGCCTGACCCGGCGCGAGCGCTTTGCCGAGCACAATCGCGAGACGTTCGATGCAGCCATCGGCACGGCGCGCAGCATTGCTGAAAAGTACTTCGCCCCGCACAACCGCAAGGGCGATGAAAACGAACCGCGCTATGAAAACGGCAAGGCGATTCTTATCCCCGAAGTGAAACCGGCGGTGGATGCCTTCCTCGAGGCCGGCTTCCTCAACGCCGCGCGAAGCTTCGAGGCCGGCGGCATGCAACTGCCGACCTTGCTGTCGCAAGCCTGCTTCGCGCATTTCCAATCGGCCAACGCTGCGTCGACCTCGTATCCGTTTCTGACCATGGGCGCGGCGAATCTGATCGAGAGCTTCGGCACCAACGAGCAGAAACAGCGTTTCCTGCAACCGATGATCGATGGCCGCTTCTTCGGCACCATGGCCCTGACCGAGCCGCATGCCGGTTCGTCGCTGTCGGATATTCGTACCCGCGCCGAGCCTGCGTCTGACGGCACGTATCGCCTCAAGGGCAACAAGATCTTCATATCCGGCGGCGACCATCCGCTGTCGGAAAACATCGTGCACATGGTCCTCGCCAAGCTGCCGGACGCGCCGCCGGGGGTAAAAGGCATTTCGCTGTTCATCGTGCCGAAGTTTCTGGTCAACGACGACGGCAGTCTCGGCCAGCGCAACGATGTACTGCTGGCCGGGCTGTTCCACAAGATGGGCTGGCGCGGCACCACGTCCACGGCGCTGAACTTCGGCGATAACGGCGAGTGCGTCGGTTATCTGGTGGGCAAGCCGCACCACGGCCTGAGCTACATGTTCCAGATGATGAACGAAGCGCGGATCGGCGTTGGCATGGGCGCGGTGATGCTTGGTTATGCCGGTTATCTGTACTCGCTCGAATACGCCCGCGAACGGCCACAAGGTCGGGTGCCGGACAGCAAGGACCCGACGACGGCGCCGGTGGCGATCATTCAGCACGCCGATGTCAGACGCATGCTGTTGACGCAAAAATCCTACGTCGAAGGGGCATTCGACCTCGGCCTGTATGCGGCGCGGTTGTTCGATGACACCACCACCCTTGAAACCGAAGCCGAGCGCAAACAGGCCCATGAGCTGCTGGACCTGCTGACGCCAATCGTCAAATCCTGGCCGTCGGAGTTTTGCCTGAAGGCCAACGAACTGGCGATCCAGATTCTCGGCGGTCACGGATACACCCGTGAATATCCGGTGGAGCAGTATTACCGCGACAACCGCCTGAACCCGATTCACGAAGGCACTCATGGCATCCAGTCGCTGGATTTGCTTGGACGCAAGCTGGCGCAGAACGGTGGCGCGGGGTTGAAACAGTTAATCCGCCTGATCGCTGCCACGGGCGAGCGCTCCACGGCGTACGATTCGTTGACCGCACTGCGCGAACCGCTGGAAAAACTGGTGGCGCGCCTGCAAACCGTGACCCTCGGTTTGTTGACCGATCTGGCGCAAGGCAAGGTCAACAGCAGCTTGGCGAATTCGGCGCTGTATCTGAAGGTGTTCGGGCACACGGTGATCGGCTGGCGCTGGCTGGAGCAAGCGATTCGCGCCGAAGAAGGTCTGGCAAAAGGCACTGCGGCGGACGCCGATTTCTATAAGGGCAAGCTGCAGGCGGCGCGGTACTTTCTGACGTGGGAAGTGCCGGGTTGCCAGCATGAGCTGGACTTGCTGGAGGCGCGGGACGATACGTGCCTGGGGATGCAGGATGCATGGTTCTGATCCGGATTATGCGTAGCGGCTGATTCCGTCTTCGCGGGCAAGCCCGCTCCCACAGGGTTTCGTGGCGCTCACGCACTCAGTGAATCACCACGATACTTGTGGGAGCGGGCTTGCCCGCGAAAGGGCCGGGGCTGACGACACATCAGCTCAGCGTGAACCCACTCATCTGCGCACCAGCGACCGGATCAACCCTGATTAATGGTCTTGGCGATGGTGTCGACCGTGGCGCTGACTTGCTCTTGGTAACGGTCGAGTTCTTCCTGGTGCTGTTTCTTCATATCGATCTGCTGCGAGCACAGGTTCATTGCCGCGAGCACCAGCAAGCGGTCGCCGATCAGGGTCGGGTATTTGCGCTTGGTGTCTTCCAGCGTGGCCTTGAGCATCATGGCCGCGTCCAGCAGGGTCTGTTCTTCCCCGGCCGGTGCCTTGATCGAATAGTCCTCCCCGAGAATGGAGATGACTTTTACCCCTGCTGTGCCGTGGTTCATGCGCTGACAGGACCGGCGTTGACGCGGTCGACCAGGGCTTGAATGCGTGCGGCAGTGGCACCGTGCTTTTCTTCCTGCTCCATCAGGTTCAGTTGCAGGCTTTCGTTTTCATCCTTGGCCTGGGCCAGTTCCGTGGACAGGGTCTGGTTGGTCTGCGCGAGGGTCTGGTTCTGTTGCACCAGGTCGCTGACGAGCTGTTCCAATTGGCTGAGGGATGCTTCCAACATTTTGATCTTCCAAGCGTTTTTCAAAGGGCGCGTACGATAAAGAAAAGTCACCACAGATGCCAGGGTTAAACCGCTGCAAAGCCTTGATTTTCCTGGCGGCGGACCGTTCCCGCGAGTTTAAAAGACTGTGATCTGCCGATCTGGTTCCTGCACTTCGTCGCCCCGCACCCGCTGCGACAAATGCGCACACCGACTCAAGACTTTAGTCGTATGACCGATAAGTCAGCCATACAGCAGCTCAACCCGCATGGATGCGGCCCTTTTCGGTATCCGCCCATGTCCCTTCGCAATATGAATATCGCCCCACGGGCGTTCACCGGTTTCGCCCTGATCGGCGGCCTGATGTTGATTCTCGGCGTGTTCGCCTTGAACCAGATGAGCAAAATTCGCGCGGCCGGCGAAAACATCGCCACCGCCAGCGTGCCATCGATCAAGGCCCTCGACGAATTCACCCAACTGACCCTGCGCCTGCGCGTGTTGTCATATCGCCTGCTGATCAACCGTGAAGCGGACGTGCAGCAGAAAACCATCGAACTGTTCGACATGCGCAACCGCCAGATTTCCGATGCGCAACGGGCTTACGAGCCGCTGATCTCCAGCCCCGAGGAACGTTCGGCGTACGATCAGTACGTGCAGTTGCTGGCGCAGTACCGTCAGCTCGAAGAGCGCATGAAAACCTTATCGCGCAACAATCAGGTCGACGAACTGCGGCAGATGCTCAACAGCGATTTGCTGACCAACTCTGAAGCGGTGAACACCGCTCTGGCACGTTTGCTGGAGATCAACACCCAGCAGATCGCGGAGACCGACCAAGGCGCCAAGGATCAGTACTCGATGTCGTTCGATCTGGTCGTCACGCTGCTGGTGATCGCCAGCGGCCTGACGCTGCTGTTCGCCTGGCTGCTGACGGTGAGCATCACCAAGCCGATTTCGAAAGCACTGGAAGCTGCCGAGACCATCGCCGAGGGCAACCTGACCCAGCCGATCCATGTCGATGGTGAAGATGAAGCCGGACGCCTGCTGGCGGCCATGGCGAAGATGCAATCCAAGCTGCGTGACACCTTGCAGCGTATTTCCGGTTCGGCCACGCAACTGGCGTCCGCCGCCGAAGAATTGAACAGCGTCACCGATGAAAGCGCTCGCGGCCTGACACAGCAAAACAACGAAATCGAACAGGCCGCCACTGCCGTCAACGAGATGACCAGCGCCGTGGAAGAAGTCGCACGCAATGCGGTCAGCACCTCGGAAGCTTCAAAGAACGCCACCACCTCGGCCGGCGACGGTCGCGATCTAGTCCAGGAAACCGTCAGCGCCATCGAACGCATGAGCGCTGACGTGCAGAGCACCGCTTCGCTGATCGGCGATCTGGCCAACGAGTCCCGTGACATCGGCAAAGTCCTTGATGTGATCCGCGGCCTGGCCGACCAGACCAACCTGCTGGCGCTGAACGCGGCGATTGAAGCCGCACGTGCTGGCGAGGCCGGTCGTGGTTTCGCGGTGGTGGCGGATGAAGTGCGTGCCCTGGCCCATCGCACCCAGCAATCGACCAGCGAAATCGAGCGGATGATCGGCAGCATTCAGAGCGGCACCGAACACGCCGTGGATTCGATGCGCAACAGCACCGAGCGCGCCGAGTCGACGCTGAACATCGCCCGTGGCGCCGGGATGTCGCTGGACACCATCAACAGCGCCATCGTCGAGATCAATGAGCGCAACCTGGTGATCGCCAGCGCGGCCGAAGAGCAGGCGCAGGTGGCGCGGGAAGTCGACCGCAACCTGGTCAACATCCGTGACCTGTCGGTGCAATCGGCGACCGGGGCGAATCAGACCAGTGCGGCGAGCAATGAGCTGTCGCGCCTGGCGCTGGACCTGAACAACATGGTTGGGCGGTTCAGCCTGTAACGCACCCATGAGATAGCAGCCGAAACTCCCCTGTGGCGAGGGGATTTATCCCCGTTGGGTGGCGAAGCCGCCCCAAAAACGCGTATGCGATTTCATCTGAAGACCCGCTTACATCGGTTTTACGACGGCTGCGCCGTCTAACGGGATAAATCCCCTCGCCACAATCATCACTCGCCGCACTTTCAGGGGATGTTGCCGAAAAGCTTTTTGACAGCATCACATTTCAACAGGTTAGAATCGCTGGCACGTAGACTGCATGGTCAGTTTGTGCCCCGTCTTTCCGCTTCTGGAGTACTGCCTTTGAATGCGACGACCATCAACAGCCTGTTCTTGATCGGCGCGTTGCTGGTAGGCGCAAGCATTCTTGTCAGTTCCCTTTCCTCGCGCCTCGGCATTCCGATTCTGGTCATTATTCTCGCGGTCGGCATGGCCGCCGGGGTCGATGGCGGCGGGATCATTTTCGATAATTACCCGACGGCCTATCTGGTCGGCAACCTCGCACTGGCGGTCATCCTCCTCGACGGCGGCTTGCGCACACGCGTTTCCAGCTTTCGCGTGGCGTTATGGCCGGCGCTGTCGCTGGCCACGGTCGGGGTGTTGATCACCACCGGGCTGACCGGCATGGCCGCCGCGTGGCTGTTCGACCTCAATCTGATTCAGGGCCTGCTGATCGGCGCCATTGTTGGCTCGACCGACGCTGCTGCGGTGTTCTCGCTGCTCGGCGGCAAAGGGCTGAACGAACGGGTCAGCGCCAGTCTGGAAATCGAATCCGGCAGCAACGATCCGATGGCGGTGTTTCTCACCGTCACCTTGATCGACATGCTTGCCAGCGGCCAGACCGGCCTGCACTGGAGCCTGCTCACGCACCTGATCCGCGAGTTCGGCATTGGTGGCGTGATCGGTCTGGGCGGCGGCTGGGTGATGCTGCAACTGGTCAACCGCATCAACCTCGCGGCCGGGCTGTATCCGATCCTGATCATCGCTGGCGGCCTGGTGGTGTTCGCGCTGACCAACGCCTTGCACGGCAGTGGCTTCCTCGCTGTTTATCTGTGCGGCCTGGTCATCGGCAACCGCCCGGTGCGTAGCCGCCACGGCATCTTGCACATGCTCGACGGCATGGCGTGGCTGGCGCAGATCGGCATGTTCCTGGTGCTGGGCCTGCTGGTCACGCCGCATGATTTGTTGCCGATCGCCGTGCCTGCCCTCGGTCTGGCGCTGTGGATGATCCTGTTCGCGCGGCCGCTGTCAGTGATGGTCGGTCTGCTGCCGTTCAAGGCGTTCCACGGTCGCGAGAAAGCGTTTATTTCCTGGGTCGGCCTGCGCGGCGCGGTGCCGATCATTCTCGCGGTGTTCCCGCTGATGGCCGGTCTGCCGCAGGCGCAGCTGTACTTCAACCTCGCCTTCTTCATTGTGCTGGTGTCGCTGCTGGTGCAGGGCACGAGCCTGCCGTGGGTCGCCAAGCTGCTCAAGGTGACCGTACCGCCGGAGCCCGCGCCGATTTCCCGGGCGGCGCTGGAAGTACACGTGACCAGTGAGTGGGAACTGTTCGTTTACAAGCTCGGCGCGGAGAAATGGTGCATCGGTTCGCCCCTGCGCGAGCTGAAAATGCCCGAAGGCACGCGTATCGCCGCGCTGTTTCGTGGCCAGCAACTGCTCCATCCGTCGGGTAGTACGGTGCTGGAAGTTGATGATTTGCTGTGTGTTATTGGCCACGAACACAACCTGCCAGCCCTCGGCAAACTGTTCAGCCAGGCGCCGCAACGGGGCCTCGATCTGCGCTTCTTCGGTGACTTTGTGCTCGAAGGAGACGCCCAGCTTAAAGCGGTTGCCGCTCTCTATGGCTTGCCGGCTGAAGGCATCGATCCGGACATGACCCTGGGTGCCTTCATTGCGCAGAAAGTCGGTGGTGCCCCCATCGTCGGCGACCAGGTGGAGTGGAACAACACCCACTGGACGGTTGCGGTCATGGACGGGAACAAGATCGGCAAAGTGGGCGTCAGATTCCCCGAAGGAAGTCGCCCGGGCCCCGGACTCTTCCTCTAAACTGCCTCCACTCTCACTTGCTTGACCGGTCTCTATGCCTACCCTGCGCTCCTTTTTCGCCGCGGCCCTGCTGGGCCTGAGTCTTACTGTCGGCCCGCTGTACGCCGCCGAACCACCGTCCAGCGACGCCGTGCAGGCCAGCCTCGACAAGCTGGCCGACAGCAAACTGCCGGATGCCGATAAAAAGGCAATGCAAACCGTCCTGCAGAACACGCTCAATCAGCTGAACAGCGAGCGCGAGTACGAGCAGAAGCTGATCGACCTCAAACAGCAACTGGCGACCGCGCCCAAGCAGACCATCGAAAACACCCGCGAGCTGACACGCCTCAAAGCGACGCCAGTGGTGCCGGTGGCGCAGCGCTTTCCCAAGGAGTCCATCCAGCAGTTGGAGCAGATCCTCACGGATCGTTCGACCCAGCAGAGTGACCTGCAAAAAGCCCTGGCCGAGGCCAACAGCCTGATCATCACGGCGCAGACCCGGCCCGAGCGCGCGCAAGCGGAGATTTCCGCCAGCCAGACGCGCATTCAGCAGATCAACAACATCCTCAAGTCCGGCAAGGACACCGGTAAAACGGTCACCGCCGAACAGCGCGACCAGTTGAATGCCGAGCTGGCCGCCCTCAATGCGCTGATTCCGCTGCGCCGTCAGGAACTGGCCGGCAATACCCAGTTGCAGGATCTGGGCAATGCCCAGCACGACTTGCTCTCGGAGAAATCCGACCGCCTCGATCGCGAGATTCAGGAACTGCAAACCCTGATCAACCAGAAGCGTCTCGCGCAGTCACAGGAAACCGTCACCCAGCAATCGATCGAAGCGCAGAAGGCCGGCGGCAGCAGCCTGCTGGCGAGTGAGAGCGCCACCAACCTGAAACTGTCGGACTACTTGCTCAAAAGCACCGATCGTCTCAACGAAGTTACCCAGCAGAACCTGCAGACCAAACAGCAACTCGACACCCTGACCCAGAGCGATTCGGCGCTGGACGAGCAGATCGCCGTGCTCAAGGGCAGCCTGCTGCTGTCGAAAATTCTCTACAAGCAGAAACAGGCCCTGCCGCACTTGAAGGTTGACCGCGACCTCGCCGACCAGATCGCCGATATTCGCCTCTATCAGTTCGATGTCAGCCAACAACGCGAGCTGCTGAGCAACCCGGCGACCTATGTCGACAACTTGCTCGCCACGCAGCCGCCGGAGCAGGTCACCCCGCAACTGCGCAAGAGCCTGCTGGAGCTGGCCAACACCCGCACTGACTTGCTGGAACGACTGAACCGCGAACTGAGCGCGATGCTCAATGAGTCGATCACCCTGCAGCTCAATCAGAAACAACTGCTGAGCACCGCGCAAAGCCTGCGTGCGACCCTCGATGAGCAAATGTTCTGGATCCCCAGCAACAAGCCACTGGACGTTGAGTGGATGCGCGGCGTGCCGGAACGCCTGCAACGACAGGTCAACACCCTGCCATGGGCGTCGAGCCTGAGCGAGCTGACCGATGGCCTGACCCAGCGGCCATTGCTGTTCCTGCCGCTGGCGCTGCTGATCGGCGCACTGCTGTGGCGACGCAAAAGTCTGTATGGAAGGCTGAACAAGGTTCACCAGGACATCGGCCACTTCAAGCGCGACAGCCAGTGGCACACGCCTCAGGCGATCCTGATCAATATCCTGCTGGCGATGCCGGTGGCACTGGGCCTGGCGCTGTGCGGTCTGGCGTTGCAGATCGACGCCCGTGGACAGAACGCCAATATGGGCGCGGCGCTATTGCAAATGGGCCAGGCCTGGCTGGTGTTCTACACCGCTTACCGGATTCTCGCGCCGGGCGGCGTGGCGGAATTGCACTTTCGCTGGGAGAAACCGCAGGTCGAATTTCTTCAGGGCTGGGTGCGCCGACTGGGCCTGGTGGTCATGGCGCTGGTGGCCGTGGTCGCCGTCGCCGAACTGCAACCGGCGGCACTCGCCGACGACGTACTCGGCATGCCGGTGGTGCTGACTTGCTACGCGCTGATGGCGTGGCTGCTCAGCCGCCTGCTGATCAGCAGCCCGACGCACCAGAATGCCTCGCTGTTCCGCAAGGCCGTGGGTGTGATGTTCACCCTGCTGCCGATCGCCCTGTTCGTCGCGGTGTGCTTCGGCTACTACTACACCGCGCTGAAACTCAGCGATCGTTTGATCAACACCCTGTACCTGCTGATGTTCTGGCTGGTGATTGAAGCCACCTTCGTTCGCGGCCTGAGCGTGGCCGCGCGGCGTCTGGCTTACCAGCGCGCCCTGGCCAAACGGCAGGCAGCCAAAGAAGCCGGCGACGGCGAAGCGGTGATCGAAGAACCAACCCTGGACATCGAAAAGGTCAACGAACAATCCCTGCGCCTGATCCGCCTGGCCCTGCTCGGCGGTTTCATCGCGGCGCTGTACTGGGTCTGGTCGGACCTGATCTCGGTGTTTTCGTACCTGGACAACATCACCCTCTACGAATACACCAGCGGCACTGGCGCCAACATGAGCATGGTGCCGATCAGCATCGGCGACATGCTCGGCGCGCTGATCATCATCGGTATCACCTTCGCCCTCGCACGCAACTTGCCGGGTCTGCTCGAAGTGTTTGTGCTGTCCAAGCTCAATCTGGCCCAGGGCAGTGCTTACGCCACAACGACGCTGCTGTCGTACGTGATTGCCGGCGTCGGCTTTGTCACCACACTGTCGACCCTCGGCGTCAGCTGGGACAAGTTGCAGTGGCTGGTCGCGGCACTGTCGGTGGGTCTCGGTTTCGGTATGCAGGAGATATTTGCCAACTTCATCTCCGGGATCATGATCCTGTTCGAACGCCCGGTACGGATCGGCGACACCATCACCATCGGCAACCTGTCGGGCACGGTGAGCAAGATCCGCATCCGCGCCACGACCATCACCGATTTCGATCGCAAGGACATCATTGTCCCAAACAAGACGTTCATCACCGGGCAACTGATCAACTGGTCGCTGACCGACACCATCACCCGCGTGACACTGAAACTCGGCGTCGATTACGGCTCGGATCTGGATCTGGTCAAGGAACTGCTGCTCAAAGCTGCCCGCGAAAACCCGCGCGTGCTGAAGGAACCAGAGCCGCACGTGTACTTCCTCAACTTCGGCGAAAGCACTCTCGATCACGAACTGCGCATGCACGTGCGCGATCTGGGCGACCGCAACCCGGTGCTCGACGAGGTCAACCGCTTCATCAACCGCGAGTTCAAGAAGCAGCACATCAACATTTCGTTCCGGCAGATGGAGGTTTACCTGAAGAACCTCCACGGCCAGGAATACAAGATGGTGCCCGTGGAGCCGGAGAACAAAACCATCGTGCCGATCGTCGACGCGCAGAAACCGTTGCAGGAACCGCCACCGAGCAAACTCGACTAACCGTCATGGTCCCAGCAGAATGCTCGGACATTCTGCTGGAGCCGGCCCGTGAAAGCCCTCGACGAACTGACTTTCGACAACCGCTTCGCCCGCCTGGGCGACGCGTTCTCCACTCACGTGTTGCCCGAGCCGATCGACAATCCGCGTCTGGTCGTTGCCAGCCCGGCAGCCCTGGCCTTATTGGACCTCGATCCGGCCAGCGCCGAAACCGAAGAATTCGCGCAAGTGTTTGGCGGCCACAAGCTGTGGGCCGATGCCGAGCCACGGGCGATGGTTTATTCCGGCCATCAGTTCGGCGGCTATACCCCGCAGTTGGGCGACGGTCGCGGTTTGTTGCTGGGTGAGGTGTACAACAACGCCGGCGAACACTGGGACTTGCACCTCAAGGGCGCCGGGCAGACGCCGTTCTCACGCATGGGCGATGGCCGCGCGGTGCTGCGCTCGTCGATTCGTGAATTCCTTGCCTCCGAAGCGTTGCATGCGCTGAACATTCCTTCTTCCCGCGCCGCCTGCGTGATTGGCTCCGACACCCCGGTCTGGCGTGAAAAGCAGGAGCGCGCGGCGATGGTGCTGCGTCTGGCACCCAGCCATATCCGCTTCGGCCACTTTGAATACTTCTATTACACCAAGCGCTCCGAGCAGCAAAAGCAGCTCGGCGAACACGTACTGGCGATGCATTTTCCACAATGCCTCGAGCAACCGGAACCGTACCTGGCGATGTTCCGCGAGATTGTCGAGCGCAATGCCGAACTGATCGCCAAGTGGCAGGCCTACGGCTTTTGCCACGGCGTGATGAACACCGACAACATGTCGATCCTCGGCATCACCTTCGACTTCGGCCCGTTCGCCTTCCTTGATGATTTCGATGCGCACTTCATCTGTAACCACTCAGACGATCAGGGCCGCTACTCGTTCAGCAATCAGGTGCCCGTCGGTCAATGGAACCTCAGCGCCCTGGCCCAGGCGCTGACGCCGTTCATCAGTGTCGATGCCCTGCGTGAAACACTTGGCCTGTATCTGCCGCTGTTTCAGGCCCACTACCTGGATTTGATGCGCCGCCGCTTCGGCTTCACCAGCGCTGAAGACGACGATCAGCAGCTGCTGGAAAACCTGCTGCAACTGATGCAGAACAGCGGCGTCGATTACACGCTGTTCTTCCGCCGACTCGGTGAAGCGTCAGCCGAACAGGCTGTCGCCCGCCTGCGCGATGACTTCGTCGATATCAAGGGTTTCGATATCTGGGGCGAGCGTTATGTCGCGCGGGTGGCACGCGACGGCAATGCCGACCAGGAACAACGCCGCGCGCGGATGCACGCGGTCAATCCGCTGTACATCCTGCGCAATTACCTCGCACAAAAAGCCATCGACGCCGCCGAACAAGGCGATTACTCAGAGGTTCGCCGACTGCACACGGTGTTGAGCAACCCGTTCGAAGAGCAGCCAGGGATGGAAGGTTATGCCGAGCGGCCGCCGGAATGGGGCAAGCATTTGGAGATCAGCTGCTCGTCGTGAATCGATTCAGATAAACACCTCGATCGGTACATTGAAACGCTCAGCCAGCCAGCGGATCTGGCGCAGGTTGAGCTTTCGCTTACCGCTCAAAATCTCCGAAACGACGGACTGAGTACCCACGCCAGGAAGGTCGCTCTGAGTGAGGCCGTGTTCGCGCATCATATAGCCAAGCACTTCTTCGCCGCTCGCTTCAGCCATCGGATGATGGGTGCGATCCCATTCCTCGATCCAGTCACCGATGATGTCCAAAAGGCTCATCAATGGATGCGATTCATCTTCCCCGGTTATTTCGAGAATCTCATTGACCGCCCGCACCAAGACGTCGTAATCCTCTTCGCTCTTCGGCTTGCGAACCAGCGGCGCGACATATTCCCAGTGCTCAGCCACTGTCTTGATCAAAATGCTCATACCTTCGCTTCCTTCCATTTGCCCCGATCATATTCGCGATGATCCAGAACATATTTTATGTACAACCTCTGCGATCGATAACTGACAAAAGCGATCAGTCGCAGCTTGTTGCCGCCCAGGTCAAAGACATGAAACTGGCCCACCTTGTCGATCGCAGGAAATATCGATTTCATCGCCGAGAAGTCCTTGGGACAGCTTCTCTTTGCCAGTCGAAACCACTGCGCCAGTGCGCTTGCCGTTTGTGGCCATTTTTCCTTGGCCTCTCTGATGGGTTTTTCGCTGAACACATGCATGCAACATCCTTATCGCATTCTGCTATGGAAAGTTAATCGAAGGGTGCGATTATCGCAATGTGCGATAGAGGCAGACAGACCAGCGGTGCGTCCGGTAAATCTCAGCCTAGGTCTAACCTCGCACCGTGCACGATTGAAAATATGAGCAAACGTCTCAAACTACGTGTTATCAGCTCTCTTCTGGATTTCGCTCATGACAACCCCTCTCCTCATCCCCTGCCCCACCTGCAACGGCCTCAACCGCATCCCCGCCGAGCGCCTCGCTGACCACCCCAAGTGCGGGCGCTGCAAATCTGCGGTGCTGTTGAGCAAACCCTTTGAACTCACGCAAGGCGACTACGCCAGCCAGATCAAGGGCGATCTGCCGTTGCTGGTGGACGTGTGGGCGGACTGGTGCGGGCCGTGCAAGTCGTTTGCGCCGGTGTTCGAACAGGCGGCGGCGCAGTTGGCGGGCAAGTGTCGGCTGGCCAAACTGGACAGCGAGGCGAATCGCCAGTTATCGGCGCAGTTGGGGATTCGCTCGATCCCGAGCCTGATTCTGTTTAAAAACGGCAAGGAAGTGGCACGGCAAAGTGCCGCGTTTCCGTTGCCGCAACTGATGGCTTGGCTGCGTAGCCAAGGTATCTGACCACACACAAATCCAATGTAGGAGTGAGCCTGCTCGCGATGAGGCCGTCACATTCAACATTTGCGTTGGATGAAAGGACGCTATCGCGAGCAGGCTCACTCCTACAGGGGGCAGTGTGTATTCGGGGAATCAGTGGTCTTCCAGCAGATTGTGCAGTTCGACAAACTGCTGCGTCAGCTTGTGCCGTGGATCGAGGTGGATCAGCGGCATGCTCGCCTGGTGGGATTCGCGCATGCGCACCGAGCTGCTCAGGTACACCGGCAACACTGGCAGCCCTTCGGCAATCAGCTCATCCAGCATCTGCTGCGGCAGGCTGGCGCGGGCCTGAAACTGGTTGACCACAATGCCTTCAACTTCCAGACCTTCGTTGTGGTCGTCCTTCAATTCTTCGATTTCGGCGATCAGGCCGTACAGCGCCTGACGCGAGAAACTGTCGCAATCGAAGGGAATTAACACCCGATCCGCCGCGATCAGTGCCGATACCGCGTAAAAATTCAGCGCCGGCGGGGTGTCGAGGTAGATCCGGTCGTAGTCTTCGGACAGCTCATCCAGCAACTTGCGCAGCTTGTTGATCTTGTGCTTGGCCTCAAGCTTGGGCTGCAGGTCGGCCAGCTCGGCGGTGGCGGTGATGATGTGGAGATTGTCGAACGGGGTTTCGTAGATATCCGCCTGATTCTTCTTCGAGAACGGCCCCGACGACAGGGTCTGCTTGAAGAAGTCGGCGATGCCCATCGGGATGTCGTCACCGGTGAGCCCGGTCAGGTATTGAGTGGAGTTGGCCTGGGCATCGAGATCCACCAACAACGTGCGATAACCCTCGCTGGCGCTGACCGCGGCCAGGTTGCAGGCGATGCTGGATTTGCCTACGCCACCTTTCTGATTGAACACCACGCGCCGCATGACCAAACCTCCGTGTATCAAAGAATGACCGAGTGTAGATGCGGGCGACCTCGCTTCGCTACCTCCACGGACAGGGACTACGTCTTGAGGTGTAAATGTCGACACCCGGGCGTGGAAAAAACCGCGTGAGAATACAGAGACACCTGACAGACAGGCCGCGGAGATTCTGGATAATGGCCAAGTGACAGTTATCCAACGAACCGCTCAGTACATTTTGTTGGGCAAAATGTAACCAGCATTTGCTAGACACCCGTCGCACCGGGATAATGCGCGCCACCCGGCGCTACGCGCCAAGCCAAGCCTGCTGCGGCGCTGGCGATCCAACGCGTCAACGAAAGCCCGCAGGGGCGGGATGAATGTCCGTGATCAACTTCAACATCGCCCAATGGCGCGCATGGGCCCCGGGGCTCGACAGCGTGGACGCCTGGCAGGCCTGGAGCCGACAGCCGGTGGTGCTGCAGAGCAGCGATGCCGCGCCCGATGTGTCGTTTCTGCCGGCCATGCAACGTCGTCGCCTCAGCCGTCTGGCGCGGATGGCTTTCAGCGTTGGCTGGCCACTGGCCGAGGGACGCGACAACCTGCCATTGGTGTTCGTCTCGCGGCACGGCGAAACGCCGCGCACATTCGACATCCTCAGTGACCTGGCAACCGACCAGCCGCTGTCCCCGACCCAGTTCAGCCTCTCGGTGCACAACGCGATCATCGGCCTGTGGTCGATCATGCGTGGCGAAACCAGCGAGATGACCGCCCTTGCCGCCGCCGGCGACGGCCTCGAACACGGCATGCTCGAAGCCGCGGCGTTGCTCGCTGAAGGTGCCCCGGCAGTGTTGCTGATCGTGACCGAAGAACAACCGCCTGAAGCGTATTCGCAATGGATTGACGATGTGCCGTTCCCCTACGCACTCGCGCTGCTGATCACTGCCGGTACCGACTGGCGGCTGACGCTGAACAGCAGCACGAAAATCCAGTCAAAGGCGCACTGGCCGCACGCGCTCAACCTGCTGCGCACCCTGCTCGGCCAGCAAACCCATTGCCAACATGCCTGGAAAAATCGTGTATGGACCTGGCAACGCAACCCGTGACCGAGAAGAACCGCGACGCCTATTACTGGCGCCTGCTCGCCACCGCGGCGAGCTTCGCCCTGTTCGGGCTTGGCGGCCTGTGCCTGCGTCTGCTGGTGTTTCCCCTGCTTGCCTGCCTGCCGGGCGATGCCCTGGTGCATCGACGGCGCGCGCGGCAGACGGTCAGTCGGCTGTTCTGGTTTTTCGTGCGGTTCATGGCCCGCACTGGTGTGCTGACCTATGACATCCAAGGCGCCGAACGCCTCGGCCGCCCCGGACAGATGATCATCGCCAACCACCCTTCGTTGATCGACGTGGTGTTTCTGATCGGTCTGGTGCGCCAGGCCAATTGCGTGGTGAAGAAAAGCCTGTGGGAGAACCCTTTCACCCGCGGCCCCCTGCGGCGCACCGAATACATCAGCAATGACGGCAGCATGGACATGCTCGATGCCGCCGCCGAGTCGCTGCACAACGGCCAGACCCTGATCATCTTCCCGGAGGGCACCCGCACCCAGCCCGGGCAGGCACCGGCCTTTCATCGGGGCGCCGCTTCGATTGCCCTGCGCGGTGCGAAAATCGTTACCCCGGTGATCATCAAGGTCAACCCGACCACCCTGACCAAAGCCGAACCCTGGTATCGCATTCCCCGCCGCCGCGTGCACTTCAGTTTTCGCGTCGGGGCCGATATAGACCCACAGACCTTCGCCGCGCAGGGGCCGGCACCGCAGGCCTCGCGCAAGCTCAACGACTATTTGCATGACTATTTCATTAAGGAGCTCGCCGAAGATGAGCGATTTGAACAACCCTGACCTGATGCGTGACATCAAACTGCTGATCATCGACGCCCTCGGCCTCGAAGACGTTGGCCCCGACGACATCGGTGACGAGCAGACGCTGTTTGGCGAAGGCCTGGGTCTGGACTCGGTCGACGCGCTGGAACTGGGTCTGGCGATCCAGAAAAAATACGGCATCAAGATCGACGCCGATGCCAAAGACACTCGCAACCATTTCACCAACGTGGCGAGCCTTGCGGCTTTCGTCACGGCCAAAGCAGCTTGAGACCGGACCATGCAAACTCGTGACGATATCTTCAACACCCTGCGCGATGCCCTGGTCGAACTGTTCGAACTGGATCCCGGCCGGGTCAGCATGGACGCCAACCTGTATCAGGATCTGGAAATCGACAGCATCGACGCGGTCGATCTGATCGATCACATCAAACGTCAGACCGGCAAGAAAATCGCCGCCGAGGAGTTCAAGTCGGTGCGCACCGTCGGTGACGTGGTCGAGGCGGTGTTCCGTCTGGTTCAACCGGCCACATGAGCCGACTGATCGGCCTGGGCCTGCTGCTGGCCGGTCTGCTGTACCCCTTTGCGGTGTATTTCGGTATGGAGCACTTCGCGCCGTGGCAGTTCGGTCTGCTGCTGGGCAGCCTGTGGCTGGCGCGGGCACTGACCGGCGAGCGCAAACCCGGCAGCCTGTGGATGGCCGGCGCGGCAATCGTGTTCTGCCTGCTGCTGGCGCTGTTCGACAGTCCGCTGTTGTTGCGCTGGTACCCGGTGCTGATCAGCGGGTTCATGCTGGTGCTGTTCAGCCTGAGCCTGAAATACGGCCCGCCGATGGTCGAGCGCCTGGCACGGTTGCGTGAGCCTGAGCTACCGGACATTGCCATTCGCTATACGCGCAAGGTCACGGTGGCCTGGAGTGTGTTTTTCTTTTGCAACGGTTTGTGCGCTGCCCTTCTGACGCTGTGGGCGCCGCTGGACTGGTGGATGTTGTACACCGGCCTGATTTCCTACGGATTGATCGGCCTGATGTTTGCCATTGAATGGCTGATACGACAACGGGTAAGAGGCCGTACATGAACTGGATAAAACTTGAGCAGCTGTTGCTCAAGGCTGTGCCGGCGCGGGCAATCAGCCACGCACCGGCCATCGATCATGCGCAACTGTGCGAGCAGGCATTGAGCGTTGCCGCCGGCCTGCAAGCGCAAGGCGTGAAGCGCCTGGCCGTGCATCTGGAAGATGCCGCCGATCTGGCAGTCGCCCTGCTCGGCGCGTGGCGCGCGGGCGCCAGCGTGTTGCTGCCCGCCGACCTGCAGGCGCAGACACGCCAGCGCTGGTCCGGTGAAGTCGATAGCTGGCTGACCGATCAGCCTGGCGATGCGCACTTGAGCGACTTTCACCAAGCCGGGTTGGCGGGCGCCGAACTGGACCTCGATCAGTGCCGCCTGAGCCTGTGCACCTCCGGCTCCAGCGGCGAACCCAAGCGCATCGACAAAAACCTGCGCCAGCTGGCCAATGAAGTCCAGGCGCTGGAGCAGCTATGGGGCGCAGACCTCGGCCAGGCCTGCATCATCGGCAGTGTCGCCACGCAGCACATCTACGGCTTGCTGTTTCGAGTGCTGTGGCCGTTGTGCGCCGGGCGCTCGTTGGTGCGCCGGCAACTGGCGTTTCCCGAGGATTTGCAGCGTGCCAGCCGCGAATATCCGGCCTTTGCCTGGGTCGCCAGTCCGGCGCTGCTCAAGCGCATGGGCGACAACCTCGACTGGCCGGCCTTGAGCGCCGTGCGCCGGGTGTTTTCCTCCGGCGGAGCGCTGCCGCCAGAGGCCGCGCAGAGCCTGCATCAGCGCCTGCAGCAATGGCCGACGGAAATCCTCGGCAGCTCGGAAACCGGCGGTATTGCCTGGCGTCAGGGCGAGCCTTTATGGCAGCCGTTTGCCGGCGTCGAACTGAGCCAGGACAGCGACGGCGCGCTGCTGGTCGCCTCAGCTTATTTGCCTGCCGGGCATGTCGAGCATACGGCCGACGCCGCCCGCGTCCAGGCCGACGGGCGTTTCGAACTGCTGGGCCGGCTGGACCGCATCGTCAAACTGGAAGAAAAACGCATCTCGCTGCCCATGCTCGAACAAGCCCTGGTTGCGCATGATTGGGTGGCGGAAGCGCGGCTGGGCGTGGTGCAGGAAAACCGCGCCTCGCTCGGCGCTCTGCTGGTGCTCAGCGAATCGGGGCTGTTTGCATTGCGCGAACAGGGCCGCCGTGGCCTGACCGAAACCCTGCGCAAGCACCTGAGCCAGCATTGCGAAGCCCTCGCCCTGCCCCGGCGCTGGCGCCTGCTGCGCCAGCTGCCCCTGAACAGCCAGGGCAAACTGCCCCAGGCCACCGTCGAAGCGTTGCTGCTCGCCGCCCGGCCGAAAGCCCCCGAAGTGCTTGAGCAAAGCGAAACCGAGGGCGAGTGGAGCCTGCAACTGAGCGTGCCGCCGGACCTGGCCTATTTCAGCGGCCACTTCCCCAAGGCGCCGGTATTACCCGGCGTCGTGCAAGTGGAATGGGCGCTGAACCTGGGCCGGCAATTGCTGAAGCTCGATGGCGCATTTGCCGGCATGGAAGTGTTGAAATTCCAGCAACTGGTGCGCCCCGGCGATGAAATCCAGTTGCACCTGCGCTTCGATCCGGCGCGCGGCAAACTGTATTTCGCTTATCGCAACGACACGGCGACCTGCTCGAGCGGGCGCATCCTCTTGGGGAAAAGTCATGCATAACCTGTGGCGAGGGAGCTTGCTCCCGCTGGGTTGCGAAGCAGCCCCACCCGTTTTTGGCAGCCCATCGAAGGCGAGCGCTTCGCACTCGAGCGGGAGCAAGCTCCCTCGCCACAAAGGGGATGTGTTCCATGCATAACCCTTGCGCCGTGATCCCGGTCTACAACCACGAAACCGCGATCACCACCGTGGTCGATGCCCTGCTCGCCCAAGGCCTGCCATGCATTCTGGTGGACGACGCCAGCGAGCCTTCCTGCGCCCGGGTACTCGACACCCTCGCCGGACGCGACAAGGTCTTTCTGGTGCGTCTTACGGTCAATCAGGGCAAGGGCGGCGCGGTGATGACCGGTCTGCGCGAAGCCGCGCGACTGGGCTTCAGCCATGCCTTGCAGGTCGACGCCGACGGTCAGCACGATCTGCAGGATGTCGCCCGCTTCGTCGAAGCATCCCGCGCGTACCCGCAAGCGATGATCTGCGGCTACCCACAGTTCGACGAAAGCGTCCCCAAGGGTCGCCTGTACGCGCGCTATCTGACCCATGTGATGGTGTGGATCAACACCCTGTCGTTGCAGATCCGCGATTCGATGTGTGGTTTTCGTGTCTACCCGCTGGCGCCGACGCTGGCGGTGATCGACTCGGCGAAAGTCGGCAAGCGCATGGACTTCGACTCGGACATTCTCGTGCGCCTGTCCTGGCGCAATCAGCCAATGCGCTGGTTGCACACCCGCGTGCATTACCCGCTGGACGGCGTGTCGCACTTTCGTCTGTGGCACGACAACGCGCTGATTTCCAGCATGCACACGCGACTGTTCTTCGGCATGTTGCTGCGTTTACCGGTGATCCTCTGGCGGCGGTTAAAACCATGAGCGAAGGCGCCGATAACAAACACTGGGCCGACCGCGAGGAACGCGGCAGTTTCCTGCTGATGAAATTCACCGCGTTCGCCGCCAAAGTCCTCGGCCGCCGCCTGCTCAGCCCGTTGCTGTACGGCATCGTCCTGTATTTTTTCCTGTTCGGGCGCATCGCCCGGCGCAGTGCCTGGCAGTACCAGCAACGGCTGGCGGACTGGAGTCATCGCGACAATTTGCGTCCGAGCCATTGGCGGGTGTTCGGCCAGTTCATGGCGTTCGCCGATTCGCTGCTGGACAAGCTCGACGTGTGGAACGGCAAGCTGCGCATCGAACAGATTGAGATCATCGACCCGGCGCTGCTGCGTAAGCAGTTGCGCGGCAGTCGCGGGCAACTGCTGGTCGGCGCGCATCTGGGCAATCTCGAAGTGTGCCGGGCGCTGGCGGAGATCGGCGAAAAAGTCACCATGAACGTGCTGGTGCACACCAAGCATGCCGAGCAGTTCAACCGTTTGCTGGGCGAAGCCGGGGCGACCAATCTGCGCCTGATTCAGGTCAGCGAACTCGACCCGGTGATCATGCTGCAACTGCACGAACGGCTGGAGCGTGGCGAATGGCTGGCGATTGCCGGCGACCGCGTGCCGTTGCACGGCGGGCGCAGCGTGACCGTCGATTTTCTCGGCCACCCGGCGCCGTTTCCGCAAGGTCCGTGGTTGCTGGCCGGTCTGCTCAAGTGCCCGGTCAATCTGCTGATGTGCCTGAAACAACCCGACGGCCATTATCGCCTGACCCTCGAACCGTTCGCCGATGCGGTGGCGTGGACTCGCCGCGAGCGCGAGCAGGTCATTCATCAGTGGGCCACCCGCTACGCGCAGCGCCTGAGTCACTATTGCCTCGAAGCCCCGCAGCAATGGTTCAACTTTTACCCTTTCTGGAAGACCGATGACGACGCCAACCCATGAGCCGGTAACCTTCGGCGAACGCCCATTGCGCATCGAAGACGTGCTGGCCCTGGCCAACCGTCAGGCCCCCGTGCGGTTGCAGGATGACGCCGATTACCGCGAGCGCATCGCCAAGGGCGCGCGTTTTCTCGATTCACTGCTGGACAAGGAAGGCGTGATCTACGGCGTCACCACCGGTTATGGCGATTCCTGCGTGGTCGCGGTACCGCTGCATCACGTCGAAGCGCTGCCGCGTCACCTTTACACCTTCCACGGTTGTGGCCTGGGCAAACTGCTCGACGCGCAAGCCACCCGCGCGGTGCTGGCGGCGCGTTTGCAGTCACTGTGCCACGGCGTATCGGGGGTCCGGATCGAGTTGCTCGAGCGTCTGCACGCGTTCCTTGACTACGACATCCTGCCGTTGATTCCCGAAGAAGGCTCGGTTGGCGCCAGCGGCGACCTGACGCCGCTGTCCTACGTTGCCGCGACCCTGTCCGGCGAACGCGAAGTGATGTTCCGTGGCGAACGCCGTCAGGCCGCCGACGTGCATCGCGAACTGGGCTGGACACCGTTGGTACTACGGCCGAAAGAGGCGCTGGCGCTGATGAACGGCACAGCGGTGATGACCGGCCTCGCCTGCCTCGCCTTCGCCCGCGCCGATTACCTGCTGCACCTGGCCACGCGCATCACCGCGCTCAACGTGGTGGCGCTGCAAGGCAATCCGGAGCACTTCGACGAGCGCCTGTTCGCCGCCAAGCCGCATCCGGGGCAAATGCAAGTGGCCGCGTGGCTGCGCAAGGATCTGGCAATCGATGCGCCAACCGCGCCGCTGCATCGTCTGCAGGACCGCTACTCGTTGCGTTGCGCGCCGCATGTACTCGGCGTGCTGGCCGACAGCCTGAACTGGCTGCGCGCGTTCATCGAGACCGAGCTGAATAGCGCCAACGACAACCCGATCATCGACGCCGAAGCCGAGCGCGTGCTGCACGGCGGGCACTTCTACGGCGGCCACATCGCCTTCGCCATGGACAGCCTGAAAAACCTCGTGGCCAATGTCGCCGACCTGCTTGATCGGCAACTGGCGCTGCTGGTTGATGAGCGCTACAACCATGGCTTGCCGAGCAATCTGTCCGGCGCCCCAGCGGACCGGGCGATGATCAATCACGGTTTCAAAGCGGTGCAGATCGGCACCAGCGCCTGGACCGCCGAAGCGCTGAAGAACACCATGCCGGCCAGCGTCTTCTCGCGTTCCACCGAGTGCCACAACCAAGACAAGGTGAGCATGGGCACTATCGCCGCCCGTGATGCGATTCGCGTGCTGGAACTGACCGAACAGGTCGCCGCCGCGACCTTGCTCGCCGCCAATCAGGGCGTGTGGCTGCGCGCTCAAGCCGCCGATGCACGCCCGCTGCCGCCAGCGCTGGCCGCGATGCACGAAGAACTCGGCAAAGACTTCCCGCCGGTCATCGAAGACCGTGCGCTGGAAGGCGAGCTGCGCCTGTGCCTGCAACGCATCGCCGCACAACACTGGAGGCTGCATGCGTAGCGCCGGGGTATTGCACGCTGACACGGAAATTCTCGTGCCGTTTTTTGACGTCGACACCATGCACGTGGTCTGGCACGGGCATTACGTCAAATACCTGGAAGTGGCGCGATGCGCGCTGCTCGACAAGATCGGCCACAACTACACGCACATGGTCGAGTCCGGTTACGCCTGGCCGATTATCGACTTGCAATTGCGCTATGTGCGCGGCGCGGTGTTCGGTCAACAGCTAAACGTACGCGCGAGCCTGGTCGAGTGGGAAAACCGCCTGAAGATCAACTACCTGATCACCGACCTGGGCACCGGCGAACGCCTGACCCGCGCCAGCTCGGTGCAGGTCGCCGTCGACGTCAGCAATCGCGAGATGCAACTGGCTTCACCGAAAGTCTTCACCGATGCCGTGGAAAGGATGCTGCGATGAATGTTTTGCTTAAAGGTCTGAGCGTTTTGGCGCTGTTGGCGATGTCGTCATGGGCCAACGCCTTCGACCTGCAACAGCTCAGCGAACAACTGGCGAAACCGGACGTGATTCACGGCCAGTTCATTCAGGAAAAACACCTGCGCGCCCTGCCGCAACCGCTGATCAGCAAAGGCCGTTTTGTCCTGGCGAAAAATCACGGTCTGTTGTGGCTGTTGAAAACCCCACTGCAACAGGATTACCGCATTACCGGCAAAGGCATCGCCCGACGTGACAACAACGGCTGGCAACTGCTGCCGAACAAGAGCGCCGGGGCCGAGCAGAACCGTCTGTTCCTCGCTGTATTGCAAGGTGACAGCAGTGGCCTGCAACGGGATTTCGAGCTGACCCTGAGCGGCACGGCACAGCAATGGAAACTGACGCTAACGCCGCGCTCACTGCTGCTCAAGCAAGTGTTCAACCAGATCAACATCGACGGCGGCACGCTGGTGCAAACCATCGAATTGCTGGAAACCCAAGGCGACAGCACCGTGCTGCGCCTGCAGGACAGCACGGCCGAGCAACCGTTGAGCGACGCGGAGCAACATGACTTTGCCGAGTGAACGCAAACTGCCCTGGCTGTTTCTGATCCTGCTGCTGGCGGTCATCGCGCTGGCCGGTTGGCAGTGGCGCAACGGTGCGCCGCTGTCGGCGAACTTGATGGAGCTGGTGCCCGGCACCCATCCCGATGCCCTCGAGCTGCGCGCCGAACAGCGCATGCAGGAGCCGCTCAACCGCGAAATGCTGGTGCTGGTCGGCCACCTCGATCGCCAGCAAGCGCTGACCATGGCGCAAACGCTGGGCGAGCAATGGCAGGCCAGCGGTCTGTTCGAGTCCGTGCAGTGGAACCTGCAAGCGGACCTGCCAGCCTTGCGCACGCAACTGCTGCAAGGGCGTTTGGCGATGCTCTCGGCGGATGATCGGCAACTGCTCAGCGAACACCCCGAAGTTTTCATTCAGCAACGCGTGCAGGCGCTGTTTGACCCGTTCAGCGGCTTCACTCTGGTGCCAAGCCAGGACGATTGGCTGGGCCTGACCGGACGTATCCAGAACAGCCAGCCGCAACGCGGCGCGGTGCAACTGGACATCGGCAGCGGTGCATTGATCGCCGAAGCCGACGGCAAGCACTGGGTGCTGTTGCGCGCACGCACCACGGGCAACGCATTCGACATGAACCTGCCGCTGCAAGTGGCAGACTTGCTCCAGCACAGTCGCGAACAGGCAGCGCAGGCCAACGTGCAGTTGCTCGCCGCCAGTGGCCTGCTGTACGCCGCCAACGGTCAGCAACAAGCCACCCGTGAAATGACCTGGGTGGGCGGCGGCGCGACGGTTGGCATTCTGCTGTTGCTGCTGTTGGCGTTTCGTCGCTGGCGCGTGTTGCTGGCATTCGTGCCGGTAGTGGTGGGCATGCTGTTTGGCGCGGTGGCGTGCGTGGCGCTGTTCGGCCATATGCACGTGATGACGCTGGTGCTCGGCTCGAGTCTGATCGGCGTGGCCGTGGATTACCCGCTGCACTACCTGTCCAAGAGCTGGAGCATCAAGCCCTGGCGCAGCTGGCCAGCCCTGCGCCTGACCTTGCCGGGACTGACGCTGAGCCTGATCACCAGCGTCATCGGTTATCTGGCGTTGGCCTGGACACCGTTCCCGGCACTGACGCAGATAGCGGTGTTCTCCGCCGCCGGTTTGCTCGGCGCCTATCTGTCGGCGGTCTGCCTGCTGCCGGCGTTGCTGAAAAATGTCGAACTGCGTCCGGCGCAATGGCCGCTGCGCCTGGCCGAACGCCTGATTTATCTGCGTGAGGCGCTGCTCGGTTGCATTCGCACGCCCGTGCTGCTGGCCCTGCTGATCGCCTTCTGCGTCGGCGGCCTGATGCAATTGCAGAGCAAAAACGACATCCGCCAATGGGTCGGCGCGCCGCAGCATCTGACCGACGAAGCGCAGACAATCGCGCGCATCACCGGATATCAGCCGACCAGCCAGTTCTTCCTCGTCCGCGCCGCCGATCAGCAGCAATTGCTCGAGCGCCAGACAGCGCTGAGCGAGCGGCTGCAGCAACTGGTCAACCTCGACAAGCTGCAAGGTTTTCTGGCCCTCGATCAACTGGTCAGCGCGCCAAGCCAGCAGCAGCAAGTGCGCGAATCACTGAACAAGCTGCCATCGTTCTGGCAACCGCTGCTCGACCTCGGCGTGCCAGCGTCGGCTTTGCAAAACGAATTGCAGCAATTGCAAACGCTGCCAGCCGAAGACATCGACGCAGCGCTGGCCGGCCCGCTCGGCGAGCCTTATCGCACGCTATGGCTTGGCCCGACTGAAGACGGCGTCGCGGCGATCACCAGTTTGCAGGGCTTGAACAATCCATCTTTGTTGCGGGTGCAGGCGCTGGATTTGCCGGGGGTGGTGCTCGTCGATCGCTTGGGTGATCTGAACAAGGTCTTCGCCGCTACGCAGATCAGCGCCGCCGAACTGAAACTCGCCTCCTGCGTGTTGATCGTGCTGGTGCTGATTCTGCCGTTCGGCCTGACCGGCGCGCTGCGCATCGTCGCCCTGCCGCTGCTGGCGGCGCTGTGCAGTCTGGCCAGCCTTGGCTGGCTCGGTCAGCCGCTGACCCTGTTCAGCCTGTTCGGCCTGCTGCTGGTGACGGCGATCAGCGTCGATTACGCGATCCTGATGCGCGAGCAGGTCGGTGGCGCGGCGGTAAGTCTGCTCGGTACATTGCTCGCGGCAGTGACGACTTGGCTTTCGTTCGGCCTGCTGGCGGTGTCCAGCACACCGGCAGTGAGCAACTTCGGTCTGTCGGTGAGCCTCGGTCTGGCCTTCAGCTTCATGCTCGCGCCGTGGGCCGGGCGCCATGCACCTGCCGCGCAGGCAAAGTCATGATGGTCTTCGGCTTCTGGTTACTGGCCCTGGCGCTGTTTGCGCTGGCGACCCGCGTCGGCCGGCATTTCGGCCTGATTCCGATTGTCAGTCAGTTGCTGCTGGCGAGCTTCGGCTTGCCGTTGCTGATGTACTTCTGGATCGAGCCGGGCTGGCAGCTCAGCGGCGCGCAACTGATCGCGCCGCACTGGCTGAAAAACCTCTACAGCCTGAGCTTCGCCTTGCTGCTCGGGCACATTCTCAGCGACGTCATCGACCTGCGCCTCGACCGTCAGAGCGTAAAAATCGCTGTACCAAGTTTCGCCGTGCCGTTCGCTTGCGGGTTGGCCGTGGCGTCCTGGCTGCTGCCGACGCAGCCGTGGCTCAACTCGCTGGCAATCGGACTGGTGTTCGCGATTACCGCGATTCCGGTGTTGTACCTGTATTTGCGCCACATCGATTACCCGCCCGCCGCTACTCGGCGCCTGGTGCAGACCGCGATTCTCATCGACCTGACCTGCTGGACCCTGTTCGGCCTGGCCCAGGGCAGTCTGCACCTGAGCAGTCTGTTGCTGCCCCTGGGCATGGCGGGCGTGCCGCTGCTGTTGCGCCTGCTTCAGGTGCGCCGCCCGCTGACCTACAGCCTCGGGTTCTTCGCGCTGCTGGTGATGGCCGAGCATTACAAACTCAATGCACTGATTTTCGGCATCGGCTATCTGCTGTGCATGGCGGTACTCAAGGTGCCGCTGGTGCTGCCGCTGCCCGCCCGCTGGATGAGCCGTTTGCAGACCTGGATCGCCATTCCGTTGATCCTCACCTTCGGCATCGTCCAGATCGACGTGCACAGTGCTCTCGCCAGTCTCGACGCCGGGCAATGGGCGGCGCTGCTGCTGTTGCCGATTGCCAGTAAACTGCTGGGCAACTGGCTCGGCCTCGGCTGGGCTGGCGCCTCGTTCGCCGGCGCCAGCCGTTGGCGTGAAAGCGTCTTGCTGAACATTCGCGGCCTGAGCGAAATCGTCTTTCTCAATCTGCTGCTGCAGCAACAGCTCATCACCCCGGCGCTGTACTTCGCGCTGATGCTGATGGGCCTGATCGCAACGCTGCTGCCGGCGCTGATCGGTCTGCATCGCGCGCCCCTGAACCCGCCTCATCCTCTGCCCCGGAGCTCACGTGCCAATCGTTGAAATGGAATCCCGTCAGGTCGTGATCATCGGCGCCGGCCCTTCCGGCGCTATCGCCGCCGCCTTGCTCAAGCGCAAGGGCCACGATGTGCTGGTGATCGAGCGCCAGCATTTTCCACGCTTTTCCATCGGCGAGAGCCTGCTTAGCCACTGCCTGGATTTTGTCGAAGAAGCCGGCATGCTCGAGGCCGTCAATGCCGCCGGATTCCAGCGCAAGACCGGCGCAGCGTTCGCT
Source organism: Pseudomonas hamedanensis (assembly GCF_014268595.2). Lineage (NCBI taxonomy): Bacteria > Pseudomonadati > Pseudomonadota > Gammaproteobacteria > Pseudomonadales > Pseudomonadaceae > Pseudomonas > Pseudomonas hamedanensis. The sequence goes on from NZ_CP077091.1 coordinate 3,577,248, forward strand.
TGGGGCGAGCGCTACAGCGCGTTTGATTTCAGTGAAACCTTCACCGATGGCAAACCGACCACCTTCCAGGTGCAACGCGCCGATTTCGACAAACTGCTGGCCGATCAGGCAGCGCTGCAAGGCGCGGAAATTCGCTATGGCGATGCAATTGTCAGCGTCGATTTCGACCGGGCGCAACCGCAGCTCGATGTGCGCCGCGAAGACGGCAGCGCCTACCGCGTCGAAGCCGAATTCGTCCTCGATGCCAGCGGTTACGGCCGCGTGTTGTCGCGCCTGCTTGATCTTGAAGCGCCGTCGAATTTCCCGGTGCGCCAGGCCGTATTCACCCATGTCGAGGATCACATCGACCACCCGGCGTTCGACCGCGAAAAAATCCTTGTGACCACCCACCCGCTGCACCGCGATATCTGGTTCTGGACCATCCCGTTCAGCAACGGGCGTTGCTCGGTGGGTGTAGTGGCGGCCGCCGAGCACTTCAATGGCCGCGACAGCGATCTGGACGCCTGCCTGCGCAGTTTCATCGCCGAGACCCCGAGCCTCGCCAAGGTGCTGAACAACGCGGTCTGGGACACACCGGCGCGCACCCTCGGCGGCTACGCGGCCAACGTCAAGACGCTGCACGGTCCGGGCTTTGCGCTGCTGGGCAACGCGGCAGAATTCCTCGACCCGGTGTTTTCCTCCGGGGTGACCATCGCCATGCGTTCGGCGAGCATGGCGGCGGCGGTGCTGCACCGACAGTTGCAAGGTGAAACCGTCGACTGGCAACGCGAGTTTGCCGAGCCGCTGAAACGCGGCGTCGACACCTTCCGCTGTTACGTCGAAGGCTGGTACGCCGGTACGTTCCAGGACGTAATCTTTTTCGAGGACGGTCAGGAACCGATTCGTCGGATGATCTGCTCGATTCTCGCTGGCTACGCCTGGGACGAACGCAACCCGTTTGTCAGCGAAGCCCGTCGCCGTTTGAAAATGGTTTCCGAACTCTGTGCAAAGGACGCCCCATGAGCTACTTGAGCGACAGCTACGTCGAGGAAACCCGCTTCGGTTTCTGGTTCCTGCGCAGCCACACCTGGCAGCACCATGTGTTGCGCGTGGCGATCAACGATTTGCGCGGGCTGTTCAGCGCAGCGTTGCCGGAACACCCAGTGCTGCTGGATGCCGGCTGCGGCCAGGGCAAGTCGTTCGGCCACTTGCGCCAGACCTTCGCCCCGCAGCGGCTGATCGGTATCGACGCCGACCCGCACAGCCTGGCGCTGAGCGCTGAGGAAGCCGCGCGTCTGGGCCTGGACGTCGAGCTGATCGGCAGCGACTGCGCGACGCTCAAGGTCGCGGACGCGAGTGTCGACCTGTTGTTCTGTCACCAGACCTTTCACCATCTGGTCGAGCAGGAAAAGGCGCTGGCCGAGTTTTATCGAGTGCTCAAGCCCGGCGGTTATCTGCTGTTCGCCGAATCCACCGAGGCTTACATTGATACCTGGGTGATTCGCTGGTTGTTCCGCCATCCGATGCACGTGCAGAAGAGCGCCGCTGAGTATCTAGAGATGATTCGCGAGCAGGGTTTTGAATTTGATGAGCGCAATGTCTCGTACCCGTATTTGTGGTGGAGTCGGTCGACGGATTTTGGCTTGCTGGAGCGGTTCGGGTTGTGCAAGCCGAAACCGTTTGGCCAGCGCGAGGAAACCCTGGTGAATGTCGTGGCGCGCAAGCCGCTTGCGGGTGCTATCTGATGCAACGCATAACCTGTAGGAGTGAGCCTGCTCGCGATAGCGGTGGGTCAGCCAATGACTATTTTGAATGCATGACCGCTATCGCGAGCAGGCTCACTCCTACAAGGGTTGTGGCATGGCTGATGATGGTGTTCTGCGCTCTTTTGCTCAGCGCCTGCGCCGGCCAGCCACCGCTGCCAGCGGCCGAACCAACACTGCCCCTGCCGCTGCAACTGCACATCGAACGCGAGCAAGCCGGGCAGCGCCAGGACTGGCTGCTGGTGATCCAGCGTGAAGGTGCCGGTATTCGCTGGTCGATGATGGACCCGCTGGGCATTCCCCAAGCGCGTCAGCAGCTGATCGATGGACACTGGCAGGCCGATGGCTTGCTGCCGCCCAATGAGGAAGCGCGCGAGCTGTTTGCTGCGTTGCTGTTCGCCCTGACGCCGCCCGCCGAGCTGCTGCGCAACTATCCCGACGCGCAACAACAGGCCGGACGTCGCGCCTTGCCGGCGCGCTGGGACGTCCGTTATGCACAATCGTTGAGTTTTCAATTGATCCTGCCCGAAGGCCCGCATTATCGCGTTTCCCAGTTAGGTGAATCGACGCCATGACCGCTTACCTGAATGCCCTCGGCGTGATCTGCGCGCTGGGCCGCGACAAGTCTGAAGTCGCACGCAACCTGTTCGCCGGCGACTGCTCGGGGATGCGCCGCGAGTCCGGCTGGGTGGCCGAACGGACGTTGCCGGTGGCCGCCGTGCGCGGTGATCTGGCGCCGATCCCTGCGCAACTGGCCGATCAAAGCAGCCGCAACAATCAACTGCTGCTGGAGGCCGCGCTGCAGATCCGTGACGACATCGACCGCGCGATCCAGACCTACGGACCTGAGCGCATCGGTGTGGTGCTGGGCACCAGCACTTCCGGCATCGACGAAGCCAGCCGCGGTCTGGCGCATTACATTCGTGAGCAGCAATTCCCCGCGCAATACGATTACCGCCAGCAGGAACTCGGCGCTCCGGCGAATTTCCTCGCCGACTGGCTGCAACTGAGCGGCCCGGCCTACGTAATTTCCACCGCCTGCACGTCCAGCGCCCGGGCGCTGATGAGCGCGCAGCGCCTGCTTGATCTGGGCCTGTGCGACGCGGTGCTGTGCGGCGGTGTCGACAGTCTGTGCAAGCTGACCCTCAATGGTTTCTCTGCGCTGGAAGCGGTCTGCGACGAGCGTTGCAATCCGTTTTCGGCCAATCGCAACGGCATCAACATCGGCGAGGCCGCCGTGTTGTTCGTGATGAGCCGACAGTCGGGCGACGGCCCGGTCATCGCCCTGCTCGGTGCCGGCGCCAGTTCCGATGCGCACCATATTTCCGCACCGGAGCCGAGTGGGCGTGGCGCGCTGCAAGCGATGCAGAAAGCCCTGAGCCGCGCGCAGTTGCAGCCAGCGCAAATCCATTATCTGAACCTGCACGGCACCGCCACCCAACACAACGACGCCATGGAAAGCCTGGCGGTTGCCACGCTGTTCCCCGAAGGCGTGGCCTGTTCGTCGACCAAACCGATGACCGGCCATACCCTCGGCGCGGCCGGTGCGCTGGAAGCGGCGTTCTGCTGGCTGAGCCTGAGCGCCGCCAACCCCACTGACGCGTTGCCTCCACACGTCTGGGACGGACACGCCGACAGCCAGCTGCCGGCGCTCAAGTGGGTGACCGCCCGCGACCGCCTGACGTCCATTGCACCGCGCTACCTGATGAGCAACTCGTTTGCCTTCGGCGGCAACAACGTCAGCCTGATTATCGGAGACGCCCCATGATTGCCTGGCCGCTCGCCGAATTGCTGCCCCATGCGGGCGACATGATTCTCATCGACAAGGTCCTCAGTTTCGATGACGAGCAAATCTGCACAACCCTCACCGTCAAAGCCGAGGGTCTGTTCAATCTGCCCGACGGCAGCCTGCCGGCGTGGGTCGGGGTCGAGCTGATGGCGCAAAGCGTCGCCGCCTTCGCCGGTTGCCACGCACGACAAAAGGGCAATTCGGTAGAACTGGGTTTCCTGCTCGGCACGCGAAAATTCGAGTGCAATGTCGAGGCGTTTCCGCCAGGCAGCGAGTTGACCATTCATGGCTTGCGCTCGCTGGAGGACGACAACGGCATGGGCGTTTTCGAATGCCATATCAACGGCGACGGCATTCATGCCAGCGCCCGGCTGAACGTGTTCCGTCCGCCCGAAGCCAACCAATATCTGCAACAAACCAAGGAGTCGAACGATGACTGAATCCGTACTGGTCACCGGCTCCAGCCGTGGCATCGGCCGCGCCATTGCCTTGCGTCTGGCGCAAGCCGGGCACGACATCGTCCTGCATTGCCGCAGCGGCATGAGCGAAGCCCAGGCCGTGCAGGCTGAAATCGAAGCGCTGGGCCGCCGTGTGCGCATCCTGCAATTCGACGTGGCCGAACGCGAGACCTGCAAAAATATCCTTGAAGCCGACGTCGAAGCCCATGGTGCTTATTACGGCGTGGTGCTCAACGCCGGGCTGACCCGCGATGGCGCATTTCCCGCGTTGAGCGATGACGATTGGGACGTTGTCCTGCGCACCAACCTTGACGGTTTCTACAACGTTTTGCATCCGCTGATCATGCCGATGATCCGCCGTCGCGCCGCCGGGCGCATCGTCTGCATCACCTCCGTGTCCGGGCTGATCGGCAATCGCGGCCAGGTCAATTACAGCGCGTCGAAGGCCGGCGTGATCGGCGCGGCGAAAGCGTTGGCGATCGAGCTGGGCAAGCGCAAAATCACGGTTAACTGCGTCGCGCCGGGGCTGATCGACACGGCCATGCTCGACGAAAACGTGCCGGTGGAAGAACTGATGAAAATGATCCCCGCGCAACGCATGGGCAGCCCTGAAGAAGTGGCCGCCGCGGTGAATTTCCTGATGTCGGCGGAAGCCTCGTACATCACCCGCCAGGTCCTGGCGGTCAACGGAGGCCTGTGCTGATGAAGCGCGTCGTCGTCACCGGCATGGCCGGCATCACCTCGCTGGGCAGCGACTGGGCAACCATCGCCGGCAACTTTGCGGCCAATCGCAGTGGCATTCGCCGGATGGACGAGTGGGACCGCTTCAGCGAACTCAACACGCGCCTGGCCGGGCCGATCGATGACTTCGTGGTACCGGCGCACTGGACGCGCAAGCAACTGCGCAGCATGGGCCGGGTTTCGCGTCTGGCAGTCGGGGCAGCGGAACAAGCCCTGGCCGACGCCGGGCTACTGGGCGACGAGTCGATCAAGGACGGGCGCATGGGCGTGGCGTGCGGTTCATCCACCGGCAGCACCGACGAGATCAAGGCGTTCGGCAACATGCTGCTCAACTCGGTGGCCGAGGGGCTCAACGCCAACTCCTACGTGCGCATGATGCCGCACACCACCGCCGCCAATATCAGCATTTTCTTCGGCCTCACCGGGCGCCTTATCCCGACGTCCAGTGCCTGCACCAGCGGCAGCCAGGGCATCGGCTACGCCTACGAGGCGATCAAGTTCGGGCGCTTGCCGTTGATGCTCGCCGGCGGCGCCGAAGAGCTGTGCCCGACCGAAGCCATGGTCTTCGACGCGCTCTACGCCACCAGTTTGAAAAATGATGCACCGCAGACCAGCCCACGCCCGTACGACAAGGGCCGCGACGGCCTGGTCATTGGCGAAGGTGGCGGCATGCTGGTTCTTGAGGAGCTTGAACACGCCCTCGCCCGTGGCGCGCATATCCACGCCGAGATCGTCGGTTTCGGCAGCAATGCCGATGGCCAGCACACCACCCGCCCGGAACAGCTGACCATGCGTCGCGCCATGGAGCTGGCGCTGGAAGACGCCGGGCTGACGCCGGACGCCATCGGTTATGTCAATGGCCACGGCACGGCTACAGAACAGGGCGACATTGCCGAAACACTGGCGACCAGCAGTTTGTTCGGTGAACGCATGCCGATCAGTTCGCAGAAAAGTTTCCTCGGCCACACGCTGGGAGCCTGCGGCGCACTGGAGTCGTGGTTCAGCATCGAAATGCTCAATCGCGACGAATACGTGCACACGTTCAACCTCGACGAGGTCGACCCGCACTGCGGCAAGCTCGACTACCTGCGCGGCGAATTCCGCCAGATGCATCACGACTACGTGATGAACAACAATTTCGCTTTTGGTGGCGTCAACACCTCGTTGATTTTCCGCCGCTGGCACTGACCGCAAGACATTTGGAGTGAAGGGAATGACTCAGTTTTACCGCATCGCCGCCCTGCTGGCCCTGGCCTTTGTACTCGGCGGATGCACCAGCAAACCGGTGTATAACGCCAAGGAAGAGTTCTCGCCGAACCTGGGCTTCACCCAGCAACAGATGAGCCGCGCGATCGTCACCGCACTGAACGATCGTCAATGGGTCGTGCAATCGGTGCGTCCGGGCATGATCAAGGCCGCCATCACCGTCCGCGGTCGTCATCACGCCGAAGTCGATATTCCGTTCACCCCGACCTCGTTCGAAATCGACTACCGCAGCAGCTACGGCCTCAACGCCAAGGACGGCAAAATCCACGGCAACTACAACCGCTGGGTCAACCGCCTGCGCGACAACGTGCTGAAAGAGCTGTCGATCAACCCGGACATCGAGTACGTGAACAACCTTGGCATCATCAAACAGGGCGCCGACGAGCCGACTTACCTGAGCTTTCGCGAGGGCGTCAAACGCGCCACCGACGCCGGCCTGCTCGACGGCAGCGTGAAGTTCTATCTGGCGGGCGAAACCCTGCCAAAACAGGTGCGCAAACTCGACACCGTGAGCAGCAGCCGCAAGACCAACGGCTCGAACAAGTCTGACGAAGACGCCTGCTTCTGGGCCCTGCAATCAGCCCTGGCGACACTGCAGGACGCCGCGAAGAAGGCCGACGCCAACGCCGTGATCAACATCGCCAGCGTCGACCAGCGCGACCTGTACAAAGACACCGAAAAATTCCAGTGCCGGGCCGGGCTGGTGGTGTCGAGCGTGGCGTTGCGTGGTGATTTGGCGCACGTGGATTGATTGGACAGTAGAAACGACAAAGAGCCCCCGCGGCTTTTAGAAGACTCACACGGAGTACCCGTAAATGCCCTGGCTCGCCCGGGGCATTTTTCTTGTACCCACAGCGGTTAAATGACCGACCGCCTCGTCTTCATCGTATCGATAAAGCATGCCGGGGCATGCTGATCCTGCCTATTAGAGCCTGCAATAGCGCTCAGTTTCATATGCTACTTCATTTTTCCGGTATAACTCTGACTAAAAAGCACTTGAAGTACAAAGAATCAAACTTGTCACTCCGTTATACCGGCCGCCATAAAAACACCAGACAGCTAGCGCGAAAAGCTCTAAAAAACTGTCACATCTGACAGGTGCACTAACAATTCGGCGCGCCTACTCTATCTATGCAGCCCAACATCAAGCAATAACGACTTAATGTTAAACCCCAACTATCTTTGATAAAAGGAAGTACCATGCCAGATAAACAGCTCCCAGTGGATTTAAAGAAAAAAATCCAACAACTCATGATAGATGTCAGCGGGCCTGACTATGGAGACATAAGAGTCAAAAGTGAGAATTTTTACATTAAAATCAATCAACCTGATCCAAAAAATTATTACGCGCACCTCTCGGTTGAGGCTAAGGGTTCTGACACTTATGTCTCGACTGAGGACTTTGTATCTAAGATCAATCAATATCTGCGCTACGACGGTAACGAAGAAATAAGTACAGAGGAAGCAGGGGAAATTATAGGGTTTCAACGGATGTATGCACCGTATACGCAAAACGTCATGTATGAAGACAACGGTAAAAAGATGTACTGCTCCGTCTCAATATTTGTTGAAATAAAAGATTAAGTAACGTAGCCCTAATCCATAAGGCCTAATGAGCCTACATATCCGGACATCGACGACCTTCGATTTGTGAGGGGTATCCAGTCACAACGGAACCCCTTTTTTCAATTCAAGTTCAACTGAATCGTGCATTTGTGAAGCTAACGCTCTTCCATCAACGACCACCTGTACCCTGCCATCACTGATTTGCGCAGATAGAAATAACAATCCCATGAACGACCTGAATAGCGTCATGAACAGGATTAACGGACGCATCTAACACCTCACTCCTGCTCGGCGGCTGAAAAATCAGCACATCGTTGTAGGGCGAGCCTGCTCGCGATTTGATTGCGCAGCAATCATGTCTCTGCCGGGTCAACCTTGCGCGTCAGCAGTTCGACAAATGCATTGGCCATCGGTGATAAAACAGGTGCGCAAACTCGACACCGTGAGCAGCAGCCGCAAGACCAACGGCTCGAACAAATCCGACGAAGACGCCTGCTTCTGGGCTTTGCAATCAGCCCTGGCAACGCTGCAGGACGCCGCGAAGAAAGCCGACGCCAACGCCGTGATCAACATCGCCAGCGTCGACCAGCGCGACCTGTACAAAGACACCGAGAAATTCCAGTGCCGGGCCGGGCTGGTGGTGTCGAGCGTGGCGTTGCGCGGTGATTTGGCGCACGTGGATTGATTGGACAGTAGAAACGACAAAGGGCGCCATTCGGCGCCCTTTCACAGACAGGTCGGCTTGTCATGACCGGTTACCTGCCTGGCTCTGCGATGGCTGGTTGCCCAGGATCCTCAGAGTCTCACAAGCCCCTTTCGGGAACGCAGGCAGTATCGCTTGAAAGACACCGGCAGACAACGGCTGGCAGTTCGCCTTTCGGTGCCATATTCAGAGCCATCACAGTCCCAATGCCTTTTTCACTGCGGCTTTGATGGCGTAAAACTCTTCTATTGCGAGATGTGAAATCAGATAGACGCGCCTACCTGTACGATCTCGACTTTTAATTCGGTCGAGCCGTGAAAGGCTGACCGTAGCCACCATGTCACATTTGGCCCAACATTTCGGATTGGCGCCGTGTAGATGACTCGCCAGTTCAAGATGGTGATCAAGCAGACAATCAGGTGCTGTAGTGCTCAAGGGCACGACAGTTACCAATAGACTATTGCTGCGGTGTCTACGTAGCACGACGACTGGTCTCACCTTGACCATTTCAGGCACTTCATAACCTCTGAAATCGCAAATAAGCACGCTGCCCTCCTTGGGCTGGTAACGAAGTGGCATCCGTGGCACTCACTGAAAAAGAAGCGATTCTGCGCAAAAATAGAGCGTTCCCCTAAGGCAGATCCGTTACGGGAAATGTAGCTCTCTGCACACCTCTTACTCCCTTGCAGCATCTACACTCGCTTAAGCAGGCCACAACTCAATACCTGCATTCGCGGTTCTCTTTCATTGTCAAAGGAGATGACCATGCAAGTGAAAGTCCTGATCGCCGTTGCGCTTTTGACACTCCTGCCCGGCGCCAGCCACGCCACGAACCTGATGTACATGCCTTTCGAAACCGTGCTGTCGGACGCCATTCGTGCCGGGCGACTCGATGGCAGCGTGAAGTTTTACCTGATCGGTAACGGGCCGCAGGGCACTCAGCAGTTGTTGCGCCGTGGGGTGATCAGCGACCTGAAAACCAATGGTTTCAACAAGAGCGATCAGCGATCCTGCGAATGGGTTTTGCAGTCGAACCTGATCAAGTTGCAGGCCGATGCCAAGCGGGCCGGGGCGAATGCGGTGGTCAATATCGTCAGTTACTACGACCAGCGGGTGCGCAAGGATTTGAATACGTACGAGTGCCGGGCAGGTATTTTTGTCACGCGGGTAGCATTGAGGGGGGATCTGGTGCGGTTGCCTTAGTTGGCACCTGAATGTCTGGGGGGCGGCTTCTGGCCTCTTCGCGAGCAGGCTCGCTCCCACAGGGTGACGGCGATCAAATGTGGGAGCGAGCCTGCTCGCGAAAGCGCCAGCGGCCTTCACTCAATCAGAGGCTCCACCTTGCGCGTGAGCAGTTCGACAAACGCCTTGGCCATCGGCGATTTCTGATCCTTGCGCTGCACCAGCCACACCGCCGAAATCGCCTCGGGATCGAGCAGCGGGCGATAGACCACGCCGTCGATGCGCATGCGTTGATAAGACGCCGGCAGCACCGACACCCCCAGACCTGCCGCCACCAGACCGATGATGGTCATTGCCTCGCCGGCCTCTTGGGCAAAGTGTGGGCTGAAGCCAGCGTCACGGGCCAGGCTCAGCAATTGCGCATAGAGACCGCTGCCATAGCTGCGCGGGAAAAACACGAAGGGCTCAAGCGCCAGCGCCGAGAGAAGCAGACCTTCGTCGCTGCCCTGGGCCAACGGATGCTTGGAACTGAGCACCGCCACCAACGGCTCCCGCATCAACTCCACCACGCTTAGCGAATCCGGCAAGCCCAGCGGGCGCATGATGCCGACCTCTATCGACTCGTCGACCAAGGCATCGGCAACCATCGTGCTGCTCATCTCGCGCAGGTTCAGATGTACCGCCGGGAAGCGTTGGCGAAAGGAAAAGATCGCCTGAGGAATCGTCGAATTGAACGGCGCCGACGAGGTGAAGCCAATCTTCAACTCCCCCAGTTCGCCCAACTGCGCCCGACGCGCAACATCCGCCGCTTTATCGACTTGGGCCAGCACCAGCCGCGCCTCCTGCAGAAACAAGCGACCCGCCTCGCTGAGTTCAACCCGACGATTGGTTCTTTCAAACAGACGCGCGCCGACTTCTTGCTCCAGCGCCTGAATCTGCTGGCTCAGCGGTGGCTGGGAAATGCCCAGTACCTGTGCGGCGCGGCCGAAATGCAGTTCTTCGGCCACCGCAATGAAGTAGCGCAAATGACGCAATTCCATGCAAACCTCATTAAGTCGTTAAAGCTATCAAACAGGTCGAACAATATATTGGATAGAAACATTAGCCAGCTATATGATTTTTTCATTGCCTGCCCGGCTGTGCTTTCCGAGGTCTGAAGTGAAAACTGCTGTCGCGCCCCTTGCCCACGAAGTCCCACCCGCTGCCGACGACGCAATCGCCGAGCTGCAAGAGATCTACATTGAAAAAGGCACCCCGGCGTTTATGCGCACGGCACTGGCGCTGTTCTGCGGTGGGTTCGCCACCTTCGCGCTGCTCTATTGCGTGCAGCCGATGATGCCGTTGCTGTCCCACGAATACGGGATCAATGCGGCGCAGAGCAGCCTTATCCTGTCAGTGGCAACCGGCATGCTGGCCTTCGGTCTGTTGATTACCGGGCCGATTTCCGATCGCATCGGGCGCAAACCGGTGATGGTGGCGGCACTGTTTGCCGCCGCGCTGTGCACGCTCGCCAGTTCGATGATGCCGAGCTGGCACGGCGTGCTGATCATGCGCGCCCTGATCGGCTTGTCGTTGAGCGGCCTGGCAGCGGTCGCGATGACCTATCTCAGCGAAGAAATTCATCCACAGCACATCGGTCTGGCGATGGGCTTGTACATCGGCGGCAACGCCATTGGCGGGATGAGCGGACGCTTGATCACCGGGGTGCTGATCGATTTCGTCAGCTGGCACACGGCGATGCTGGTGATCGGTGGACTGGCGCTTATCGCTGCGGCGGTGTTCTGGAAGATCCTCCCGGAGTCGCGCAACTTCCGCGCCCGCTCGCTGCACCCGCGCAGTCTGCTTGAGGGCTTCACCCTGCACTTTCGCGACGCCGGCCTGCCGCTGCTGTTTCTCGAAGCGTTTGTGTTGATGGGCGCGTTTGTCACGCTGTTCAACTACATCGGCTACCGCTTGCTGGCGGCGCCGTACAACCTTGATCAGGTGTATGTCGGCTTGCTCTCGGTGGTGTACCTGTCGGGGATCTACAGCTCGGCGAAAATCGGTTCACTGGCGGACAAACTCGGGCGGCGCAAAGTGCTCTGGGCGACGATTGCGCTGATGTTCGCAGGGCTGGCACTGACGATGTTCACCTCGTTGTTGTTGGTGATCGTCGGCATGCTGGTGTTCACCTTCGGCTTCTTTGCCGCGCACTCGGTGGCGAGCAGCTGGATCGGGCGTCGGGCGTTGACGGCCAAAGGGCAGGCGTCGTCGCTGTACCTGTTCAGTTATTACGCCGGGTCGAGCATTGCCGGGACGGCGGGCGGGGTGTTCTGGCATTTTGGCGGGTGGAACGGGATCGGGCTGTTTATCGGCGCGTTGTTGCTGATTGCGCTGCTGGTGGCGTTGAAGCTGGCGAAGTTGCCGCCGTTGCCCGGCGCAGCACAGGTTTAGCCACAACTGCGCCCTAGCGGTAATCGCGCGCCAAGGTACACTGACGACATTCGTCTGCTTTGGTAAAGGGAAGCCAGAATGCGCCTGGACCGTCTCCACATTCAAAATTTTCGTTGCTACGAAGATGCCACTTTTGACTTCCAGCCAGGGTTCAATTTGGTGGTGGGGGTCAATGGGAGCGGGAAAACGTCATTGCTACAGGCGGTGGCGAGCTCATTTGTCGAGTTTGGCCAAACCTTCAGTCACCCTGAAGATCTGCTGACGAAAGAGTCAGTACGTTTCGTCTTTAACGAGTTTGAAAAAAGAACTCGCTTCGAACGTGTATTTCCTCTGGTTTTGGAAGCCAAGGGAGATTTGCTTGGTTCTAACGGCTGGGACGTCCATTGGCTGGCCGCTGATCATCGGATACTGGATACAAGGCCGTCTGGTAAAGCGCTAGACGTCATCAATAGCGTCAGTTCGGAATCAACAATCGATCTGCCCTTGTTGGGGTTTTATCGTGCAAACAGGCGCTGGAAAATGCTTGGGGTGGCGGCAGAATACGCGGCCAGGCAGCGCGTTTCTCGTTTGGATGGATACTCGGACTGGTTTGATACCGTCACAAACCTGAAAGACTTTGAAACTTGGCTGATCAGCAAGACCTTGGAGCGCATGCAGAATGTACTGGACGCCGGGATTGGAGCCACTCCCACCGAGGAGGATGAGCTTGCCTGGGTTAACCGGGCGATTCAAATCGCCTTGCCAGAAGCCCGGGATTTGCGTTACGACCTTCGATCGCAGACATTGCTGATCCAACTCGAGAAGACTACATTTCCTTTCAGTGAGCTGAGCGATGGGCAACGCGGTATGGTTGCCCTTTTCGCTGACATCGCCCGCCGCATGTGCATCCTCAACCCCCACATGGGTAAGGATGTTCTGAAAAACACCGCTGGCGTGATCATCATCGACGAACTCGATATCCATCTGCATCCTGCCTGGCAACGCACCATCGTTCCGGCGTTGCGGCAGGCATTCCCCAAAGTCCAGTTCATCGCCGCCAGTCACTCCCCGCAAATAATCGGCAGTTTGCAGCCCGAAGAGGTCATCGTGCTGCACAACGGCGAATCCTCACACCCTCGCGTCACCTATGGTCTGGATTCCAGCAGCGTGCTCGAAGAAGTCATGGGCGTTGGCCAGCGTGAACCGGAGATTGAAAACCTGCTCTCGAAGCTTTTTTCCACCTTGGAAGACAACGACCTGGAAAAGGCGAAATCGCAGCTTGAGGCCCTGAAGAAGAAGGCACCGGATCTTCCGGAATTTGCCGGTGCAGAGGCACTCATCAGGCGCAAGGAGATTCTTGGCAAATGAAGCGAGTGCTCAAAGGAACTGAACCCGCCTCATTTACAGCCTGGAAAAGCTCGGCAAACGATGAATGGATTCCTACCTACCCCACTTTGCAAAATCCGCAAAAGCGGGAGCTGCACGCAGCCTTGTTACGGGAGCAAGGATCACTGTGTTGTTATTGCGGCAGAGAAATAGAAGCGACTACCAGCCACATAGAACATTTCCGGCCTCAAGAGCATTTTGAAGCGCTGGCGCTGGATTATCAGAACCTCCTCGCCTCCTGTCTGCGTGAAACCAGGCCCGGCAATCCACTGCATTGTGGACACCGCAAAGGAAACTGGTTTGAGGAAGCCTTGCAGATATCTCCGATGGATGAGCAGTGCGAACTGCGCTTCAAATACCTGCAAAATGGCGAAATTCAGCCAACGGATTCTAGAGATTTGCCAGCCGCCAAAATGATTGAAGTTCTGGCGCTCGATATTGCCTATCTGAACAACCGGCGCCGAGACACGATCCGTCGACTGTTTGATGATGAATTCATCGCGAGCGCCGGCAATGAAGATCTCGAATACCTCGTCAACGTGATTCGAGCGGCAAAAGTCTCCGATCAAAAGCCTTTCGACCACATTATCGCCCGCTACGCCGAACAACTCCTCGGACGATAAATCCATCGCAAACAAAAACGCCCGGCAGTTAGCCGGGCGTTTTTTATTGTGCCGCAATCACTCGTGATACTGCGCCGACAGCTCATGCACCGCGCGAAGGAATGCGCCGGCGTGTTCCGGATCAACCTCAGGCGTGATGCCATGGCCGAGGTTGAACACGTGACCGCTGCCCTTGCCGTAGCTGGCCAGAATGCGTCCGACTTCGGTGCGGATCGCTTGCGGTTTGGCGTAGAGCACGGTCGGGTCCATGTTGCCTTGCAGCGCGACCTTGTCGCCGACACGGGCGCGGGCGTTGCCGATGTCGCAGGTCCAGTCCAGGCCCAGTGCGTCGGCACCAGCTTCGGCGATGCTTTCCAGCCACAGGCCGCCGTTCTTGGTGAAGAGGATCACTGGCACTTTGCGGCCGTCGTGCTCGCGGATCAGGCCGCTGACGATTTTCTTCATGTAGGCCAGGGAGAATTCCTGATACGCCGCCGCCGACAGGTTACCGCCCCAAGTGTCGAAAATCTGTACTGCTTGCGCACCGGCCTGGATCTGGCCGTTGAGGTACGACGTCACCGACTGCGCCAGTTTATCCAGCAGCAGGTGCATGGCTTGCGGATTGTCGTAGAGCATCGCTTTGGTCTTGCGGAAGTCTTTCGACGAACCGCCTTCGACCATGTAGGTCGCCAGCGTCCATGGGCTGCCGGAGAAACCGATCAGCGGCACACGACCGTTGAGTTCGCGACGGATAGTGCTGACTGCGTCCATGACGTAGCCGAGATCCTTGTGCGGATCAGGGATCGGCAGGGCTTCGATGTCGGCCAGGGTGCTGACGACTTTTTTGAAACGCGGACCTTCACCTGTCTCAAAGTACAGACCTTGCCCCATGGCATCGGGAATGGTGAGGATGTCGGAAAACAGGATCGCCGCGTCCAGTTGCGGATAGCGGTCGAGGGGTTGCAGGGTGACTTCGCAGGCGAATTCCGGATTCATGCACAGGCTCATGAAGTCGCCGGCGTGGGCGCGGCTGGCGCGGTATTCCGGCAAGTAGCGACCGGCCTGGCGCATCATCCACACTGGGGTGACGTCAACGGGTTGCTTGAGCAGGGCGCGGAGGAAGCGGTCGTTCTTCAGGGCAGTCATGTCGGCATCCGGAAAAAAAGTGCGGGCATTTTCTCAGAGCGCGAGGCAAAAGGCACGGATGTGGGTCAGCCTTTTGTCTATCGGGTCAATTAATTGCGGTTTCACTCGGGCAGATCGTTCCCACGCTCTGCGTGTGAATGCATCCTGTGACGCTCTGCGTCACGACGTTAAAAGCGGACGCAGAGCGTCCATGGAGGCATTCCCACGCGGAGCGTGGGAACGATCAGATCGCGTCGTTTGTTAGACGCCGAGGTAATCGAGGATCCCCTCAGCCGCATTACGCCCTTCGAAGATCGCCGTCACCACCAGGTCGGAACCGCGCACCATGTCGCCACCGGCGAAGATTTTCGGGTTGCTGGTCTGGTGCTTGTACTGACCTTGCTCAGGCGCAACAACGCGGCCCTGGCTGTCGGTCTGGATCTCGAACTGCTCGAACCACGGCGCCGGGCTCGGGCGGAAACCGAACGCGATGACCACGGCGTCGGCCGGGATGATCTCTTCGGAACCGGGAATCGGCTCGGGGCTGCGACGGCCACGGGCGTCCGGTTCGCCGAGACGGGTCTCGACGACTTTCACGCCTTCGACCTTGTCTTCACCGACGATAGCGATCGGCTGACGGTTGTAGAGGAATTTCACGCCTTCTTCCTTGGCGTTCTTCACCTCTTTGCGCGAGCCGGGCATGTTCGCTTCGTCACGACGATAGGCACAAGTCACCGACTTGGCGCCCTGGCGAATCGAGGTGCGGTTGCAGTCCATCGCCGTGTCGCCGCCACCCAGCACTACAACCTTCTTGCCTTTCATGTCGACGAAATCTTCCGGCGACTTTTCAAAGCCCAGGTTGCGGTTGACGTTGGCGATCAGGAAGTCCAGCGCGTCGTAAACGCCCGGCAGATCCTCACCGGCAAAGCCGCCCTTCATGTAGGTGTAAGTCCCCATGCCCATGAACACTGCATCGTATTCGGCGAGCAGTTGTTCCATGGTCACGTCTTTGCCGACTTCGGTGTTGAGACGGAACTCGATGCCCATGCCGGTGAAGACTTCGCGACGATTGCTCAGCACGGTCTTTTCCAGTTTGAACTCGGGGATGCCGAAGGTCAGCAAGCCGCCGATTTCCGGGTTCTTGTCGAACACCACCGGGGTCACGCCGCCGCGCACCAGCACGTCGGCACAACCCAGACCCGCCGGGCCGGCGCCAATGATCGCGACACGCTTGCCGGTCGGTTTGACCTTGGACATGTCCGGGCGCCAGCCCATGGCGAACGCGGTGTCGGTGATGTATTTCTCGACCGAACCGATGGTCACCGCACCGAAACCGTCGTTGAGGGTGCAGGCACCCTCGCACAGACGGTCCTGGGGACACACCCTGCCGCAGACTTCCGGCAGGGTGTTGGTCTGGTGCGACAGCTCGGCGGCCTGGAGGATGTTGCCCTCGGCGACCAGTTTCAACCAGTTGGGAATGAAGTTGTGCACCGGGCACTTCCATTCGCAATACGGGTTGCCGCAGCCCAGGCAGCGGTGAGCCTGATCGGCCGACTGCTGGGGTTTGAACGGTTCGTAGATCTCGACGAACTCTTTCTTGCGTTGACGCAACAGTTTCTTCTTCGGATCTTTGCGCCCGACATCGATGAACTGGAAGTCGTTATTCAGACGTTCAGCCATTGTTAAAACCTCATCAAACTCTTCAGGCGCATATCACTGCGGGTTGGCACGAGTGCTGGAAAGCAACGATTTCAAGTTGGCAGCCTTCGGCTTGACCAACCAGAAACGACGCAAGTAATCATCGAGGTTCTCGGCGAGTTCACGACCCCACTCGCTGTCGGTTTCCGCGACATACTCGTTCAGCACGTTCTGCAGGTGGCTGCGATAGGCTTCCATCGCCTCGCCGCTGATCCGCTGGATTTCCACCAGTTCGTGGTTGACCCGGTCAACGAAGGTGTTGTCCTGATCGAGCACGTAGGCGAAACCACCGGTCATGCCTGAGCCGAAGTTGTAACCGGTCTTGCCCAGCACGCAGACAAAACCACCGGTCATGTATTCGCAGCAGTGATCGCCAGTGCCTTCCACGACGGTGTGGGCACCGGAGTTACGCACGGCGAAACGCTCGCCAGCGGTGCCAGCGGCGAACAGCTTGCCGCCAGTGGCGCCGTACAGGCAGGTATTACCGATGATGGCGCTTTCCTGAGTCTTGTAGACGCTGCCCTTCGGCGGAACGATCACCAGCTTGCCGCCGGTCATGCCCTTGCCGACGTAGTCGTTGGCGTCGCCTTCCAGGTACATGTTCAGACCGCCGGCGTTCCACACGCCGAAGCTCTGCCCGGCGGTGCCTTTGAAGCGGAAAGTGATCGGCGCTTTCGCCATGCCCTGGTTGCCGTGCTTGCGCGCGATTTCGCCGGAGATCCGTGCGCCGATCGAACGGTCGCAGTTGCAGATATTCAGATCGAACTCGGCGCCGCTGAGGTCGTTGATCGCCGACGACGCCATCTCGACCATTTTCTCGGCCAGCAGGCCTTGGTCGAACGGCGGGTTGCGCTCAACACCGCAGAACTGTGGCTTGTCCGCCGGGATGTGATCGCTGCCCAACAGCGGCGTCAGGTCCAGATGGTTTTGCTTGGCGGTCTGGCCCTCGAGGATTTCCAGCAGATCGGTACGACCGATCAGCTCTTCGAGGGAGCGCACGCCGAGCTTGGCCAGCCACTCACGGGTTTCTTCGGCAACGTAGGTGAAGAAATTCACCACCATGTCGACGGTGCCGATGTAGTGGTCCTTGCGCAGCTTCTCGTTCTGAGTCGCGACGCCGGTGGCGCAGTTGTTCAGGTGGCAGATGCGCAGGTATTTGCAGCCCAGCGCGATCATTGGCGCGGTGCCGAAGCCGAAGCTTTCGGCGCCGAGGATCGCCGCTTTGATCACGTCGAGGCCGGTTTTCAGGCCGCCATCGGTCTGTACCCGGACTTTGCCGCGCAGGTCGTTGCCGCGCAGGGTCTGGTGGGTTTCAGCCAGGCCCAGTTCCCACGGTGCGCCAGCGTATTTGATCGAGGTCAGCGGCGACGCACCGGTACCACCGTCATAACCGGAGATGGTGATCAGGTCCGCATAGGCCTTGGCCACACCGGCGGCGATGGTGCCGACGCCCGCCTCCGCAACCAGTTTCACCGAAACCAGTGCCTGCGGGTTGACCTGCTTTAGGTCAAAGATCAGCTGCGACAAGTCTTCGATCGAATAGATGTCGTGGTGCGGTGGTGGCGAAATCAGGGTCACGCCCGGCACTGCATAACGCAGCTTGGCGATCAGACCGTTGACCTTGCCGCCCGGCAGTTGCCCGCCCTCGCCCGGCTTGGCGCCTTGCGCGACCTTGATCTGCAGCACTTCAGCGTTGACCAGGTATTCCGGGGTCACACCAAAACGGCCAGTGGCGACTTGCTTGATTTTCGAGCTCTTGATGGTGCCGTAGCGTGCCGGATCTTCACCGCCTTCACCGGAGTTGGAACGCGCACCGAGGCGGTTCATGGCTTCGGCCAGGGCTTCGTGAGCTTCCGGCGACAATGCGCCCAGCGAGATACCGGCGGAGTCAAAGCGCTTGAGCACCGATTCCAGCGGCTCGATCTCGCTCATGTCCAGCGGCGTGTCGAGGGTCTTGACCTTGAACAGGTCGCGAATCATCGACACCGGACGGTTGTCCACCAGCGAAGTGTATTCCTTGAACTTGGCGTAATCGCCCTGCTGCACAGCGGCCTGCAGGGTGTTGACCACGTCTGGGTTGTAGGCGTGATATTCGCCACCGTGGACGAACTTCAGCAGACCGCCCTGCTGGATCGGTTTGCGCGGGCTCCAGGCTTCGATGGCGAGGGCTTTCTGCTCGGCCTCGATGTCGACGAAACGTGCGCCCTTGATGCGGCTTGGCACGCCGCGGAAGCTCAGGTCGCAGACCTCCTCGGACAAACCAATGGCTTCGAACAACTGCGCACCACGGTACGAGGCGATGGTCGAGATACCCATCTTCGACAGGATCTTGAGCAGGCCTTTGGTGATGCCCTTGCGGTAGTTCTTGAACACCTCATAGAGGTCGCCCAGCACTTCGCCGGTGCGGATCAGGTCGCCCAGCACTTCGTAGGCCAGGAACGGATAGACCGCCGAGGCGCCGAAACCGATCAGCACGGCGAAGTGGTGCGGATCGCGTGCCGTTGCGGTTTCAACGAGGATGTTGGAATCGCAACGCAGGCCTTTTTCGGTCAGGCGGTGGTGCACCGCGCCGGTGGCCAGGGAGGCGTGGATCGGCAGCTTGCCCGGGGCGATATGGCGGTCGCTCAGGACGATCTGGGTCCGCCCGGCGCGCACGGCTTCTTCAGCCTGATCGGCAACGTTGCGGATCGCCGCTTCGAGGCCGAGGCTTTCGTCGTAGTTGAGATCGATGATCTGCCGCTCGAAACCTGGGCGGTCGAGGTTCATCAGCGAGCGCCACTTGGCCGGCGAGATCACTGGCGAGCTGAGAATCACCCGCGAGGCGTGTTCCGGCGACTCCTGGAAAATGTTGCGCTCGGCCCCCAGGCAGATTTCCAGCGACATCACGATCGCTTCACGCAGCGGGTCGATCGGTGGGTTGGTCACCTGCGCGAATTGCTGGCGGAAATAGTCGTACGGTGTGCGCACACGCTGGGACAGCACAGCCATCGGCGTGTCGTCACCCATCGAGCCAACGGCTTCGTAACCTTGCTCGCCGAGCGGACGCAGCACCTGATCGCGTTCCTCGAACGTGACCTGATACATCTTCATGTACTGCTTGAGCTGATCGACATCGTAAAAAGCCGAACCGTGGTCGTTGTCTTCCATGGTTGCCTGAATGCGCAGGGCATTCTTGCGCAGCCATTGTTTGTACGGATGACGGGATTTCAGACGGTTGTCGATCGCATCGGTGTCGAGGATCTGCCCGGTTTCGGTGTCCACGGCAAGGATCTGGCCCGGGCCGACACGGCCCTTGGCGATCACGTCTTCCGGCTGGTAGTTCCAGACGCCGATTTCCGACGCAACGGTGATGAAACCGTTGGTGGTGGTAACCCAGCGCGCGGGACGCAGACCGTTACGGTCGAGCAGGCACACCGCGTAGCGACCGTCGGTCATGACCACGCCGGCCGGGCCGTCCCACGGCTCCATGTGCATCGAGTTGTACTCGTAGAACGCACGCAGGTCCGGGTCCATGGTTTCGACGTTCTGCCACGCAGGCGGAATGATCATGCGCACGCCACGGAACAGGTCGATGCCACCGGTGACCATCAGTTCAAGCATGTTGTCCATGCTCGAGGAGTCGGAACCGACACGGTTGACCAGCGGGCCGAGTTCTTCCAGATCCATCAGATCGTTGGTGAACTTGGTCCGACGGGCCTGCGCCCAATTGCGGTTACCGGTAATGGTGTTGATCTCGCCGTTGTGGGCGAGGAAGCGGAACGGCTGCGCCAGCGGCCATTTCGGCAGGGTGTTGGTGGAGAAGCGCTGGTGGAACACGCAAATTGCGGTTTGCAGGCGCTCGTCGCTCAGGTCCGGATAAAACGCGGCCAGGTCGGCCGGCATCATCAGGCCTTTATAGATGATGGTCTTATGCGAAAAGCTGCAGATGTAGTGGTCGGTGTCAGCGGCATTGGCGACCGACGAACGGCGACGCGCGCTGAACAGCTTGACGGCCATGTCCTGATCGCTCAGGCCTTCACCGCCGATGTAGACCTGCTCGATCTGCGGCAGACGCTCAAGCGCCAGGCGGCCGAGGACGCTGGTGTCGATCGGCACTTTGCGCCAGCCGATCAGTTGCAGGCCTTCGGCGAGGATTTCGCGGTTCATGTTCTCGCGAGCGGCTTCGGCCTTGACCGGATCCTGGTTGAAAAAGACCATGCCCACGGCATATTGCCGGGGCAGCTCGACACTGAAGGTTTCCTGGGCAATGGCTCGCAGGAACGCGTCAGGCTTTTGAATCAGCAGACCGCAACCGTCACCGGTCTTGCCGTCGGCATTAATCCCACCGCGGTGGGTCATGCAGGTCAGGGCCTCGATGGCCGTCGTCAAAAGGGTATGACTGGGTTCGCCCTGCATATGCGCTATCAGGCCGAAACCGCAGTTATCCTTGAATTCATCTGGTTGGTACAGACCTGCTTTCATAGACACTTTCTCACCAGGCTGCCTCTACTCGAGGCAAATTTCTTTTCAATTCAACCACTTGCGATCCGCGCCGAACGTACGCCGGCTTAGCGGGGGCAAAAGGGTGGTCATTGTACACAGCGACACAGAGGCTCACAAATTTGACGACGAACTGTCGCAAATTCATGTCGCATTTGTGAAAGGTTTAAAGCGATATGCTGTGCTAGTCAAAACTTTTTTAATTTTGACTGCAACGACTCAAAGACTACTGTGACGCAGACACCACAAGGCGCGCGGTCTGTAGAGACGGCGCGCACATGTAGAAATTTTGAGGTGCTTGGAGAGGCGGCCTGGGTAAGGCCGCCGAATCTTCAGCGAGTTGTTGCCAGTTCC